>NZ_JBLXHT010000011.1:0-127570 GCF_048259265.1 Kiloniella sp. | reverse complement strand
TATTACATTACAAAATTGACGTAAGTAACTGTATATAAAATACATATTATTTTATAAAAATAATTCATCTAACGACAGGGTAGTGACAGCTTTATAGATTAGCGTAGTGACATTGAATGGTAGGCCGCTGCAAAAAAAATAAAAAAAGCGGTTGGGGAGACAGTATAATAAACGGCTCGGATAAACTTCTGAACTGATTTTTCCTATATAAATGCCTCCCCTCGTCCGACTTTGCTCGGCGGTTTGTTATTCATCGAATTAACAATCATACTCGGAGGCCAATTCATGTTTGGCAAAACAACAAAACTATCCCGCCGTCTTGTGCTATCTATGGCAGCTGCAGCTGTTTCTGTTGGCATGGCCATGCCACTTTCTTCTGCTTCAGCAGCTGACTTAGAAAAAATCCACTTCCTAATTCCTGGTGGTGCCGGCGGTGGCTGGGATGGAACAGCCCGTGGTACAGGTGAAGCCCTGACAAAATCTGGCCTGCTTGGTTCTGCTTCTTTCGAGAACATGTCCGGTGGTGGCGGCGGTAAAGCCATTGCGCACCTGATTGAAACGGCAGAACGTCAGGGTGATACCCTGATGGTGAACTCAACACCGATCGTCATTCGTTCATTGACAAAAGTTTTCCCACAGTCTTTCCGTGACCTTGTCCCTGTTGCCGGTGTTGTTGGTGATTACGCAGCTTTTGTTGTACCGGCAGATTCCAAATACAAATCTTTCTCTGAAGTTGTGACCGACTTTAAAGCAGATCCAAAGTCTGTGAAAATCGCTGGCGGTTCCGCACGTGGCAGTATGGATCATCTGGTAGCAGCACAAGCTTTTAAAGCTGCTGGTGGCGATCCAAAAGCAGTTAAATACATTCCTTATGATGCAGGTGGCAAGGCAATGGCTGGACTTCTGTCCGGTGAAACAGCCTTACTTTCAACAGGCCTTTCCGAGGCATTGGAACTAGAACGTAGTGGTCAGGTTCGCATTCTTGCCATGACGGGTGCCAACCGTATTGACGATGCTCCAGAAATTCCAACGCTCACAGAGCAGGGAATTGACGCTACTTTTGTAAACTGGCGTGGTTTCTTTGCAGCACCAGGCACATCCAAAGAAAAAGTTGCTGCTTATAACGCGACACTTGAAAAAATGTACGACACCCCAGAATGGGAAACTGTTCGTTCCCGTAATGGCTGGGTCGAAGTTTTCCAGCCTGCTGACGTTTTCTATACCTTCCTTGAAGAGCAAGAAGGCATTATCGGCAACCTTATGAAAGAACTTGGCTTTCTCTAAGCCAAGTATCTTATCAATAAAATAAAGAAGGAATGGAGATAATGACCCTCAGCAAGGAAAAAGCGGGCGCGCTGTGTTTTCTGGTTCTCGCAATCGCTTATGGCATGGAAGCAAGGCATATTCCCTTGTTTCCCGGTGATGAACTTGAACCTTTTACCGCCCGAACCATGCCAATTGCTCTTTCCTGGCTCACAGGCATTGTCTCCTTCCTTATTCTTATTCTTCCGCAAAGAGAAAAAACAGACGATATCCTTTCTGTCTTCCGCGGATTGAATTGGGGCAAAACGTTTATCCTCATTGGCCTCATGGTCTTTTATGGTTTTGCACTAAGCCCTCTTGGTTTCCTGTTATCCACGGTCTTATTCCTAATTGGCGGGATCTATGCACTTGGAGAAAGACGATGGCACGTTATCCTTCTCTCTTCAGTGCCTGCCACTGTAGGTTTCTGGTTTATTCTCGACACGCTCCTGGGTATTTATCTCGCGCCCGGTGAGATCTTTACTATTTTTGGAGCAAATTAATGCTTGATGGTATTCTTCAAGGGTTAAGCACTGCTGCTTCACCTGTTAATCTTCTTATGGTTTTTGTTGGGTGTTTCGCAGGAACCTTTATCGGCATGTTACCCGGGCTTGGCCCAATTTCAGCCATCGCGTTGATGATCCCAATCACTTATGGCTTTGATCCCGCAACAGGCATGATCCTGATGGCTGGCGTTTATTATGGTGCTATCTTTGGTGGATCAACATCTGCAATCCTGATTAATGCGCCGGGCGTAGCTGGAACCGTTGCCACAGCATTTGACGGCTACCCCCTTGCAAAACAGGGACACGCAGGTAAAGCTCTAGCAATTGCAGCCTATAGCTCTTTTAGTGGCGGTACGATCGCCGCCATATTCCTTCTTTTTGCCGCTCCTGCCCTGGCTTCGGTATCACTCAGTTTTCAATCAGCAGATTATTTTGCGCTCATGGTTCTTGGCCTAACGGCTGTATCCGCTTTTGCCGGAAAAGGAAAATTCCTGATTGCCGTGCTAATGACGCTCTTTGGATTGATGCTCTCGACCATTGGAACCGATCAAACAGCCGGACTTCAACGTTTCACCTTTGGCTCTCTGGATTTAATTGATGGTATCAGCTTCCTACTGTTGGCAATGGCAACCTTTGCCCTGTCAGAAGCCTTGATGGTCGTTCTAAAGCCAGAAAAAGTTTCAAAAGAAGCTGAAGATGCCACAAAAGGTAATCTTGGCAGCATGAAAATCAGTAAAGAGGAAGTCAAAGACCTAGCACCTGTTGTTGGACGAAGTTCTGTTCTTGGTTTCTTTATCGGGGTACTTCCCGGTGCCGGGGCTACGATTGCCTCTTTCCTTGCCTATGGCATGGAACGCAGCTTTGCCAGCGCAAAGGAAAAACTCAAATTCGGTAAGGGTTCTCTGCGTGGGTTGGCCGCTCCGGAAACGGCAAACAACGCCGCCTGCTCAGGATCGTTTGTGCCGCTTCTGACACTCGGTATTCCGGGGTCAGGAACAACGGCTGTTATGCTTGGCGCGCTAATCTCATATGGTGTTCAACCGGGTCCAAGACTATTTGTGGAACAACCTGCTGTGTTCTGGTCCGTGATTATTTCCATGTATATCGGTAATATCATCCTGCTGGTTCTTAACTTGCCTTTGATTCCATATATTGCGCGGTTGTTATCTCTACCCAAACAGATATTGACGCCCTTGATACTGTTCTTCTCCTTGATCGGTGTTTATCTCGTTTCCTTTAACACCTTTGATATTCATATCATGGTCATCGTTGCTATTCTTGCCATCGTCTTCCGTTTGATAAACTTCCCCCTCGCCCCAATGCTTCTTGGCTTTATTCTGGGTGGGATGATGGAAGATAATCTACGTCGCGCGTTAGCGATCAGTGACGGAGAGCTTTCTTTCCTTTGGGAGCGTCCAATTACGGCAAGTATCTTGGGGATCACTGTTATTGTGCTACTTGCCCCATTGGTACAGAACCTCATTGATGTACGCAGAAGACGCGCCCTCAAAGTAAATGATGGTGAAGGATAGAAAGTGTCTCTCCCTAAGGCAGCATTTAAGCTGGTTTTGACTTTTCTATCCGGTTTGACGGGGGGCTGTGTGTTTTGGGCACTTGGCCTCCCGCTTCCATGGATGCTTGGATGTCTGACAGGTAGCCTTATTGCCTCGCTGTCAGGTATTCCCGTTGGCGTTACAAAACCTGTACGTCTGATCATTATGGTTATTCTTGGTGTCATGTTGGGCGGGACTTTTTCTCCCGAAGTTCTTGCCCGTGCTGGCGAATGGATACCAACCCTGATCGCCGCTGTACTCTATCTTGCCGTATTGACATTTATTGCACAGTTTTATTGTCGTAAATTTATGAAGATGGATCGCCTGACCGCGATTTTTGCAGGGTTCCCCGGTGGATTATCCGAAATGACCCTGCTTGGCGAAGAAGCTGGCGCTGATGTCCCAGCCCTGACCCTCGCCCACGCATGCCGGGTGGCAACCATACTCTTGGCTATCCCGCTATTCCTCACTTATTGGTCAGGATTAGAAATAGTTGAACAAGGGACTAGCGCCCCTTTGTGGTCCTCGGTTGATATCCTGATTTTACTTATTCTTGCTTTGGGCGGGTTATTCCTAGGCAAGATTGCGAAATTTCCCGCGTATCAGCTGACAGGGCCACTTTTACTTAGTGCAATTGTACACACTGGTGGGTTCGTTCAAGGCGAACCACCCGAAATCGTCACGATCCTGTTACAACTCACTCTTGGTTCCGCTTTGGGTGCCCGTTTTGCAGGGTACTCGCTTGGTCAGGTAGGTCGTTTAATGTTGCTGTCCATCATCATGGCATTTTTGATGCTGGCGGTAACACTGTTTGTATCTGGGGCATTGTCCTATGCATTTGATCTTGAGTTTGAAGCGCTGATCCTTGCCCTGTCCCCCGGTGGTTTTGCAGAGATGACATTAGCCGCTTTATCTATGGGAATAGATCCTGCTTTTGTCACCACGCATCACGCTCTACGTCTTTTGGTAATCGTCTTTATCGTTCCTGTATTTTTAGCCCGTATTATCAAGCGAAAGAATGAACGAGAACAAAACGACTAGTATATTGACGTCAACCGATCTAGACATGGTTGACGTCGATACCTTTGCCGTACTTCTTTTCGATCCTGGATTGAAAGATTTCAAATCCTACAGACAGAAACCAGTAAATGAGCGCCGCAGAAATCAACATTTCCATATACTTGAACTCTGCACGACCATGGGTTCTGGACATATACATTAACTCCCAAGCCCCCAAAACAGAAACCAGAGAACTATCTTTAAGCATGGCAATAAACTGATTACCAGTCGGCGGGATAATCAATCGGATAGCTTGGGGTAAAATGACAAGCCGCATAATTTGATTTTTTTTAAGCCCCAAAGCTCTGGCCGCCTCGGACTGTCCTGCTGGAATAGCTTGAATACCTGCGCGAAAGATCTCTGCCATATAGGCACCATAACAAAGGGACAAAGCAATGATAGCTGCCGGGATCGGATCAAGAACAACACCAACTTGCGGTAACCCCAAATAAACCAAAAGGATTTGTAAAAGCAGCGGCGTTCCCCGAAAAAAAGAGATGTAAAAAGTTGAAATACCCAACGCCATGCCGTTTTTTGACAGGCGCGCAAGAGCAGCAACCAAGGCCAGAATGGTTGACGCAAAAATAGAAACGGCACAGATAAAAACCGTAAGTGCCGCCCCCATAAGAAACCCACTTTTCAGACCAAATCCCAGCAAATGGGGTAATCGGGACAGAATAAACTCGTAAGAGAGATCGAAGCTGTAAAAAAAGAAGAGAAACAGCGCCAAAAGCTGTCCCCAGGTAACAAAAAGCTGTGCTGTTTTAGGCAACTTGCTCACAAGGAAAAAATTCAACAAAACCCCAAGTACAAAGGTGCCGCGAATAAGTTCAACATTTATTGAAAACCCAGAACCTTCGGCAAAGCCAGATAGATCAAAGTTCAAAAAAATAAGATAGATAACAACGAAATAGAGCGACCATCGTGCTAATGGCCGCTCTACGAAATTAAATGACATATTATTCACAAGATCATACTCACTGTGTCAGGTCACCGCCATACCACTTTTGAGATAAGCGAGAGAGCGTTCCGTCAGCACGCAAAGCAGAAACGGCTTCCTTTATCTTGGCATTAAGTTCGGCATCACCCTTGTCCGTTGCAATCGCCAAAGGCTCCATAAACAAAGCTTCCGGACCAACAATTTTAATGGGATAGCCCTTCTTTTTTGCCTCTAAAACAGTTGGCAATGCGGTAAAAGCGGCATCTAAGCGCACCCCGTCACCAAGGCGCAGATCATCCAGTGCCAGTAAATCTGTATCATAGGTACGAATATCAGCATCATCGATAATATAAGAAAACTCAGGAACATTCTCAGCATCAATCGCCAAGTTTTTCTTCAAATAGCTTTCATAGGTCGTCGAAACCCCGACACCAACCTTATGACCTGATGCATCTTTCGTACTTAAGATGGATGTATTCTTTTCATGAACAACCAATGCCGCAGGTGTAAAATAATAGATTGCAGGAAAATCCAAAACTTCTGCGCGCTTTTTTGTTGGCGTCATAGACCCCACAGACATATCCCAACGTCCGGACCAATGACCTGCCGTAATAACATCCCACCCCGGTGTTACAAATTCGGCTTCTACACCAAGGTATTTGGCAATAGCATGGCCAACATCAATGTCAAAACCAATAAACTCGTTATCTGCATTTAACGAAGATTGCGGGGGGTATTCTGCATCAGTTGAAATTACCAGAGTCTTCTTGTCCATTATGCGATCAAGTGTTTCACCCGCAAAGGCAAACCCGGTGGAAGCTATCACGATGCCTGTAATTCCTGCGATCCCGGCAAGACCCGTCATCATCGTTTGTCTGAAAATTTTCATTACTTTCTCCCTGTTCGGAACGAGGGCGTGAACAAGTTTTCCTGTTTCTTTGGCCCTAATACTCAGTTTTATTGAAAACCGCTTTCAGTGCGAAAAACGATAACACAACTGAACACATGTTCAACTAGAAATTTTACATACAGAAACACATCCTCATTTAAAGGTGTATTTCTTCAATATTTTGAATTACTTCGGTGAGTTTTTACAGCTTAAAGGCCCCAGCCATCAGACCATCAACCCAGCCTTCGCATAACATTAACCCCTCTACAGGAGAGAAAACATCAGGGTTAAGACACCATTCAAGCCAAAGACCATCCAGCATTCCACTAAGGCCAATGGCCGCAAGTCGATAATTAAATTCAGGTGTTTCAGAAGACTTGACCAGGTCTCGGAGCATAAGTTCAATTTGTTGACGAAAGCCTGCATTTGTCTTGTCATGAGACAGTCGCACCTGTTCGGACTTGTCCGACATATGCCAGAACACAATCCAGATCCTCAGAAATTTTTGATCCAAAACAATTGACGAAAAATAGGCTTTAAAAAAAGCACTCATTTTTTCACGAGGCGATCCATTTGTTTCAGCAACAATATCGACAACATTTTGCAAAATATCTGTCGCAAGCTTTTCATAGGCATCTGCGATCAAATCATCTTTACTGGGATAATGGTGATTTATGAGACCGACAGATATCCCGGCTTCCGAACTTATACTTCGCACGGACAGTCCATCGCTTCCCTTCTTTTCAAGGCAGCGAATGGTCGCTTTAACCAAATCTTTTTTCCGTGCGTCTGGTGCCTGACGCCGAAATTTTGGAGTTTCTGTCATATTGTTCTCAGAAAATTAAACCTTAAAAACCACCTGTTATCTAGATTTACCCCGTATATATCTCTCTGACAACACATGCATTCAGGTCATTAAAACGAGCCTGATACTTTTCTTATTGAACGACTGTTCAGTTTTATGTATTATCCAGATATGCCAACTGTATTCTTTGACAGGCACGGTGAGCTTACAACCATTACAAGTCAGGTGATATATGCAACTTTCCCCCCTTACAAAACGCGTAACTGGTGCCGGTGCATCCGCATGGGATTTACATAGTAAGGCTTTGCAGGAAAAGTCCGAGGGTAAAGATATCATCGTTATGAGCGTCGGAGACCCAGACTTTTCTACTCCGGAAAGAATTACCACTGCTGCCAAGAATGCGTTGGATGCAGGTGATACCCATTACACAGAATTAAAAGGTCGATACGAATTAAGAGATATCCTCGCCAAACGGCATAACAAACAGACGAAACAACAGGTATCTGCCGACAATGTTATCGTATTGGCGGGGGCTCAGTGTGCCCTCTTCACGTCATCACTGTGTATCGCGACCCAAGGCGATGAGATAATCGCTCTGGAGCCGATGTATATCACCTATGAGGCCAGCATTTGTGTAACGGGCGCAACGATCGTCCCCGTCCCCCAATCAGCAGAAACAGGTTTCAGACCTGATATCAAGGCAATAGAAGATGCAATTACACCAAGAACCAAGGCTATTTTCCTAACAACCCCAAATAATCCAACGGGCGTTGTTATGACAAAACCAGAACTTGAGAAAATCGCGCAACTTGCACAAGCGCATAACTTATGGGTAATCGCAGACGAAGTTTATTCTGATCTGATTTTCACCGGCGAGCATGTCTCTATCGCCTCTATAGCAGGTATGGCAGGGCGAACAGTTACAATAAGTAGCTTATCCAAATCTCACGCCATGACAGGGTGGCGATTGGGATGGGCAATTGGTCCCCAACATCTAATTCAAGCGATGGAAAAAATTGCGCTTTGTATGTTGTATGGTCTGCCGGGATTTTCGCAAGAAGCTGCAAAAGTCGCTTTAACAGATCTGGCTGAAGAGCCACAAAAAATGAAAGAGATCTATCACAAGCGTCGTGATCTAACGTTGGAATCTCTTAAACCAGCAATAAACTTGGTAACCCACAGTCCCCAAGCTGGAATGTTTTTATTGGTCGACATCAGGTCAACCGGCCTAACAAGCCGTGATTTTGCGGAACAACTTTATGCTCAAACAGGTGTTTGCGTACTAGATGCTGAGCCTTTCGGTCACAGCGCAAAGGGGCATATTAGATTGTCTTTCACCCTTTCTGAAAAACAAATCATCGAAGGTTGTCAACGAATTTGCGCCTTTTGCAAAACCCTTGGTCAATAACAAGCCGCGGTATATTCCACATAACCCCTGCCTTCCTTTATAAAGTGAAACCATCATGACAACACTTGGCGAATTTCTCATAAAGCTACTTGAAAGCTACGAAGTGGATCGGGTTTTTGGCATACCCGGCGTTCATACAATCGAACTTTATCGTGGTCTGGCGAACTCTCCTATTACCCACTATACACCGCGCCACGAACAAGGCGCAGGCTTCATGGCAGATGGCTATGCACGCATTAGCGGAAAACCGGGTGTGTGTTTTGTTATTACAGGCCCCGGACTAACCAACATCTCAACGGCAATGGCTCAGGCCTATGCAGATTCAATTCCCATGCTGGTTATTTCAGGTGTTAATAAAACCAAACATCTTGGACATGGTAATGGGAACCTACATGAGTTACCCAACCAAAGCGCATTTGCAGAACAGGTGTCGTCATTTAGCTATTCCATTAATCACCCAGATGATTTGCCACAAGTCATGGCACGGGCATTTTCTGTTTTTTCCTGTGATCGTCCACGACCTGTTCATATTGAAATTCCAATTGATCTGATGTCTGCGCCAGCGGATCACCTTATGTCACCCCCTTCCCTGGCATTCCCTAATACCCCGGTTCCTGATGAAAACAGTATAAATCAGATCACAAAGCTCTGTTTAGCGGCAACTTCGCCACTTTTGATCATTGGCGGAGGCGTTAAAGGGAAAAACAAATCAGCTCAGGAACTTGCAGAAGTTCTGGATTGTCCTGTTGTTATGACCGTTAATGCCCGAGGACTAATACCAGATAACCATCCCCTCGCCATACCCGCCAGCCCATCCCTAACAGCCACGAGGACATTAATTAAATATTCGGACCTTGTATTGGCAGTCGGTACAGAATTAGGGCCAACTGACTTTGATATGTATGAAGATCAGAGTTTTACAATTCCCAACACCTTAATTCGTGTTGATCTTGACCCTCTTCAATTACATCGAAATGTACAACCAACGATCGGTATCATTGGTGATGCGGATCGTACCATGCAGAAACTGGTTCACTCCCTGAAAGAAAATGAACAATCGCACGTAAACAGAAATGGAGCTGATCGCGCCTTAACGACGAAACAAGCGGCATTCAACGAGTTATCAAAGCCGATGCAAGAACAGGTCAAATTTCTTGAAACCATCAAATCATCATTGCCCGGTGTCATGATCATAGGCGATTCAACCCAGCCAGTTTATGCCGGTAATCTCTATTATTCGCCGGATAGCCCCAAAGGCTGGATGAATTCAGCAACGGGCTTTGGAACATTGGGTTACGCACTTCCGGCTGCTATCGGCGCACAACTTGCCGATCCTGATCGCCCGGTAGTTTGCTTAACGGGTGATGGCGGCATTCAATTTACACTCGGCGAACTTGGTTCAGCGATAGACGCAAGTGCAAACATTATCGTTATCGTCTGGAATAACGACGGATATCTGGAAATTAAAAACTTTATGCAAGAAAATGATATAACCCCAGAGGGTGTCACGCCCAGTTCCCCAGACTTTCCTGCTATAGCCAAGGCTTATGGTCTTTACGCTGAACATCTTTCATCAAAAGAAGAGCTGTCTGCGGCGCTAAAAAGAGCGCGTACTGAGAACCGTCCAACCCTTATCCAAATAGAAGAAAACCTATTCAGCCCCACGGGTTAATTCTTTTGCTCTCCCCCTTATATCTCTTCTTATTGAATGCCTAAAATCAAGCTTTTATCTATTGCGTTGGGAATTAAAAACTTAAAGACATAATTTTTTTGCATCTTTATTGACTTACATCAAAGGCAATTTCGGTAAATAGGCAGATGTTTGTTTCCATTAGGATTTTGTCAGTATGTAAGCGAAAGGAGATGCTTCATGCCGAACCAAAAGGCATGGGCAAAGAGTACAACAGAAAAAAACATCAACAGAACAAAGGCAATTGCCGCCTGTCATGATGTATCTGCTGTCTTTATACAAAAGCTCATCTATATACCGCTTCTAATCGGGCTTACTATTCTCTTCGCTTTGTCCACGGCCAATGCTGCTTCAAACAACTTTGAAGAATACCTCTCCAAGATAACCCCAAATGAAATATTTGAAGGTGCGACAGAGTTTCGGCTGGTTCCCGGCGCACCTTCCTATGCAGAAATATTAAAAGATAACGAAAAAGTTGGATACGCCTATCTCAATACTGATTTCGTTAATGCCACGGGATATTCAGGTAAACCGATCAACGTAGTCGTCGGCCTAACCCCGGAAGGTGTTGTCAGTGGGACAAAGCTTGTTAAACACCATGAACCCATAGTTCTGATTGGTATTCCAGAAGAAAAAATATCTAATTTTATGTCTGGTTACACTGGTATTGATGCTGTTAGTCGGACAGGACAAAGCCGCGATACAGGTGAAGTCGATATGATCAGTGGTGCAACGGTCACCATCATGGTCATCGAAGATTCTATCTTCAGGTCAGCCATTAAATTTGCACGATATCTTGGCATTGCTGGTGTTCAACAAGATCAAGCATCCGGACCAACAGAAATAAGGCACGTCAATAAAGACATCACCGAGGTTACTGATTGGCAAACACTTCTTGGCAATGGTGCTGTTCGTCACAGGGTAATCACCCTTGCAGAAATCAACGAAGCCTTTGAAAATTCTGGAAACAAAAAAGCAGCTGCTCGTCCAGAAAAGGGGGCGCCAGATGATATCTACATAGATCTCTATGTCGCTCCTGTTAGTGTACCCGCTATTGGTAAGACCTTGCTTGGGGATGCGGAATACAACCACTTGCAAAAACAACTAGAACCCAATCAAGAGGCTGTTCTTATCTTTGCCAATGGTCGCTATTCATTCAAAGGTTCGGGCTATGTGCGTGGTGGCATCTTTGACCGCTTTCAACTTATCCAGGGAGAAAGCTCTGTTCGTTTTAGGGATAAGTTCCACAAACGCATCGGCGATCTTGGTGCGGATGGCGCCCCTTATTTCAAGGAAATAGCTCTCTTCCGTATCCCAACGGATGTTGAGTTTAACCCGGCAGATAATTTTCGTATCGAGTTACTTGCCAACCGTGAAATTGCTGCAATCAAAAAAATTTTTCTGGCCTTCGAACTAAATTATGATCTGCCAAACAAGTACGTCACAATAGAGAAACTAGCCCCCGCACCTACTGCGACAACAAAAACATCAGAGTCTTCTGTAAATCAGGAAGCATCCGAAGATACCCATCGCGTAGAGTTATGGAAACGCATGTGGGATCTTAAAAGACCCGACATCGCCGTTCTTAGTGTTGCGATTGCCATACTCACGATCATTTTCTTTTTTCAGGACTGGTTGGTTCAACGCCCAAAACTTCTGACATGGACCAGAAATCTGTTTCTTGTCTTTACCGTTCTCTTTATTGGGTTTTACGCTCAGGCACAGCTTTCTGTTGTTAACGTCCTCACTTTTGCAAATGCGCTTATAACAGATTTCAGCTGGAACTACTTCCTAATGGAACCCATGATCTTCTTATTGTGGTTATCTGTTGCCGGGGCGCTACTTTTTTGGGGACGCGGGGCCTATTGTGGATGGCTATGTCCGTTTGGGGCCTTACAGGAACTCTTAAATCAAGCAGCTAAATTCTGTAAAATACCGCAATTCGAGCTACCATGGGGACTTCATGAACGCCTGTGGCCATTGAAATACATTATCTTTCTTGGCCTGTTTGGACTATCCCTCTATTCCCTGCAAGACGCAGAACATTGGGCAGAAATTGAACCATTTAAAACCTCTATCATCCTGAAATTTGTTCGCGACTGGCCTTGGGTTCTCTATGCGGTTGCCCTGTTGGCTGCGGGCCTGTTTGTTGAGCGTTTTTATTGCCGATACATTTGTCCTTTGGGTGCTGCCTTGGCCATTCCCGGACGTATGCGTATGTTTGAATGGCTCAAACGCCACCCAAAAGACTGTGGCAGTCCCTGCCAGACTTGTGCCAAGGAATGTATGGTTCAAGCAATCCATCCCACGGGCGAGATCAACCCGAACGAATGTCTCTATTGTCTGCATTGTCAGGTTGTTTATCACGATGAACATCGCTGTCCGCCAATGGTACAAAAACGCAAGCGTAGAGAACGCCTACAGGATCTTCAAAGTAAAAGCGCTGCTGTTGTAAAAGCAAGTTGCTCAGCGACTGAAGTTCCGGATTTTATAGGTGATGATAAGAACAACCCCGGACCTTCTGCAAAAGCCAGAGGGAAAGGCGCTAGCCCGGGGAAAGGAACCCCGGGCTAGCAAAACCGTCGCCCCAAGGGCGACAGCACGCCCAGCCTGTTGAATGGTGAGACACGCGACAGGTTGGGCACTTAAAGAGGAGCATATAAATGTCAAAAGATAAAGGTCTGTCCAGACGTGATCTGCTTGGGGGTTCAGCAAAATTAGCGACTATCGCTGGTGTCGGTGCTGCCTCTGGTATTGCTGGATTAGGGGGTGTTTCAACAGCATCTGCGGCTGGCGCTAATAACCCCGCCGCCGTTGAGCCGGGTCAATTGGACGAATACTACGGTTTTTGGTCATCAGGACAAGCGGGTGAACTCCGTATTCTTGGTCTTCCTTCTATGCGTGAGCTTATGCGCGTACCGGTATTCAATAGATGTTCTGCGACAGGTTGGGGACAAACCAACGAAAGTAAGAAAATTCTTACTGAAAACCTGTTGCCACAAACCAAGAAATTTCTTGAAACACGCGGCGGCGACTATATGAACGGTGATTTACACCACCCTCATATGTCCTTTACCGAAGGTGCCTATGACGGCCGTTATCTCTTCATGAATGACAAGGCCAATACACGTGTCGCACGTGTTCGCTGTGATATCATGAAGGTCGATAAAATTATCGAAATTCCGAATGCGTCAGATATTCATGGTCTGCGGCCACAAAGATATCCACGTACTGGCTATATCTTTGCCAATGGTGAGCACCGTGTTCCCTTGCCAAACGATGGTTCTGTTCTAGACGATCCAAGCAAATACTTTGCGGTTTTCTCTGCCATTGATGGCGACACCATGGAAGTTAAGTGGCAGGTTAAAGTCAGCGGCAATCTGGATAACGTCGATGCCGATTATCAGGGTAAATACGCGATATCTTCCTCTTACAACTCTGAAGAAGGCGTTAACTTAGCTGAAATGACATCATCAGAGCAGGATCATGTCGTTGTTTTCAATATTAAACGTATCGAAGAAGCCGTAGCCAAAGGTGAATACGAAGTATTTGACGGCGGTGTTCCAGTTGTTGATGGAACCAAAGGTTCTTCCCTTACCACCTATATTCCAATTTCTAACAGCCCGCACGGTGTCAATGCTGCGCCGGATAAGCGCCACATTGTGGTGAACGGTAAACTGTCACCAACAGCATCTGTTATTGACGTTGACCGTCTTGATGATGTGTTTGACGGCAAGATCAAACCTCGTGATGCGATTGTAGCAGAACCACAGCTTGGCCTTGGTCCGCTCCACACAGCATTTGATGGACGCGGCAACGCCTATACCACCCTATTCCTGGATAGCCAGGTTGTTAAATGGGACATTGAAAAAGCCATTCGCGCCTACAAAGGTGAAGATATCGATCCGATTATTCAGAAGATTGATGTTCATTACCAACCTGGTCACAACCATACGTCTATGGGGGAAACCTCTGAAGCCGATGGTAAATGGCTGATCTCTATGAACAAGTTCTCTAAAGATCGCTACATCAATGTTGGACCTCTTAAACCAGAGAACGAACAGTTGATCGATATTTCTGGCGACGAGATGAAAATTGTTCATGACGGCCCGACCTTTGCCGAACCACATGACTGTATCATTGTCCACAGATCAGTTGTTAATCCGGTTCATGTTTATGATCGTAACGAACCAACCTTTGCCGATACCGTTGCAATGGCAAAAGCAGATGGCATTGATCTGGAAGATTGTCAGGATGTTATCAGAGACGGTAACAAGGTCCGGGTTTACATGAACTCTGTTGCTCCAGAATTCAGTCTGGAAAAGTTCACTGTCAAACAAGGGGACGAAGTCACCGTCGTGATTACCAACCTTGATGATGTTGAAGATCTGACCCACGGGTTTACCTTGGCAAACTATGGCGTTTGCTTCGAAGTAAGTCCTCAACAAACAGCTTCCGTAACCTTCATTGCTGATCGTCCCGGTGTTCACTGGTTCTATTGTCAGTGGTTCTGTCACGCGCTTCACATGGAAATGCGTGGCCGTATGCTGGTTGAGCCAGCTTAGGGAAAGTTGAGTAGATCGATGGCTTGGTTTTTAAAAAAATTGATCATGAAACAATATGTTTTGGCGTTTCTTTTTAGCACCGTCGTCTTGATGACGATGTTTGAGAGCCAAGCCGTCGTTTTACAAGTAACACCAGAAACACTAACAACCTCACTAATCAATGCACAGAACGGCGATGTTCTTGTACTGAACAAAGGCATTTATACAGGTCCGATTGTCTTAAAAAAATCACTGACCCTTAAAGGCCAACAAGGTGCTGTCATTGATGGTAATCGCACAGGTAATACCATTGAAGTTATTGCACCTGACAGTGTTGTTTCCGGTTTAAAGATCATAAATTCCGGACAGGATCTTTCACAACAAAACAGTGGCGTTTTTGTCAATAAGACAGCTCACAATACTGTTGTTGAAAATAATATCTTACAAAACAACCTCATCGGAGTTTATCTCTGGGGACCTAAAAATGCTGTTGTCAGGAATAATCGCATTGAGGGTTTACAGGTTCTGCAAGTCAATGATCGTGGGAATGGTGTCCAGCTTTGGAATACGCCGGGATCAATTGTCGAAGGCAATACAATCCTTTTTGGTCGTGACGGTATTTTCACCACCACGAGTAAAAAGAACATCTTCAGAAACAATACTTTCGAAAAAACGCGCTTTGCCATTCACTACATGTATACAAACAACAGTGAAGTCAGTGGCAATATTTCCCGCGGCAACGATGTTGGTTACGCCCTCATGTTTTCCAAAAAATTGAAGATAACCAACAACCAGTCAATCAATGACAAGGAACATGGTTTTGCGCTCAACTATGCAAACTCATCCCTTTTCAAAGGAAATTTGGTCGAGAACGGTGGCGTAAAATGCGTTTTCATCTACAATTCCAACAAAAATCGTTTTGTGCAAAATCATTTTGAAGGATGCCAAATTGGTATCCACTTCACAGCGGGATCTGAAAAGAACACCGTTAGTGAAAACGCCTTTATCAACAATCAACACCAAGTCAAATATGTTGGTACTCGTCATCTGGATTGGTCAGAGAACAATAGAGGTAATTACTGGAGCGATAACCCTGCGTTCGATCTAAACGGTGATAATATCGCCGATAGCGTCTATCGCCCAAATGATGTTCTGGATCAGGTCATTTGGGCTTATCCCGCTGCGAAGTTGTTGATTAACTCACCAGCCATGGAAATCTTACGTTGGTCGCAGTCGCAGTTTCCTTCACTACAGCCCGGCGGCGTTTTTGACAGTGCACCCTTGATGACACCCCCGAAAATTGATCGTATTTCAATGAACTCTGACACATTAAATTCTGGTCCGTCAAATTTTGGCCCGTCAAATTCTAGCATGGAGACAAATCCATGATTAAAAACAGCATTATTTTAAAGAATGTAAGTAAGCATTATCCTTCCCACAAAGCTGTGACGGACATTAACTTCTCTGTACCTGAAGGCTGTCTTATGGCTTTGGTCGGACATAACGGTGCCGGAAAAACAACACTGATGAAACTAATTCTTGGGCTGGTACAACCGACAGCGGGATCACTTTCGATCCTCGGCCATAACCCCAAAGACAAGACAGCTTTCCATTACCGTAATGCCATTGGATTTTTACCTGAAAATGTCGCGTTTGATGCGAATATGACAGGTAAAGAGCTGATTTCTTTCTATGCAAGCCTGAAAGGGGAGACCAAGTTTCGAAGCTTGGAGTTGATGGATATAGTTGGTCTGTCCGATGCCCTTAATCGTCGTTATAAAACCTACTCTAAAGGCATGAAACAACGTTTGGGACTGGCACAGGCACTTTTAGGTAAACCACGGTTGCTGCTACTTGACGAACCGACATCAGGTCTTGATCCCGCTGCCAGACAACACTTTTACGATATTATCCGTGACCTCAGAAAAGACGGTGTTACGATCTTGCTTTGTTCTCATGTTTTAACCGAACTCGAAGCCCAGACAGATGCCGTAACCGTTATGAACTCTGGCAGGATCGTTGCCTCTGGCTCTTTAGAAGACCTTCGCACACAAGCAGACTTACCACTTAGCCTGCGGATCACTGTGAAAGAAGGTATGACGAAACAAATTGCTCAACCACTTCAAAATCAGAATGCAACGATAACCTTTATGAACGGCAAACATCTGGAAATCGAATGCGCCCCCAGCTCAAAAATGGCAATGCTTCGTCACTTAGGAGAACTAGGCTCACTTATTGAAGACGTCGAACTACAGAATACATCGCTAGACCAGCTGTATGCCGTCTTTAGTGATCAGAGAGGACAATGAGATGAAAACAATCTGGATCATTGCCCTAAAGGAACTAAAAGACGCCCTACGTAACCGCTGGATCATCGCGGCATCCTGTCTGCTTGCTGTGCTTGCCCTCAGCTTGGCATTTGTGGGGACAGCACCTGTAGGCGGCGCAAAGATTAGTACCATGCAAGTCACTGTAGTTAGCCTTTCAAGTTTGTCTGTTTTTCTTGTCCCTTTGATATCCCTGATGCTTTCTTATGACAGTATTGTCGGCGAGGTCGAACGCGGCTCTATGCTATTATTGCTCACCTACCCCATCAATCGGTGGCAAATCATTTTAGGAAAATTTCTTGGGCACACTCTTATTCTGTCCATCGCGACACTTCTCGGTTATGGCGCCGCAGGTTTCCTAATCGGATTTAGTTCCAATGGGGCTGGTTTTCAGGACTGGCTCGTATTTGGGAGCTTAATTGCCTCTACCGTTTTATTAGGTAGTGCTTTCTTGTCGATCGGTTATCTACTAAGCGTTTGCGTGAAAGAACGGGCAACAGCAATGGGTTTGGCTGTCGCAGTTTGGTTGTTGTTTGTACTTCTGTTTGATATGGCCGTTTTAGGGGCTTTGGTCGTCGATCAAGGTGAAAATATAAAATCAGATTTTGTAAATTTCCTGCTGCTATTTAACCCGGCTGATTCCTTCAGATTATTAAATCTTACCGGCTTTGACAGTACAGCAGCTCTTTCTGGAATGTCGTCCATTGCCGGACGAGCAGTACTTCCCGTCCAATATGCCATCGTTGCATTAGTAGGCTGGATCACTCTTCCACTATTGCTTTCCGGATACCTCTTTTCAAGGAGAGAGATATGAACAAGCTCTGCACATTACTGCTTGTATCAGGTAGCTTACTTCTTAATGGTTGTTTTGGTTCAGACGACACACCAAGACCAGATCCGGTAACACTTACATCTGATGACCAAAGTTATTTTTGTGGCATGACTGCTGCGGGTCACCCCGGCCCTAAAGCGCAAATCCACATCTTGGGACAAGCAGTCCCAATCTGGTTCGCAGCAACCAGAGATGCCGTCGGTTATATGAAGCTGCCAGACGAAAGTAATGAAATAACAGCCGTTTATGTTACCGACATGGGAAAAGCGAATTGGAAATCACCAGAGGCAGGTCCCTGGATTGATATAAAAGAAGCGACTTTGGTAATTGAAAGCAACCGTCGCGGGGGTATGGGCGCACCTGCTGTCGTACCGTTTAAAGAAGCCTCAACAGCAGAAAATTTTATATCTCAGTACGGGGGAAGAATGATTTCGTTAGATGAAATCCCGATTGATTATGTACTTGGAATGGTCGAGATCCCCGACAATCCTGCGTTATCAACATTAGAATAAAGCCATTATATTCAGGTAAATAACATGCTTAAAAATAAAACCAGACGGCGTTTTCTACAAATTATCGGAACAGCCTCTCTTCTATCCCCCGCTTTAATCAAGCAATCTCTTGCTCTCGGGACACAAAAAGACGCCGTGTTTTTTAAATGGCAAGGTGTCGCACTTGGCGGGCAAGCTGAAATACTGTTGCCCAAAGAAAAGGGATCAGAAGACCTCGCGCGAAAAATTCAAAACGAAATTAGCCGTTTGGAAAAAATATTTAGCCTTTACCTTCCCTCTTCAGAAATTAATCACTTAAATTCACAGGGCGAGCTAAAAAACCCTTCGCCAGAGCTTTATCAAGTTGTCTCCATGGCACATGAAATCTCATCACTGACCAAGGGGGCTTTCGATATAACGATACAGCCCCTATGGCTCGTCCATAGTGAAATGCCAAACCTAACAGATCATAAGCGCAAGAAGGCCATACAATCAGTCCAAGAATTGATTAATTATAGAAACATAACAGTTTCCCCCGAACATATATCGTTCAAAAAACGCGGGATGGCCATTACCCTTAACGGTATCGCCCAAGGCTTTATTACCGACCGAATTTATCAGCTATTGATAAGCCATGGACTGACCAATAGCTTGGTTAACGTTGGCGAAATTAAAGCGTTGGGAAATCATCCATCAGGACGTGAATGGGTGGTGTCGATTAAGGGCCAAGAAGAAAAAATGCCCGAAAAGGCTGTAAACCTTCATGCTGGTAAAGCAATTGCCACATCATCCCCGACAGGTACGATCCTGAAGGATGGTCATTCGCATTTACTTCAAGTTAAGAACACAGATGCCCTAGCTCTTTACAAAACGATGAGTGTTATCGCTGATAACGCCACAACGGCTGATGCTCTATCAACGGGACTATCTTTCATCCCCCCCCAAGAATTGAAAAACATAATTTCAACCAAGCGCAACATAGAAATTATAGCACATACAGTTACAGGAGAGACAATCAAGATCTAGTCACTAAATGGTCAGGACATAGTTAGGGACAAGGCTAGGACTGAATTTCTTACGTAATTTCGTCTTAAGCCTTAACACCCCTTACCTCTTGCTTAAGATTCAGCCATCCGTTCATCTTCTTTACGCCGCGCCTCTGTTCGTTTCGTAAGTATTGATGCTGTGATGACACCCATTGTGACAATCAAAATTAAAATCGTCGAAAGCGCATTAATCTTTGGCGTCACACCAAGTCTTACCTGACTATATATTTTCATTGGCAGAGTTGTCGCCCCCGGACCCGACGTAAAGGATGCGATCACTAGATCATCCAACGACAAGGTAAAAGATAACAGCCAGGCAGAAATAATCGCCGGTGCCATGATTGGCAACGTCACCTTTATAAATGATTGAAACGGCGTGCAGCCCAAATCAGTCGCGGCTTCTTCTAATGAACTGTCAAAGGTAACCATTCGCGAAGAGACAACAACAGCGGCATAACACATTGAAAAGGTAATATGGGCCATTGTTATGGTCCAAAAACCCCGGTCAATTCCCATAGAAACAAAAAGTAGAAGCAGAGAAAGCCCGGTTATCACCTCTGGCATTACCAACGGCGCATAGATCATACCAGAAAAAAGGGTTCGGCCGCGAAAACGCCCTGCCCGTACCATGACAACTGCGGCCAGAGTCCCCAGAATGGTGGCCATAGTCGCCGATACTAAAGCAACTCGTAACGTAACCAGTGCTGCGTCCAGAAAGGCTTCATCTTTGAAAAGCTCGGCATACCATTTTGTCGAAAATCCACCCCAAACAGTTACAAGTCTGGACTCGTTAAAGCTAAAAAATACCAGAATAAGAATGGGCAAATACAGAAAGACAAATCCCAAGGTCAGGGACGTGGTGTTAAACCATGTAAAACGATTACTCATTGTTCTGCCTCCTGCGCGCGTTCTTGCTGTTTCTGGAACAGAACGATCGGGACAATTAACAATAACAAGAGTAATACAGCAACAGCCGAAGCAACGGGCCAGTCTCTATTACTAAAAAATTCAACCCAAAGGGTTTTCCCAATCATCTTGGTATCAGATCCCCCAAGCAGATCAGGAATAACGAACTCGCCAATCGCCGGGATAAATACAAGGAAAGATCCTGCGATAATCCCCGGAATTGAAAGAGGTAACGTCACCTTCCAAAAAGCAGATATCGCCGTACAGCCGAGGTCTTGAGCTGCCTCAAGTAACGAACCATCCATTTTTTCAAGTGCAGAATAAAGTGGTAGCACCATAAAGGGCAGATATGAATAGACAATACCGATATAAACAGCTGTGTCTGTATTCAGTATGTGTAATGGATCGTCCACAACCCCTACGAACATTAGAAGCTGATTGAGCAGCCCTTCAGTCTTCAAGATACCAATCCACGCATAAACCCGGATCAAAAAGCTCGTCCAAAAAGGCAAAATAATCAGCATTAACAAAGTTGGACGCCATTCAGATGGTGCCTTGGCCATAGAATACGCCAAGGGATAGCCAATCAAAAGAGACAAAACCGTGGACACAAACGCAATTTTCAAGCTGGATAGATAACTCGACCAATAGAGATCATCTTCGGTGAGCCAGATATAATTCTCAAAATCCAGTTCCCCAAATAATGATTTTAAGCTTTCCCACCCATTCTCAAGATCAAAAGTTGGTGTGTAAGGTGGAATCGCAACCGCGACATCTGAAAGCGAGATTTTGAACACAATCCCGAAAGGAACAAGAAAAAGCAGGAACAACCAGAAATAGGGTATTCCAATAAGTAAAAAGCGTCCGAGTTTTCTATCCATGATCCCCGCCCTTAATCCAATAGGACGCCGGCGGTGCTACGCCAAGACAACCAGACATGATCTTCCCAGGTAAACTCCCGATTTGCTAAACGACGTATGTTTGATTCCTGCGCCTTAAAAATCATCCCATTACTTAACCTGACGTGATAGGTGGAAAGATTGCCAACATAAGCAATGTCATCAATCTGCCCTTTTATTTTGTTATCTACGCCTTGAGGTTCATCACGGGTGACATGCACCTTTTCGGGACGAATGGCGAAACAAGCATTTTCATTTTCTGATCGGCTAGCATTGTTCGCAATTTTTATTTCCGATTCTCCTTCGGCCCAGGCCAATTGAATTCCTTCTTCGGTCTTATGATCAAGCCGACCTTCGATTATGTTCACATCCCCGATAAAATCAGCCACATAACGACTGTTGGGATATTCATAAATGACTTCAGGTGTTGCCACCTGCATGATTTTACCGTCATCCATCACCGCGATACGGCTGGCAACAGTCATGGCTTCTTCCTGATCATGGGTCACAATAACAAAGGTCATGCCCAGTTTTTCTTGAATATCCATCAGCTCAAACTGGGTCTGTTCCCGTAACTTTTTATCAAGCGCTCCAAGAGGTTCATCAAGTAAAAGAAGTTTAGGCTTTTTGGCAAGCGAACGGGCAAGTGCAACTCTCTGTCGCTGCCCCCCCGAAAGCTGGTGAGGCTTCCGTTTGGCAAACTTTCGTAACTGAACCAGTGACAGCATTTCCTCTACGCGTTCTGCGATAAGATTTTTTGGCCATTTATCCTGTTTCAGACCAAAAGCGATATTCGCCTCAACCGTCATATGCGGGAAAAGTGCGTAAGATTGAAACATCATATTCACAGGGCGCTTATAGGGTGGCACCGCCCCAATATCATCATCACCAAGGGAAATAATACCTTCGCTGGGTGTTTCAAACCCCGCAAGCATGCGCATCATCGTTGTCTTGCCACAACCGGATGGGCCGAGCAGGGCAAAAAATTCACGCTCATAGATATCGAGACTGATATCATCGATCGCGGTAAATGACCCGAAACGCTTGGTAACATTCTTAAATCGTACCAACGGCTTTTCATCGGGATTATCCCAAGGCGCAAAGCGAGCCGATGGTTTCTTGGCTGATGAAGTATTCATAGCACCCTCAAACAATACTCTACATAAAAAAGCATCGTCTCTAAATTGAGACGATGCTTTTATCTGGATTTAGCTGCCGCTTTTGACCTTGGTCCACAAGCGAGTTATCACACGCTGTGTTTTGGGATCATAAGGCATAATTGTGTAGAGCCGCTCCATCGTTCCTGAATCAGGATAGATCGCCGGATCGCCAATGACATCCTCTGCCAATAGCTTTTGGGATGCAAGATTACCATTTGCATAATAGACGTAGTTAGAAGCTTTAGCCATCACGTCATCACGCATGATATAATTAATAAACTTGTGTGCATTATCAGCGTTTGATGCATCGGCAGGTACGGCCATCTGGTCGAACCACATCAAAGCGCCTTCTTTCGGAATAGCGTAGTCAACGGTAACACCGTTATCTGCCTCAGCAGCACGATCACGGGCCTGTAGAATATCACCTGACCAACCAACTGTCAGACAGATATCACCATTGGCAAGGGTTGAAATATATTCAGAAGAATGGAATTTCCGCACAAAGGGACGAATTGACATCAATAGATCTTCCGCGGCCTTCAAGTCACCCTTGTCACGGCTATCCGGATTTTTTCCCAGATAATTCAAAGCCGCGGGTATCAATTCTGTTGGAGCATCCAGTAAATACACGCCACAGTCTTTTAGCTTAGCCAATTTTTCTGGGTCAAAAACAACATCCCAACTATCAATACGCTCAACGCCAAGGCGTTCTTTGATCATATCGACATTATAGCCGATACCTGTGGTGCCCCACATGTAGTTCACAGAATAAGCATTACCCGGATCATATTTGTCAACGCGCTCGCTCACGACATTCCAAAGGTTGCCATTATTCGTCAATTTCGACTGATCAAGTTTCTGGAAAACACCAGCTTGAATTTGACGCGCCAAAAAAGTCCCCGTCGGAACAACCACATCGTAACCGGAACTACCGGCAAGAAGTTTTGTTTCAAGCACTTCATTAGAATCGAAAACATCATAAACCACTTTGATGCCCGTTTCGGCCTCAAATTCCGCAAGGATTTCTTCGTCGATATAGTCGGACCAGTTAAAGACATTAACCACTTCTTCCGCACTGGCTTGGGTACTTACTGCTAGACCTAATGCCAGAACACTGGTCAGCAAACTATTTCCAATTTTTTTCACGATGTAGCCTCCGTTGAGTAAATGTACCCGGTAAAGTTATGTGGATATCGGCCTCTTTTATGAGTGAGTTATCAATATCCACTCCCAGTTATAACTTTCCAAGATCTTTAGCTGTTAAATCAAGACAATATTTTACTTTTTCCAACAACTCGTCAATTTCCGCCTTTGTCATGACCAATGGCGGCGAAAGAACCATCCGGTCCCCACAGGCCCGCATTATCAGGCCGTTGTTAAAACAGTGATCACGGCAAATGTTACCGACTTCTGATCCATTTTCAAAAAGCTCACGAGTCTCTTTGTTTTCAACCATCAACATGCCAGCGACCATACCATAACCAACAACCTCACCAATCAGTGGGTGGTCTTCGAGTTCACGCAGGCGTTTTTGAAAATAGGGTCCGGTTTCATCCCGTACCCTGTCAACAATACCTTCCTCGCGCAGCAACCGAATATTTTCAAGCGCCACAGCACAGGCCGCAGGATGACCGGAATATGTATAGCCGTGATAAAACTCACCACTTTTTTCAATAAGACTATTAGCAACCCGATCCCCAACCATCACCGCAGAAATAGGTAGATAACCAGATGACATGCCCTTTGCCATAGACATAAGGTCGGGCTTGATGTCAAAGGTCTCACTGCCAAACCAGTTTCCGGTACGACCAAATCCACAGATCACTTCATCAGCAACCAAAAGGATGCCGTACTTTTCACAGATACGTTGAATTTCAGGCCAATAGGTCTCTGGCGGAACAATCACCCCACCAGCACCCTGGATTGGTTCGCCGATAAAAGCAGCAACTTTTTCTGGGCCAACGTCCAGAATACGTTCTTCCAATGCTTGCGCTGCTTTCAACCCAAATTCATCTGGAGTCAGATCGCCGCCATCCTTGTACCAGTATGGTTGCATTATATGCTCAATCCCCGGCATCATAAGACCGCTTTGCTCGTGCATAGGATCCATACCACCAAGGGATGCACCAGCAACAGTACTTCCATGATAAGCATTATTTCGGCTAATGATCACATTTCTTTCAGGTTGCCCTTCGACCTGCCAATAGCGACGAACAAGTCGTATAACAGTATCAACTGCTTCTGACCCGGAATTGGCAAAAAAGACCCGGTTAAGTCCTTCGGGCGTAATTTCAGCCAGAACCTGTGACAGTTCTGTCGCAGGGGCATTGGTCGTTTGAAAGAAGGTATTGTAATAGGGAAGTTCCATCATCTGACGTTGCGCGGCATCGACCAGTTCTTTTCGGCCATAACCAATATTTACACACCAAAGCCCAGCCATCCCGTCAAGAACACGATTACCGTCGGAATCCCAAAGGTAAATACCGTCAGCTTTCGTAATAACACGGGTGCCTTTTTCGTTCAGGCTCTTGGTATCAGTAAAGGGGTGCAAATGGTGCGCCCGATCCAATTCCTGCCAATATTCAGTACTTTTATTTATATGGTTCATAACACCCTCTTAACTGCAGACCTTAAAAGTAAGATCACGAGCTTCTAAACATTAAGCAACAGATGTTCGCGTTCCCACGAACTAATTACTTGATGATAATTATTATATTCGACTTCTTTGGTTGCACAGTGAGCTTCGACGAAGCGATTACCCAGTACATCCTTGATCGGCTTGCAATCCATCAATTCAGTAATTGCATCGGATAGATACAGCGGTAACCCGCGCGGTAGAACATAAGCATTATCTTCGATTTTTGCGTCAGGCTTAAGTCCTTGTGTCATCCCTAAGTACCCGCAAAGTAAACTTCCTGCGATTGCCAGATAAGGGTTAACATCAGATCCACACAAACGGTTCTCGACGCGCCTGCTCTGTGGGCTGGAATTTGGAACTCGGAACCCACAACTTCTATTATCAATTCCCCAATGAATATTAATCGGAGATTCATCGTACCCAAACCGACGATAAGAATTCACATTTGGCGCAAAGAATGGCATTGCCGCACTAGAATAGCGCTGTAGGCCAGCAATAAAGTTGCCAAACACTTCAGTTGCATTGCCATCAGCATCACTAAAGATATTCTCGCCCGTTTTGGCATCGACCACAGAATGGTGAATGTGCATTGAACTACCAGGTTCATCCTTCATCGGCTTAGCCATGAAAGTTGCATAGATATCATGAGACAAAGCAGTTTGACGAACTGTGCGCTTAAACAGAAAAACCTGATCAGCAAGAGACAAAGGATCACCATGCAAAAAGTTAATCTCGATCTGTGCGGCACCGGCTTCATGGTTCAGGGTATCAATGTCCAACCCCATCGCTTCGCAATAATCGTAAACATCTTCGAACACAGGGTCGAATTCATTCACAGCATCAATACCGTAGCACTGGCGAGCAGTTTCAGGTCGGCCATTTTTACCAATGGGTGGTACCAAGGGCATATCTGGATCGGTATTTTTTTGGACCAGATAAAATTCCAGCTCAGGCGCGATTATAGGCTCCCAACCTTTTTTCTCATAAAGTTCCAGCACAGTACGAAGGATTTGACGTGCATAGAGGTCTACTGGTTTTCCATCTGGATAAATACAATCACAAATGACCTGGGCTGTTGGTTCTTTATACCAAGGAACAGGACGTATGGTGCTTGTATCAACTTCGAGAATCACATCGTGATCAGCAATATCAACCCAAGTATCTTCTTCGGGCCATTCCCCTGTTATTGTTTGTGTAAAAATACTTTCAGGAAGACGATGCCCGTTACTTCCAATTCCACGTAAGAATTTTTCAGTAGGCAGGATCTTACCGCGTGGCACGCCTGAAATATCAGGTATCATGCACTCAACCTCAGTAATTTTTCGTTCTTTGCACCACTGTTCTAATTCTTCAAACGTCATAAATCACCTGTTCTATTGGATATCAACTTCCGATACCGCCCTTGTTCTACTCACCGTCGGTTGGTTACCGTCTTCTGGCTAGCGTCTTCTGGCGCGCTCGCGGCAAGCATCTCCAAAAGCCTTGAAAATCTTATTGGAAAATTCATTATCACTGGCGTTCCACTCCGGGTGCCACTGCACAGCCAGCGCAAATGCAGAAGCCCCGGAAACACTGACGGCCTCGACCAGCCCATCTGGTGCGTAAGCTTCTATTGTCAGCCCCTCTCCCAAACGATCAATGCCTTGTGCGTGAACAGAATTAACTTTAACAACGGGATCATTATTTAACCCCAATAAAATTCCACCAAAAACCAATTCAATGTCATGAGCAAGAGCAAAGCGGTCTTCTATTGCACCCGTCATGTCAGCTCGATGATCCATTTTTTCTGGTTGGTCCTGAACTTTCTGAAAAAGCGTGCCGCCAAAAACCACATTAAGTTCCTGATACCCGCGGCAGATAGCCAGCATTGGAATTCCTTTTTCCAAGACCTTCTTGATTAGTGGTAATGTCGTTGCATCCCGTGCCGGATCATGAAGTGTTCCTTCGTCACTTTGCTCACCAGCATAATGCTTGGGATCAACGTTAGAGGGACTTCCCGTAAAAAGAACACCATCCAGATGATCCAATAACGCATCGCTGTCCAACTTTCCCCCTAAGGCAGGAATCCCCAATGGAATTGCCTCAGAGACGTTTGCGACAGCCTCTGAATAATATCGGCTCACACTATCGTATTCATTTCCATTCTTCGGCATACGACAGGTGGAAACACCCACAAAGGCCTTACCAATACTCATTTTTGAACTACCTTAACGCAAATGATGATCGTTATTCTGAACAGAATGATAGATATCATTTTCTAAAATGCATACAAAAAAATTTATATTTTCAAAATATTTTTACTTAAACATCATTATTTATTATTAATTACAGATAATTATAGCATGATCAATATAACGAACACACTTTAACGTGAATCCTAAGCCAACAAGAAAAGAGTTCTTTTTATTGGACATCTCTTGACAAATATAAGCTTCCGATGCGCATAATTGCCTAAAATGTGTTAGAACAGGCGACAAATAAAATGAACAGCACACCCGATCATTATTCTGAACAGGCGGACTTTCTAAAAGCCCACCCTGAAATTGGTTTGATTGAACTTCTTATCGCTGATGGCAATGGTATTTTACGTGGCAAGCGCATTACCAGGGATAAATTGGCATCCGTTTACAAAGAAGGAATTCTTTTACCGGGCTCCATTTTTTGCCTTGACACATCAGGGGCAAATGTAGAAGGCGCAGGGTTGGTCTGGGCGAATGGCGATGCTGATCGGGTTTGCCATGTTGTTCCTGGAACGCTTAAACCAGCCCCATGGCACAGAAAGGGTTTGGCGCAAATTCTTCTGACAATGCACGAAGAAGATGGCTCCCCCTTCTTTGCTGATCCCCGTCATGTTTTAAAAGGCATCATTGATCGCTTTACAAAAATGGGGCTAAAGCCCGTGACAGCTGTCGAATTGGAATTCTACCTTATTGACAAAGACAGAACCATGGCGGGCTACCCGCAACCTCCGGTATCACCAATATCGGGGCTACGCCACGCACGACCAGCCGTTTACGGCATTGATGAGCTTTATGATTTTGATGATTTTTTAGACGAAGTTGCAGCCACCGCGAAGGCGCAAGGCATCCCCGCCGATACAATGGTCGCGGAATATGCCCCAGGACAGTACGAAGTCAACCTACATCATGTTGATGACCCGCTTCTGGCATGCGACCAAGCTGTTCTCCTTAAGCGCCTGATCAAACATGTTGCCCAACGTCATGGGATGGAAGCCACCTTTATGGCAAAGCCTTATACACAAGAATCTGGAAACGGTACCCACATCCATGTCAGTTTACTTGATGATGATGGAAAGAATATTTTTCAAGGTAAAGGCACGCAAGATGAAGAACGCCTGAGCGACGAAATAAAATGGGCAATGGGTGGCCTTTGCGCTTCCATGGCTGAATCAATGGCGCTTGTTGCCCCGAACGCAAATTCTTATCGGCGCTTTCAACTAGGATCTTATGCACCACACACACCGTGCTGGGGTATTAATAATAGAACGGTTGCCCTGCGCATTCCTGCGGGACATCCGGCTGCGACACGCATTGAACACAGGCTAGCAGGCGCAGACGCCAGCCCGCACCTTGTGATGTCTGCCGTTTTATCTGGCATCCTTCATGGACTGGAAAATAAAATTGACCCCGGCCCACGGATAACAGGTAACGCTTATGAAGAAAAAGAAGCGACCCTGCCAAACATCTGGCCCGATGCTATTGACGCCTTTGAGAAAGCCGAAATTTTGCCGAAATACATGGGCGAAGAATTCTGCAACGTCTTTTCTACTTGCCGAAAAACCGAACGAGAACGTTTTAACAGCCATATTTCCACAGTCGAATTTGATTGGTACCTAAGGAGCGTTTAGAAATGAACGATCAGGATTACACAAATTCATATTATACGGCGAGCATAAACCCAAGCCGTGATCACCCCCCGATTAACGGGGAACACAGCTGTGATGTATGCGTCATCGGCGGTGGTATGACCGGCACATCAGCCGCGCTTCACCTCGCTGAACGCGGTTATAAGGTTATCTTACTCGAGGCCAGTAAAATTTCCTGGGGTGCTTCTGGGCGCAGCGGCGGCCAGATGATTATAGGATACAACCAGTCCTATCAAGATATCAAAAAAATGGTTGGTAAGGACGACGCCCACAAGCTTTGGAAAATGGGCGAAGAGGCAATGTCGCTCGCCAGAAACCAGATAAAGAAACACAACATAAATTGCGACCTGGCTGCTGGCCACTACCACGTCAGCACCAAACAACGTCACATGGGTGAATTGGAAGAATACCTGGAAGATTTGGAATTAGCTGGATACAAAGGCTGTCAGCTTTTAGATCAAAACGAAATTCGCCAAAAGATTGGCAGCGACAAGTACCTGTCTGGCATGTATGACCCCAATGGCGGTCACCTACATCCGCTCAATTACACACTGGGTCTGGCAGATGCCGCGGAAAAAGCAGGCGTAAAGCTTTATGAGCATAGTCGTGTTACAAACATTGACCACGGTAAGTCGCCCAAAGTCCATACTGACCAAGCCACAATCAACTGTAAGCATGTCGCGCTTTGTACCAATGCCTATCTCGACGGTCTCGACAAAAAGCTAGATAAAAAAATTATGCCCGTCGGCACTTATATTCTAGCAACAGAACCACTATCAGATGATGAAGCAAGTAAACTCATCGCTGACAATGCGGCTGTGGCCGATATTCTTTTTGTCCTCAACTACTATCGATTATCTGGCGACAAACGCATGCTTTTTGGTGGCGAGGTTAATTATTCGGGTAAAGATCCGTCCGATATCAGTAAAATCATGCAAAAAACCATGCTTGAATACTTCCCCCAACTTGCATCAAAAAAAATAGACTATGCATGGGGCGGAAATGTTGCCATTACCGTCAACCGCCTTCCACATTTCGGTAAATTCGCAGAAAACACCTATTTTGCCCATGGCTTTTCCGGACACGGGGTTGTCCTTACGGGATTGGCCGGAAAATTAATCGCCGAAGCCATTGCAGGTTCCGCAGAACGTTTTGATGTATTCAGCCGTATCCCGCACCAATCATTCCCGGGGGGCAGCCTGTTGCGCACCCCTGCCCTGGTTTTGGCTATGGCTTATTATCGCCTTAGAGACTTACTATAGAGAAAAATCCATTGAACGAGATCATTATTGAACGAGGCGAAACAAAACAGATGTCAGCCAGTGTTGGTAAACGCTTAAAAGCACTACGCGCCATGCATGGTCTTTCACAACGGGAACTTGCCCGACGCGCTGGCGTTACCAACAGCGCAATCTCTATGATTGAACAGGATCGCGTTAGTCCTTCTATTGACTCACTAACCAAAGTTCTGGCTGGCTTTCCGGTTACAATGATCGAATTTTTCTCTATGGAACCCGAACAGGAAGAGAAAATCTTCTATGCCAAGGACGAACTAGTCGAAATGTCTGACGGCACCATGTCTGTCCGCTTGGTAGGTGCCGCCAAGAAAGATCGTAAAATGCGGGTTTTGCATGAAAAATACCCGCCCCATGGCGATACTGGCGACAAGATGATTGTGCAAGAAGGCGAAGAAGCCGGGGTTATTATTCGTGGGCAACTTGAAATCACCGTCGGCAATGAAATAAAAGTGCTGAATGCAGGAGAAGCCTATTACTTTAATACAGAAATCCCGCACCGCTTTCGCAACCCCGGCGACGAAGAGTGTGAAGTGGTAAGTTCGGCAACACCACCATCTTTCTAACAATAAACTTATAAGCTTAACAACAAGACCAAGATCGTTCTGGAGATACAGCATGACCGATATATCCGGTATTAATTCCGAAGGCGACAACGCCTTTATGGCAAAAAGCCTTCTAGGGACAGATGTTGAACCTATGTATTCCGGTGCAAATTCTTTTATGCGCCGTAAATACACACGAGATCTTCACGACGCAGATGTGGCCATATCCGGCATTCCTTATGATTGCGCAACCACGGGCAGATCGGGCACTCGATTGGGGCCACAGGCTATCAGGAAAGCCTCTGCCAATCTTGCTTGGGCACCACACTTCCCTTCTGGTCTTGACGTTTTTGAAGTTTTGGCCGTGGCAGATTACGGCGACCTTGTTTTTGATCCCGGCGAACCAATGTCCATTCCCGGTGCCATCGAAGCCCGTGCAAAAGCAATTCTGGACACAGACACTGCAATGCTGACACTCGGCGGTGACCATTTTGTCACCTACCCCATTCTTAAGGCACACGCAGAAAAGCATGGCCAACTCGCCTTAATCCAGATAGATGCCCATTCCGACACTTGGGAAGAAGACCAACAACGCATAGACCATGGCACTATGTTTTATCATGCTGCTAAACAGGGGATTATTGACCCCACATCTTCCGCACAGGTCGGCATCCGCACACACAACGACAAAACTCACGGCTTTAACATTATTCATGCCCCCTGGGTTCACGACAAAGGCCCTGAAGCAGTGGTAGCAGAGATCAAGCGCATTGTTGGCGATCGAAAAGCTTACCTCACTTTCGATATTGATAGCTTGGACCCTGCCTTTGCCCCGGGCACAGGAACACCTGTAAGTGGGGGCTTAACCCCGCATCAGGCCCTGACAATACTTAGAGGCCTAGAGGGTATTAACATTGTCGGTGCCGATGTCGTCGAAGTATCCCCCGCCTACGATGTTAGCGACATTACCGCCCTTGCTGGCGCGACGATGGCCTTTGAAATGCTCTATCTTATGGCCGTACAAAAAAAGAAAAAGGGATAACAACGCCACAAAGAAAGCCAACTGAACAAGGGCACTCCATGCGAAGTGCCCTTGTTTTTGATCAATCTTTCGCCAATGTCAGTTTCAGCGAAATCTCATTTGTCGACTCATGACAATAACGGCCAACTTCGACAAAGCCATAGAGATCGTAGAACCGTCGACCCACTTTGTTTTTCTCAAAGACCTCTACACTCAGAGAGCCTTTCAAGTTCACCACATGATCAACCAAAGCCCGACCAAACCCCTTGCCATGAAATACCGGATCAAGGAACAACGCCCCGATTTTATCATTGATGAGGGAAATGAAACCAACAGGATTTTGATCAAAAACCAAAACCCAAGTTTCAGCATTGGGAAGGTAAATATTCGGCATATCATTGGCGACCTGGGCGACAAATTCATCGCTCAGGAATGGATGACCAACCTTGTTTGCTTCGAACCAAATTTTAATTAGTGCTGCCGTATCGGCAATTTCGTACTTTCTAATCATAACAACTAACTTCTTTCTAGCTTTACTGATTTATCTGTTATCCAGTTGAGATCTAACGGACCGTATACCCAATCGTGTAATTCGATAGGGTTGTCCCTGTTGAGACTTCACAAAGGACCGCTTCCTCAGACGCTGAAAAACGCGATAGTTACAATCAGCAAGCACATGACCATCACGGGTATAACAAGTTACCTTCGTAACCTTGCCATTCTCACCCCGCTCATAGTGAATAGAACCACCCTGAGCGAGAACGTGTAAAACACGCTGTTCATACTTTGAAATATTCAATGGATTTTCGTTTTATGTGAGCACAGAAAAGGTATCGCTCAGCACACAGCTTGAACGTTACAACAGTTTCAAATGTTCCCGAGGTTCAGGAACTAGCGGATTACCGCAATCTCTAACATAAAATCTCCGTAGAACCTGTGCGGACAATAGAATTGCACAGGCAAATATAGATCTAACAAAATCTGTATTTACGAACAAGGCAGAAAATTTCACACATGCTCATCCCAGAAAAACAAAAATAGGCGATTATGAAACAAATCATATCCGCCCTATAATAGTGCACGTCTACAAATAGATATTACATAAACGAGATGTTTAATGCCTTTTGAAGGCCTTGCCTATTAGACATTAAGTCTTCAAGCGTATACCGGGATAGAACATCAAAAAAGGCAATGACAGCCTCGCCCAGAATTCCCTGTAACCGACAATAACCATCGATTTGGCAGCAACCTTTTTTCTTGTCGAAACATTCGACAATATCCAGATTGTCTTCCATATCCCTAACCACATCCCCCAGATTTATTTCTGCCGGAGAACGAGCAAGGAGCATACCGCCCTTTTTACCGCGAATAGTTTTGAGATATCCATCCTGAGACAGCTGATTAACAACTTTCATCAAATGGTTACGTGAAATATTATAACGCTCTGAAATCTCAGTGATCGTCGTTAATTCATCACCTTTTAGTCCGACAAAAATCAGGACACGTAATGAATAGTCAGTATAGGTCGTAAGTCTCATTTCAGGCCAAACATCTCAAACAACAAATATCACAATAAGCATTTATTCAATGTAAAATAGGATCACACCACACGAAAAACAATAGGACAGGTTGACGCTATAAAAATTCAGTCGATCTCCTGCTCTCCAGGCCCAAGTAATCAGGTAAAGATTTTTCGAGCCGTATCGAGCCAACCAAGACCCGATTTCGTATCAGCTTTAGGCGTATACTCACAACCGACCCACCCTTCATATTCAGCCTTTAACAATTCAGAGAATATCCAACCATAGTTAATTTCTCCTTCAGATGGTTCATGTCGATCCGGCACCCCAGCAATCTGAATATGCCCAACATAATCCATTTGATGACGGATCAGCACCGAAAGGTCGCCCTCCATGATTTGGGCGTGATACAGATCCATCTGTAATTTCAGGTTTGGTGCGGCAATATGATCAATAATTTTACGTGCTTGAGCTTGATGAGACAGCAAATACCCTGGAGAAGCCCGCGTATTCAATGGCTCAATCAGCACCATAACATCTGCGGCCTTCGCCTGCTCGCAAACATAAGCCAGATTGGCGAGATAAACTTCAAAACAGGATTCCAGTGTTTCATCTTCCGGACAAATACCAGCCATCACATGTAACTTGCGACAATTTAAATGCTCGGCATATTCCAACGCTAACTCAACACTATGCTGAAATTCACCTTCTCTCCCTGGTAAAGCTGCAATCCCACGTTCTCCCTTTTCCCAGTTTCCCGCAGGAAGGTTGAACAGCACTTGCTCTAGCCCTGTATCATCCAACCTTGCTTTAAGGTCCTGCTTTGACCATTCATAAGGAAAAAGAAACTCCACCCCTTCAAAACCTGCATCCTGCGCAGCCTTAAAACGATCAAGAAAAGGAACTTCGGTAAAAAGCATGCTTAAATTGGCAGCGAAACGGTACATTATATCAACCTTTAGTTTGATTTTTTTCCTCAACAGCACGAATAAAACCAGCTTGGTCCAGCTCCCCAAGCCCGTCATCAACCATACCTTGCCAGAGATCCATCGCGGTTTCCAAGCCGGATAAACGAAGACTATAATGTTCAGCCAATTCCATGGCTTGCTTCACATCCTTTAACTGAACGGTCGCCCTAGCCCCCGGTTCAAAATTGCGATCGACCATACGCTGACCATGTAGTTCAAGGATACGACTATCTGCAAAACCGCCCAACAAAGCATTTCGAACCTTCGCGGGGTCAGCACCAGCTTTTGATGCCAAAGTCAGAGCTTCAGCAACGGCATCTATAGTCATTGCGACAATCATCTGATTTGCGGTCTTTGCAATCTGTCCTGCACCAAGGGGACCAACATGGTTAATATTTTCACCCAGAACTTTAAAAAGCGGCATCGCACGATGAAAATCGCTTTCATCACCCCCAACCATAATAGAGAGCGACCCCTGCTCTGCGCCGATAGCCCCGCCACTTACCGGTGCATCAAGGTAGCCAGCCCCCACATGATCGACCCTTCCGGCAAGGACTCGTGTATTCATAACCTGTGTCGTTCCCATATCAATGACCAGTGTATCAGTGTGCATTGCCAGTAACAGCCCCTGATCACCGCAAATCACCTGCTCAATGGCTGGGGTATCGGTTACACAGATAACAATAAATCCACTATTGATGTTTCGCGCAAGATCCTGTGGTGTTTTACAGTATGTAAGGCCGATCGCTTCTAGATCAGAGGCCTTATCACGGGTTCGGGAATGGATGAACACCTCTGCCCCGGCATTGTGCAAACGCATCGCGAAATGCCAACCCATTTTGCCTAGGCCGACAACACCCACTTTCGTTCCCGGAACAAATGAAAATTCAGAAGACCCACTCATAGGATAAGACAATCTAACAGCTGTTAATTTCGAAACATTCTGAAAGAGTTACCGAATAAGGTCAAAGTAAATAAGCTAATTTCTAGCTGACACGTGCCAGACGATCTTCCCGCGGCGTTGACCCAAAATACCCTCTGTAAGCACGTGAGAAATAAGAAAAGGATGTAAAGCCACAAGCAATGGCTACTTCACTGACAGGCAAAGCCGTTTGCCGTAGAAGTGCACGAGCTCGTTTCAATCTCAAACGCTTATAATAGCGCTTTGGGCTGCACCCGAGATGGCGGGCGAATAGACGTTCTATCTGTCGCTTTGAGCTACCGATTTCTTTCGCAATTTCCTCTGCAGTCAACAAAACTTCAAGGTTTTCTTCCATAATGCGAACGGCCTCGGCAAGTTTGCCTGAAAGCTTTTGCAAGGTAAGATTACGTTGGCGCAAAGGGATAGATGCCCCGCCCCTGACTTCATAGTTGAAAGCCTCTGCAACCTGTCCGGCAACATCCGTACCGCATTGATGTTCAATAATATTCAGAATTAAATCCAGACATGCCGCTTTACCTGTACAGGTAATACGCTTTCTATCCCAGGAAAATAGCGCGTCCTGTATTTCAACAGAGGGATATAGCTCTTTAAAGCTATCATGATATGCCCACGGCACAGCACACCTATAACCACTCAGTAACCCCGCGCTAGCAAGTTCATTGCAGGCACCGCCAACAGCACCAACATAAACACTCTGTCGATCCAGTCGCTTTAGCCAGTTTATAAAGTGATCAGACTTTCCTGTCCGAACACCCCATTCGCCAAACACAAGTGCGAGGTCGATAGCTTCGTCATCCCCCACAGCCATATCAGGCTTGAGAATAAAACCATCTTCAAGATCAATGTCCTGACCGTCCATCGTTGCAATGCGCCAATGGAAAGCCGCATAACCAGCAACCGCATTCGCGGTCTTTAACGCCTGAATAGTTAAACTGGTATCTAAAGAAGCTGTACCGGGAAGAACGACAATAACAACACGCTGCAGGTCTCTGCGTGGTGCTTTTCTTTTTATATGTGGTTCTGCACTATACACTTTTAAATGCATAAATGCCTTCCTTTCCAGACTGACAATCCGTTTCAAGATTGGGCTCCAGCCATCTACCCGTAGTTATTTCAAAAATTATGCAGCATTCTTTGTTATTCGCAAAATGAACATATAAAGAATTCTTTATTTAGTCAACAAGATAAAGAATTCCTTATGTCGACAGTTGTTTTGTTATTATTTATTATAATTCAACACCTTAAGAAATTTAATCAACATATCTAGTTAAATGAATATGATTTTTTTTCTTTGTTTGCGACTTTTTATTACGTAAATGCGCCACACCTTCAGGCTTATAAATATTTCCAATAGCTAAAGGTTGCCGCCTGTCCGGGTTTTTGTAAACGAGGATCATCGCTACCTTCGACAGAAGGAACAGTCCATATAATAGCCTTTTCAATCAAGAACCTCTTACCTGAACTTGAAATTCTGATACCCGTATAGTTATCAAAATATCCCTTATCCTTGGCCTGCTGTAACATGGCGGCACGATCATTCCGAAATTCAGGCTCTGCTGTTTTACGCGAAGGTGTTTGCGTAAAATCATCCCACGACATTTCCCAAAGGTTTAAAGCTATCGAATTCCCATAATTTAGCACTGGGTCATCCGCACCGTTATGAGATACCACAACAAATGGAGCTTCGAATAGCTGTTGCCCGATACCTTTTTCCTTATTCAACTCAATTAAATCTGTACCAGTTACAGCCTTAAAGCTGTCAACCAGTCGCTTGGCATGCTGTTCTTGAAATTCACTTATCTCTGAGAATTCATTTATCTTAGGCACTGAATATCTTCCCCTTTTAAATACTTTCCTGAAATTTAAATTTTAAAGAACAATTCCTCGGGCTTTTCTCCCTGACAGGTTGTCAAAACATATAGAAACCAAATTAACCCTTGCTTTAAATCATAATATTTCAAATAATATATGCATACGATTATTATCTTATTTGTGAAATGGGCCACCAGCTCTCAAGAGAATGCCGTATCTAGGCATTACTCAAAACTTTAATGTGCCTAAATCTCAATAACACTTGACTTTTCCTAAAATTCGTAGATAAAGCTATTATGGTTTTAAAAGTCCCGGCTCCTCTGCCTGCCCTACACTGGTCACTAAAGAAGATTCCCGGCCTTGCCGAACCCTTTACCAACGGCTGATTTTGGCTGTCACACAAGTTAAGTAATTAGGAGTCTCTTTAATGGCGACTGGCGTAGTAAAATGGTTTAACTCCACTAAAGGTTTTGGCTTTATCGAGCCTGATGCTGGTGGGGATGATGCTTTCGTTCACATTTCTGCTGTAGAACGTGCAGGCCTACAAGGTTTGAACGAAGGCCAACGTGTTGAGTTCGAACTAGAACGCGGCCGTAACGGCAAAATGGCTGTCTCATCAATCGCGGTTGCTGAGTAAGTCATTTAACGATCATTAATTTGATTGTTATGCAAAAGATTGAAGGGTACCGACTAGGTACCCTTTTTTCTTGCCTGATTTTTGACTTTTATGATTTTCCGTAAAAACGAGATCTCTACAGATCCAGTCACAAAATCTAAAGAATCCAATAAAAGCGGGTAATAAAAATCACAGCCCCAAATTATTAGGGATTCGCCATTTTTAGAAATTCTCTACTTAAGAGATTCGAGACTTTTATAGAATCTCCGCCTTTATAGATTCTCTATTTTAAAAATCTTGTTTAGAGCTTCTGGATCAACGCCCTACTCCCACACATTTGGCACCTTCATATGAATAAGCGCTGGCTTGCCACTATTCCTTGCCTGTTCAAATGCTTCGGGAAACTGATCTGCATTATCGACAGTAATTCCGAATCCCCCATAAGCCCGCGCAAGAGCGGCAAAATCAGGGTTATTCAAGCGGGTTGAAATAACGCGGTCAGGATATTCTCGCTCTTGATGCATACGGATTGTGCCAAAACATCCATTATCCACCACGATAATGATCACATTCGCCTTGTACTGAACCGCAGTCGCAATTTCTTGCCCGTTCATCATAAAGCAGCCGTCCCCGGCCAATGTCACAACAACTCTCTCGGGTTCGGTAATTTTAGCGCTAATACCTGCCGGAACGCCATACCCCATAGCACCAGAGGTCGGGGCCAACTGGCTTGGATAAGATGAAAACTGATAAAACCGCTGTCCCCAAATCGTATAGTTCCCCGCACCATTGGTAATGATGGCATCCTCGGGTAAATTTCCCCTCAGATAGCTACTGATTTTGTGCATCGGGAAGTCTTTGATGCCAGCTTCTTCAGCAATAAATGCCTCATACTCAGCGCGTGCCTCAGCAACCGTTGCCTTCCAAACTGGTGCGTCGATTGATTCCAGCCCTAAAGCGGCTTTGGTAAAGGCTGTCAAATCGCTGAGGATCGCCAGCTCCGCATTAAACACGCGATTGAGCTCTTCAGCACCGGGCAAAACATGCACAAGCTTTTGCTTGGTATTTGGACTATCCAGCAAGCTATATCCGCTGGTTGTCATTTCCCCCAGACGCGGCCCAACAACGATAAGAAGATCACTTTCCTTTACCCGCGCAGCAAGGTTGGGGTTCGGCGCAATACCAACCTCGCCAATATATTGAGCGTGGTGGTTGTCAAAAGCATCCTGCCTGCGGAAAGCACAGGCAACGGGCAGATGATTTTTTTCGGCAAAGGCCGTTATATTCTGGCTGGCTTCTTTTGACCAACCGCCACCGCCAATAAGCAACAAAGGTTTCTGCGCCTCACTCAACAGCGCCCTGAAATCAGACATATCCTCGGGACGGGGGGCCGATGCGACCTTTTTGTAGGGCGGGGTATCAGCAACAGTTGCCAGTTCTGTCAACATATCTTCAGGCAAGGCCAATACCACAGGCCCCGGTCGACCAGATGTTGCGGTATGGAAAGCACGATTAAGATATTCAGGAATACGATCAGCGGTTTCAATCTGGGCGACCCATTTCGCCATTTCGCCGAACATGCGGCGATAATCAATTTCCTGAAAAGCTTCGCGATCTTCCTGATCTCGCGCCACCTGACCAATAAATAAGATCATCGGCGTGGAATCTTGATAGGCGGTATGAACACCGATAGAGGCATTGGTTGCTCCCGGCCCTCGCGTCACAAAACAGATACCCGGCGTTCCTTTCAGCTTGCCATAGGCTTCGGCCATATAGGCCGCGCCACCTTCTTGCCGACAGGTCACAACGTTGATGTCTTTTGTTAAATCATAAAGACCGTCCAGAACAGCCAGATAGCTTTCGCCCGGCACACAGAACACCGTATCGACACCATGTGCTTGCAGGCCCTGAGCCAGAATTTCCCCGCCTGAACGCTCTTTTAGATTTACCATCAATTTTTCCTGTTCAACTTTTTGATTTTATTTTGTTAATTCGTTTTTAGACCACTTGGTTATGCAATCGCCCCAATGCTTCGCAGCTTTTCAATATCATCCTTTTCCGTACCAAGAATATCACTGAGCACTTCGTCTGTGTGTTGACCGAGCATCGGCGGCGGAAGTTCCGCACCAGACTTTGCCTGTCCATATTTGATCGGCGTTGAAACCAACTGCTGCTGTGCACCGTCCGGATGCCTATATTCCTTGATAATGCCGCGCTGCTGAATGTGGGGATCGGCAAAAACCTGAGAAAGGTCATTAATCGGTCCACAGGGCACCTTCACGGTTTCAAGCGCTGAAATCCAATGTTCTGTTGATTTTCCCCTCAAAATCTCCTGAACAAAAGGAACTAGTTCCTCTCTGTTTTCAACTCTTGCTGTGTTTGTCTGGTACTTAGGGCTTTCTGCAAGCTCTGCACACCCGGCCACACCACAGAAAGCTTCGAACTGGCGGTCATTCCCAACGGCCAAAATCATATAACCGTCCGACGTTTCAAAAACTTCGTAGGGGGAAATATTTGGGTGCGCGTTCCCTCTGCGATGCGGCACCTTGCCCGAAACCAGATAGTTCGTAGCCTGATTGGCAAGCATCGCGGCCTGACAATCCATCAAAGCAATATCGATATGATCGCCACGCCCAGTTCGTTCTCGTTTAAACAACGCCGCAAGAATACCCGTAACCCCGTACATCCCACTGAACAAATCAACGACAGCAACGCCAACCTTCATAGGCTGTCGCTCGGCCTCCCCCGTAATGCTCATCAAGCCGCCCATGCCCTGTATCATCAGATCATAGCCAGCCTTGTCGGCATAGGGACCTTCCTGACCAAAGCCTGTGATCGAACAGTAAATGAGCTTGGGATTTATCTTTGACAGGCTTTGATAATCAAGGCCGAACTTTTTAAGTCCACCGACCTTAAAGTTTTCAATAACGATATCGCAGTGAAGAGCAAGATCCTGAAGAATTTTTTGCCCTTCTGGCTTTGTCATATCCACAGCCAGAGATCGCTTTCCCCGATTGGCGGACATGTAATAGGCAGATTCTTGCGTATTCTCGCCCGTAGGGGTTTTCACGAAAGGAGGCCCCCAGGCGCGGGTATCATCCCCGCGACCCGGGCGCTCTACCTTGATCACATCACATCCCAAATCAGCCAAAGTCTGACCAACCCAGGGACCGGCTAGTACACGTGACAGATCAAGAACCCTATTCCCCTCCAAGGGCATGTCATCATGAGGCATATCTTCATGAGATACGTCATTTTGGGGCATAACATCTTTCTGATTATCAGAAGGCTTTGTCACCGTTATGAATCCGATCTTACATAAATGCCTGTAAACCCGTTTGTGCCCGTCCAAGAATGAGCGCGTGTACGTCATGGGTGCCTTCGTAAGTATTCACGGCCTCTAAATTCATCACATGCCGGATGACATGAAATTCATCTGAGACGCCGTTACCGCCATGCATATCACGGGCTGTTCGGGCAATTTCCAGTGACTTGCCACAGGAATTGCGCTTGATCATGGAAATAAGTTCCGGGGCAATCTTTCCTTCGTCAAACAACTGACCAGCACGCACACACCCCTGTAACCCCAAAGAGATTTCGGTCTGCATATCCGCAAGCTTTTTCTGTACCAATTGGGTCTGCGCCAGAGGCCGACCAAATTGCTTACGATCCAGCGTATATTGACGCGCCGCATGCCAACAGAATTCAGCGGCCCCCAAAGCCCCCCATGCAATGCCGTAACGCGCACGGTTAAGACATCCAAAAGGCCCTTTAAGGCCCGTAACTTCCGGGAACATATTTTCTTCTGGCACAAACACATTATCCATAACGATTTCACCCGTTACAGAAGCCCGCAGACTAAACTTGCCTTCGATCTTTGGTGTGGAAAGCCCTTCCATGCCCCGCTCAAGAACAAAACCGCGAATAATACCTTCGTCGTTTTTCGCCCAGACCACCATAACATCAGCGATGGGTGAGTTCGTGATCCACATCTTCGCGCCAGACAGCTCGTACCCGCCGTCAACTTTGCGCGCACGGGTTTTCATGCCGCCGGGATCGGACCCGGCATCTGGTTCCGTCAAACCGAAACAACCGACATATTCACCCGTCGCCAATTTCGGCAGATACTTTTGCTTTTGCTCTTCAGAACCGTAAGCATAGATCGGGTGCATCACCAAAGAAGACTGAACCGACATGGCCGAGCGATAGCCACTGTCGACACGTTCGATCTCGCGCGCAATCAGGCCATAGCTGGTATAGCTAACCCCTGCACAACCATAGCCGTCAATCGTCGCGCCCAAAAAGCCAAGCTCGCCCATTTCACGCATAATATCGCGGTCAAAGTTTTCGTGGCGGTTTGCCTCTAGAATACGCGGCATCAGCTTGTCTTGCGCATAATCGCGCGCACTGTCCCTGACCATGCGCTCTTCTTCATTCAACTGAACGTCTAACAGGAACGGGTCTTCCCAATCGAATTTTCCAAGTTTAGCAGATGCAGACATGTTCTTCTTTCCGAGCTATGCGTGGCACAGAAGTGCCTCAAGATTTTTAGGCGTCTTAATAATATTATAGTTGCTTAACTTAATTCTGGCTCAAGGCGTAAAGAGAGAAATGTAGGTTTTACGACATGAACGATGAAATGCCCCATGAAACAACGACAGAGAAAGAGTTGAGTTAAACAACTAGAGTTTATTGTCCTCTTATCTGACTTTAAAGGCCAACGATTATTTTTCCAAACATCATTCATTAAACTCATGACTTACGTATAAAACAACTGTACTGTCGCATGAATAATTCTTTGTTAGATATCTGAGCTTTAATACCGTGATATACCGATACGTTCCCTCCCTCACCGCGCTACGTACTTTTGAATCTTCCGCTAGGCACATGAGCTTTACGAAAGCCGCCGAAGAATTAAATGTAACGCAAAGTGCCGTCAGCCGACAGATCAGACAATTGGAAGACGAACTGGGTATCCGGCTTTTTGAACGGGTCCGACAAAGATTAGTCCTCACCGAAGCGGGCGCCAGTTACGTTCAGGAAGTCAGGAAGGGCCTTGATCAACTTAAATCTGCCACCCTTAACCTGCTGGCTTATCAGGGTGTTGGCGGTGAGTTATTACTGGCGTGCCTGCCCACCTTTGGCAGTCGATGGTTGATCCCGCGTTTGGGGCGTTTTACGTCGCAACACCCGGAAATCAACGTGAACCTTGTCACGCGCATCGAAGCGTTTAATTTTGAGAGCGAAGATATTGATGCTGCCATCTATTTTGGGGACAGCAACTGGCCCGGCACAATATCAGACAAACTTATGGGCGAAGAGATGATCCCGGTCTGTAGTCCGTCCCTGTTAGAAGATGTCGGCCAAATAAAAACACCCGCGGATCTCAGCCACCATACCCTATTGCAACTTCGCTCCAGACCCTACGCCTGGCAAGAATGGCTTAGGGGTAAGGAAACACAGGATATCAACCCCGCTGCTGGCCCCAAGTTCGAACAATTTCATATGATTATCAATGCCGCGCTCACGGGCCTTGGGGTTGCTCTGTTACCCGCGTTCTTGATTAAAGAAGAACTAAGCAAAGGCCTTCTGACCCAGCTTTTTGATGACAGTATCCGTGGTAAGAATGCCTACTACCTCGTCTATCCCGAAAACAAACGCGGCCTGCCCCGCTTGCAAACCTTCCGCCGATGGCTGTTGCGCGAAGCAGCGCGACAGGAACAGAAATAAGCTGATCAAGACAACTATAAGGTATAAATAATGGATGCTGACAATATCTACGAATTATTTAATCCTATTGATGAATTTATCTTGGATACAGAAGAGTCATACCCATCAATCAGGCCTCTACTAGCTCATTACACCAACCTAACTACAGCTGAAGAAATATTAAAACGAGACGAAATTTGGTTATCTAACCCGTTATTCATGAATGATCATGAAGAGGTTCGATTTGGGGTAAACAATGGAGTTAATCTGGCGTTACAAAGCCACGAGTTAAGGCATACACTTTCTACTGAAAAAAACTTTGATATTTTCTCTGAGAGCTTAAACAAACGCTATGATGACTATGACCATAGCCGAGATGAAACAGGTGTTTTAAATACTTATATTTTTTGCTTATCCGAACACAAAGATAATAATTCAGATGGGTTGTTATCAATGTGGCGAGGTTATGGAGATACAGGCAAAGGTGTTGCTTTAGTTTTTGATACTTCTAAAATCGTTCCAGATAATAATAGCCCCTTAATACTCGGAAAAGTCTCATACGGATCTCAAGAAGATCGTATAAATAAATTGGCTGAATTAGTTTCTATCTTTGCAAGTATAATAAAAGATCACAACCTGTTAGAACCTGATGATTTGTATTATTCAGCCTGGGCTCTTTTTGAACGAATAAAGACATTTGCACTATTTACAAAACATCATGGTTTCCATGAAGAGCAAGAATGGAGATTGGTTTATCGCCCAGAGTTGGACCAAGGTAACAAATTCAAAGAAATGAAAAGTTACTTTAATGGCCCTGGTGGCATAGAGCCAAAACTGAAACTAAACTTCAATCTTTTAAGCCAAGTTTTGCCTTATGAGCTTAAGCTCGAAAACCTAATTCATAGCATAATTATTGGCCCCAGTTCAGCCTCAATGTTATCAGAACGCACAACTAAGCTAATGTTAGAAATGATTCATAAACAGAAATTAATAACAAAAGTCACTTCATCTTCTACACCTTTCAGGCCGAGATAAATGATATTTCGTATAGTAAAATCTAGATAAGAAAATCAAGGAAAAGCCAGATATACAAAGGCATCGGAACAAGCACCCAGATCAGGCTGATGGTCAGGGCTTTGATAAGTAATTTATCGACTTCTAAAGGCATCTTCTCTCTCCTTTTTTTAGTGTTTTCATCAGTGGATTACCTGCGGATCACCAGCGTTTAAAGAGGTCGTTACCGACCACAAGCAATTGATACTGTTATGTTGCTAGTCCGTACACGTACACAACGGTTCCCGCATACACAGTCGTCAACCCCACAACGATGGCCCACTTGGCATTGGCAATAAAAAATCGGACCAGCGGATCTTTTCTGGGAAAAGCCGCCTTTTCCCCTTCTTTGACAAAACCGGAAATCAACAGAATGTAATTCACAAACCAAAATGCCGTAAAAAGCTCGGCTGCGAGAACAACATAGGCCATAAGCTTCTCCTTTAATGTGTCTCTATTCTCTAAACATGTATTTTATATACATGTTATAATATTAAACTCAACTGCAGATATCGATACTGGTCAAAATGCCGCAGTCTCTACTTCAATTTATTGGATATATCAAAAGATCTTAATTAGGACTGAGTACGCTTGATCTAAGAATAAAATTTGTAACACACTCAAGCAAAACCAATTCATACAATGAAATTTTTCTAAAAATATTAAAAAAACTCTAGTCGCTCAATAATAATTATTTCAATATTCCTAATACACCTTCTTAAGTGGAAACAAACATGAATATTGATAAGTTAATTTCTCGCGCCACTCATACAACAGGACGATCCCTTTGTGCATTATCATCTATAATAATATTATTTTCTTACTATAACTACCCACTAAATCAGCTCCCAGTTATTGGTGGAAATGATATGATGCCAGACAAAATGATCGAAAGCGCGGGTTTTGGAATGCTTGCATTCCTTAGTGTTACTCATATCTTGAATTGGTATACAGACTATATTGCCTATCAAGCCTCTTTCCCACTAAACGTAATTAAATCCCAACAAGATCCAACTGTAAGAGTGACTGAGAAAAGCACTGGAGAAAAGTGGGAGGAACAACAAACACCAATTATAAAATCAAATTGGGCTCAAAAAATTTCTCTTTTTGGACAGCACTTATTAATCCCATTAACCCTAGCCCTTATAACGCTAATAATATTATAAAAATTCACCATCCTTCAACTAACTATTTTAAACTGCCCTCACCTACGAATACGCGGCAATCATTTTATCTTGACCAAGTCATCTTCCTGACATGGAATACAGAAAAACAAAACACGCTCCCCTCGCCTCCTTTTAAAAAGTTCGTTGCACGCCATGAAATACCTTTATGATACGCACGCTTTCTCTGCTCAAAATCATGCACCGAGTTATTGGCGGGATACGGCGCCGGAGTTAGAGGACTTCCCACGCCTGACAGAAGACACCAAGTGCGAAGTGGCTGTTATCGGCAGTGGTTACACGGGCATGATGGCGGCCTATCGCTTGGCGACGAAATACCAGATTGATGTGAAGGTCTTTGAGGCGGCCCAGCCCGGTTGGGGAGCGTCGGGGCGTAATGGTGGCTTTTGTTGTATGGGGTCGACGAAGCTCAGTTATCAACAGATGATCCGTCGTTACGGGCTAGAGGCGACACAAGGTTTCTTTGAGGCGCAAAAACAATCTGTGGCCTTTGTGAAGTCTTTTCTGGAAACCCACAACATAGATGCGGATGCCACGGGCAATGGGGAAATCGAACTGGCCCATAAAGCCAACCGCATGGATGATCTGCGGCAGGAACAGGAATTCCTCAGCAAAACCTTTGGTCACGAAACGCACATTTTATCCCCGGATCAATTAGGGGAAATAGGTCTGTCAGGTGATTTTCATGGCGGTCTGCATAACCCAACAGGCTTTGGTCTGCATCCGCTCAAATATGCCAGAGGGCTTGCGAAGCTCCTGCGCGATACGGGCATTCAAATCTTTGGCAACAGTCCTGTCACCAAGTGGGAAAAGCATGTTGATGGTCATCATCTTCACACGCCACAGGGCATCGTAAAGGCCAACCACGTTATCATGGCCACAAATGGCTATACCGCAGAAAACCTGTCTTCGAATGCTGCCGGAAAATTACTCCCTGCCCTTTCATCCATTTTGGTGACGCGCCCCTTGAGTAAACAGGAACAACAGGATCAGGGCTGGACCAATACAACAACGGTCTATGACAGCCGTATTTTGCTGCATTATTTTCGCATGCTGCCTGATGGACGCTTTCTCTTTGGCGGACGTGGTGGCACAGATAGTTCTGCCAAGGGAGAAAAGCTGGCAGAAAAAAGGGTGAGAGCAGATTTTGAAGCGCTTTTTCCTGCATGGTCCCATATAGAGCACACACACTTTTGGCAGGGGTTTATTTGCCTCGCCAATGACCTCGTTCCCTATATCGGGCCAATAAACAAAGACAAAACGGCTTGGGCTTCACTGGCATATCACGGCAATGGTGTCGCCATGTCGGGTTGGGCGGGAAGTGCGCTGGCAGACGAGATCGCCGGAGACAGAACCCAGAGCAAGCTCCCCGCTGTCTTTACAAAGCGGTTTAATAAATTCCCCTTGCCAGCACTGCGCTTGCAATATCTAAAAGCAGCCTATGCCTTCTATCAAATCAAAGACGAGTGGCTTTAGCCGTCACCCCTTAAAACCAAGAAAATAAGCAACACCATGACCTATCCTGATACCTACTACAGCCGGACAGCGGTTGAACATGTAACCTATCCCCCTCTGACACATAATCTGGAAACAGATGTCTGTATCGTCGGTGGTGGTTTGGCTGGCCTAAGCTGTGCACTGGAACTTCTGGGCAGAGGAAAGTCCGTCACGATCCTAGAGGCCAACCGTGTTGCGTGGGGTGCTTCGGGGCGTAATGGCGGGTTTGTATCACCAGGTTTTGCGGGTGGTAAAACCATTGTCGAAAAACGGCTGGGGATTGATAAGGCGCGCGACGTTTTTGCCTTGTCATTGGAAGGTGTGAATATGGTTCGAAATAACACCGCCGACCTAAAGCTGGACGGGGTTAATCCAAGCCCCGGCATGCTGTCTGTTATACGCTACAACGATCCCGATGGCATGAAAAAGCACTGTGATTATATGGCAGCGCAATACGACTATCCATTAGACTATTTATCCCGCGATGACCTACAGGAAAAATTCAAGACCACACGGTACTATCAAGGCAACTTTGACAAGGGGGCGTTTCATTTTCATCCGCTGAACTATTGTCTGGGTATCGCGCAAGAGATCACCCGAAAAGGCGGGCAAATATTCGAAAAGACTGAAGCTGTTGAAATGAACCTCGACACGCCTGTTAAAGAAATAAAAACGGCACGCGGCACCATCAAAGCAAAAGACGTTGTTCTTTGTGGGGGCGGCTATTCCGGTAGTGTGTTTGATCGCGTCAGACGTGCTTTGTTGCCCATTGCGACCTATGTTGTTGTCACAGAAAAGCTGGGGGCGCGTGTTCATGATCTGGTCAAGACCAGTGCCGCCATTTTGGATGATCGTCAGGCATCAGACTATTACCGCATTATCGACGAGGATCGTTTGCTTTGGGGTGGCAGAATTACCACAAGAACCAGCCAACCCAAACGTTTGGCGCACCTGTTGAAACAGGATATCACAAACGTTTATCCCGAACTGGCAGATGTAAAGATCGATATGGCTTGGACTGGTTTAATGGCCTACGCCCGCCACAAAATGCCCTATATCGGTGAACTAAAACCCGGTGTTTGGTCCTGCACCGCATTTGGCGGTCATGGCATGAACTCGGCCCCTATTGGTGGACGCCTTGTTGCTGAGGGCATAGCCAAAGTGTCTGACCGCCATAAGATATTCAAAGCGTTTGATTTGGAATGGAACGGCGGTATTTTTGGCCCCATGGCAGCGCAGAGTGTTTATTGGGGCATGAGAATGTCTGACAGATGGCGCGAGGCAACATCACGTTAGTCACTATATTCCCGGTCAGTTAAACCACCTCATAATTCAGGTCAGTTTAATCACTTCATTCTGGCACTTTGGCCTAAGTCGCGATTAAAGTTTTCACCCCGGCTTCCTCAAGCGCATCCCGCAACTCTTGGGGCGGCTCTCTGTCGGTCACCAAAAGATCCATGTCACCCAGATCGGAAATATGGACAATGCCTTTGCGTTCGAACTTGGTGTGGTCAACGGCAACGATTACACGTTCAGATCGTTCCATAACGGCATTGCAAAATTCTTTTTCACTCAGACGAAAATCCATCAATCCAGTGGGGCTAACCGCCCCAATCGCAAACACAGCTGTCTTGACATGAAAGGTCTTGATAAATTCAATTGCCGTTGGGCCGACAGAGGCAGCGTCATCGGTACGTAACAGGCCCCCCGCCATATATACTTCGTTGCCTTCGCCACTCACTAATGTACGGGAAATTTCGGCAGAGTTCGTCAAAATGACCAAATCGCTGTGATCACATAATGCTCTGGCAACATAGTTCGTGGTTGATCCCGGATGCAGGAATACCGTTTCGCCATCTTCGATCATGCGGGAAACCGCCGTCGCAATTTTGACCTTCGCATCCATATTTTCCTGCATACGCATATGGAACGGTGGCTCTTTGACATCGTCCGGCATGGTTACCTTGCCGTGGGTTTTTATCACAAGCCCCTTGGCAACCATTGGCTTGATATCACGCCTGATTGTTTCTTCCGAAACCGAAAGAGACGTCGCGATTTCAGATATGGCACAGGTGCCCTTTAACCGAATTGCCCGTAAAATTTCTTGCTGTCGAGACGAAGCAGACATAATAACCCCAAAAAATAAATTGATTATCTTTATGCCGTTCTAACAACTTAATTTCAAGAAATAACCGTCAATAACCACAAAAATCCCAACTTTTTGTGTATTCACCTAAAGGTCGTTCATATTATTTTCGATATCAATTTAATCCGACGGCAACTTCTTCGATCTAGAACCTTTTCCCACATCTTCAAAACCTTGATCGGAAACGTCTATAGATTTTGAAACACCAGAAACTTGCTTGATATAAACATCCTGTTGTGGAAATGGGATTTTAATACCTTCATTTTGAAAGGCTTTACGGATAGAAAACCTGAGATCACTGGCGATGCTCATTTTATTTTCAATGTCTTTCAGGAAACACCGAAGCTCGAAATCCAACGAACTTGCACCAAAATCCATGAACAGTACATAAGGCTCGGGACGGGAAAGCACCCCCGAATGCTCACTGGCGATCTGGGTTAGGATATCTCTGACCTTCTCTTCATCCGCATCATACGAAACCCCGACCCGCACTTCCAACCGCCCAAGCTTACTTTTATGGGTCCAATTCTTCATTGTCCCGGAAATAAGATCAGAGTTCGGAATAATAACGGAAGCACGATCAAAGGTTTCAATCTCTGTTGCCCGAACTTTGATCTTTTTCACATGCCCTTCTTCATTGCCGACAACAACCCAGTCTCCCTGTTTAATGGGACGTTCAAAAATCAAGATCAGACCAGAGACAAAGTTATTTACAATCGACTGCAAGCCAAAACCAATACCCACCGAAAGAGCACCGGCAACAATTGCTATATTAGAAAGGTCAAGCCCCGCAGCAGAAACCCCGATTAAAACGGCAAGGCCCAAACCAGCATAACCAACAGATGCTTTAATGGCGTTTCGCACCCCGGCATCAAGCTTTGTCTTTGGCAAAAGCCGTTCATCAAGAACATTGGCGAACACTTTGGTCAGGGCCAACATGCCGATAAAGAGAAGCCCTGCGACCGCGATATCAATAAATGATATTCTGACCTCACCGATTTTAAAGCCCGTCAGCCCTGTCTGTATAATCCCGAACAGTCTCTGCCCACTCATGCCCCAAATCAGCAGGGTTCCAATTATCCCCAGCACAACCAACCCACAGCCAACACACAGTACAATCCAAAAACCAAGACGATCCGCACCATCATCATCCAGAGCCAATACACTACGAAGACTACGACCGATGTCAGCCTCTCCGGAAAGTTCGTAATGAGCAACTTCGTGAACGATTACATGCGCTAATAACAACAATAAAAAGAGCTCTAGCGTGGCAACCAGATTGAATATCGCGAAATGTGCCATAGGGATAAAGCCGATAAAGGCAGCGGCAATCATCACAGACATAAAAGCAACGATTGTTATCCGAAATCGGGACCAGAGCCTTGAAACACGACTGATCTCTTCGGGCACCGCCCCCACAAGATTCCAGAGGCTTTTCCTGTGCAAAAGAATAACAAGAACAGCCATGGTCGTTGCGGTGAAAAATTTCCCCAAAAGATGCTGACTGGCAGATGCATGAACGACATCATTCAGAACGCGGATCAGAAGATCAACAGAAAAGGTAAAGGCAATGATAATTGCAATAATTCGAACCTTTTGTGCAGCAGGAACGGCCATATCAAGCACGCGCCAGGATGAACGTTCAGGAAACAACGTTGCCTTGGTAATTGCCTCGGCAATTGTAACAAACAGCAAGCCTAAAATGATAGCTTCTGCCATCTGCTCTATTTCAGGATCAAGAACATTGGTCCACACAAACGTACCCACCACCAAGGTCAGGAACGTAACCGGGATCAAAGCACGTTTAAGCGCATTCAAGGATGCCGCAAGGACTCTTTTATGATAATCTGGATTAACAATATCCGACTGAACGCCATAACGTCTTCGCATGACCCGAAGCAAAAGGGACAACACAAAAGCTGCGGCAAGAACAATCACCCACAGAGGAATAACCTCTTCCCACTCTATTTGTTCTCCAACCGTACTCTGGGCCAGTTCTAGCTGAATAAAAAATGCTTTCCAGTCCGTACCACTTAGCTCAAAAACCTCTCTCCATAATGACCGAGAGACAGGAACCGGGCCTCGACTAAAAACCTCATCAACAAAACGTTGTCTTTCAATCCTGTTGAACCGTCCAACAAGTTCATCGACACGTGGTGAAATCAGCTCGGCCTGTTTGATCTGACTGTTAACAATCGAAAGTTCGGATTCAAGATTTTGCCTGATGATAACAATTTGCTCGGCTTCATGCGTTTGATTTTTCTCTGGAACAGGCCCCAAACCCTTCAACTGTTTGGTTAGTTGATTCTGGATCGGCTGTAACCGGGAAATAAATTCCCGAGATTGCATCCTCACACGATCGAGATCGTCTCGAATAGTCTCAAAATCGCCCTGTGAAAGGTCTTTGCGCTCTAAATCCTGTGTTCTTTCATAGAGCTCTAGCTCCCACGTTGTCAAAGCCGCATCAAATTTACTACGCAAATCCTCGTTTGCAGAAACAGGCAATGCCAAAGATATAGACAAAAAACAGACATAAAAAATAAACAATGCCTTTTGGGACATTGCATTCAATATTTTCATAAATTTTAATTCTCAAGTTCTGGCAAATTAATCCATGCGAACTATAACACAACTTTACGTAGGAAAGATATCTTAAGAATAGATTATAATACTGAAAGAATACATGATAATAAGGCCACTTTAAGAACCCACAAGATACCAATTAAATCGAAGAATATAAGCAAATAACCATAGAATACCTGTAAGTAACAATGGATTCATCAGATTGAATTCCTAGAAAACCCTACGATGACGATTTTGTCTTTTATTTGACCAATTTTTGTAGTTATAGTTTCATATGAAGGCTATAAATGGTTCAAATGAACCCGGAACAACGGGTCTGAATTTATTCTTTCGATACTTTACCCACAGGGAGTTATCTCTATGTTAAAACGTACTCTTACGGCCATTGGCGCTTTTTCCTGCCTGGCAACAATCAGCGTCGCAAATGCTGCGACTGAAGTTCAATGGTGGCATGCTATGGGCGGTCGTCTGGGCGAAGTTGTTGATGAAATTGCCGTCAAATACAACGAAAGCCAGAGTGAATATAAGCTCGTACCAACTTATAAAGGTGGTTACGAAGACACGATGACGGCTGGTATTGCGGCATTCCGTGCCAAGCAACAGCCACATATCTTACAGATTTTTGATGCTGGTGCCGCAACGATCATCAACGCCAAAGGCGCGACCATTGCTGTTGCCGATTTAATGGCTGAACACGGTGCAGGCTTCAACAAAGAAGATTATCTGCCGGGTGTGCGTAACTTCTATGCTGATTCCGACGGCAAAATGATCGGCATGCCTTTCAACTCTTCCACACCTTTGCTTTATTATAACAAAGAAGCTTTCAAAAAAGCTGGTATCACAAACCCACCAAAAACGTGGGAAGAGTTTGAAGCAATTGCGCCTAAGCTGAAAGAAGCTGGTTATATTGCCCTCGCCCAAAGTCACAGCCCGTGGATCTTTACTGAAAACTTCCACAGCCGTCACAACCTTCAGATGGCAACAGCTAACAACGGCTATGACAGTACAGATGTAAAAATCATGTACAACAACCCGGAACTGAAAATGCACTGGGGTAAAGTCAAAGAGTGGCTGGATAAAGGCTGGTACGGTTACTATGGCCGTGCATGGGGTGACAACCAGGATGCATTCGTCCAACAAAAAACAGCTATGTGGCTTGGTTCTTCAGGATCGTTTGGTGGCCTGACAAAAAGTGCTGAATTTGAATTTGGTGGCGCTTTCCTTCCGCATTGGAAATCAATTATCGATGAGCCTAAAGGTACATTCATCGGTGGCGCTGCTCTTTTCGCCATGTCTGGTCATGACGACGAAGAATACAAAGGCGTTGCTGATTTCATGAAGTTCCTGACCAGCCCGGAAATGCAGTATTTCTGGCACAAAGAAACTGGTTATGTTCCGATCACCAATGCAGCTTATGACCTTGCCAAGAATGATGGTTACTACGAAACAACACCAGACGCTGAAATCGGTATTCTTCAGCTAAACCAGCCTGGTGGTGACTGGACAAAAGGTTATCGCCTTGGTTACTACGTTCAGATCCGTGAAGTTCTCTACAAACATTTTGATGATATTTTCGCAGGAAAATCATCTGTTGACGATGCTTTCGCTAAAATCGAAGAAGAAAGCAACGATCTGCTAGAGCGCTTTAACGCGACCTATAACTAAGACCTGATTATGAGCGGCGATCGAAATGATCGTCGCTCATAGTTTTACGATGTTCACTATCGACGTATATGGAGCGCGCTTTCTGCTATGAAACGAGTTCAATTTAGCCACAGCCCGATACCCTATCTGTTTATCGCTCCACAAATTATTATCATTTGTATATTTTTTCTGTGGCCCGCTGCACAGGCCATCTATCAGTCATTTTTGCTAGAAGATGCCTGGGGCTTGTCCTCGCAGTTTGTCTGGTTTCAAAATTACGAAGATACCATTTTAAAAGACTCGTGGCTGCAATCAGCTAGCTTTACGCTGATTTTCTCTTTTTTGGTTACTTTCCTCTCTCTCGCTCTTGCCATGTTATTGGCAGTAAAAGCGAATGAGGCCATCCAAGGGGCTCGCACCTATAAAACACTGCTCATGTGGGCCTATGCCATCGCGCCACCAGTAGCTGGATTAATGGGAAACCTGATGTTTAATCCCCTGATTGGTGATCTCTACTATTTCCTAAATGCCATGGGATGGGACTTTAACCATAAGCTGGATTCATTTGATGCAGGCTTTATTGTTGTATTGATCGCGGTCTGGAAACAGGTCAGCGTGAACTTCATTTTCTTCCTGTCCGGTCTTCAGGGTATTCCAAAATCAGTGATTGAAGCCGCGACAATTGATTGCAAAAGCAGTCTCCGCCGTTTCTGGACCATGACCTTCCCGCTTTTGGCCCCGACAACCTTCTTCCTTATTGTGATCAACATCACGTACGCTTTCTTTGAGACCTTTGGTATCATTGATACCACAACTGCGGGTGCTCCTGGTGGATCAACCAGCACCCTTGTTTACAAAGTTTATCTTGATGGCTTTAGAGGTACCGATCTTGGGGGGTCATCCGCTCAATCTGTTGTTCTGATGCTTCTGGTACTGGCGCTAACTGTTATCCAGTTCCGTTTCATTGAACGCAAAATTCATTACTAGGAGGGATCAGAATGTTGAAACTTAATTGGCATGCGATCTCGGGACATCTGATCCTTATCCTCGGTGCAATATTCATGACTGCTCCCGTTTGGGTTGCTTTTATGTCATCGACACATTCTGCAGAAACTCTTTTCAGAGAAGGCCTGCAAGCTTGGCCGGGCGGACACTTCTTTGAGAACTACAACGAAGTTCTCTTTGTAGAAGGCGGCGTAATGAAACGTGTCACCGCTAGTATGATGCTTTGGAACAGCTTTATCCTTGGCATCGGTTTTGCGGTTGGGAAAGTCGTGATTTCAATGCTCGCGGCCTACGCCATTGTGTATTTCAGGTTTAGACTAGCAACACCATTATTCTGGATCATATTCATGACCCTTCTCTTACCGCTAGAGGTCAGAATTATTCCATCCTATGAAGTTGTTGCCAGTATGAGATTACTGGATACCCACACGGGATTGATCCTGCCGCTCATTGCCTCTGCAACCGGAACATTTTATTTCCGTCAATTCTACAAGTCAGTTCCCGAAGAGCTTTTAGAAGCAGCGCGTCTAGACGGAGCAAATGCCTGGCAGTTCTTTATCGATATTTTGGTGCCCATTTCCAAGACAATGATCGCCGCGATCCTGATCATCATGTTTGTGGTTGGATGGAACCAATATCTATGGCCACTGATTATGACAACAAATGAAGACAATTACACCTTGGTCATCGGCATTAAGCAGATTTATCAGGTATTGTCAGAGGGTGGCGAACTCCCTCAATTCCAAAAAGCATATGCCCTGACCATTCTGGCCACCCTGCCCCCGGTAATCGTGGTGCTGGTATTCCAGAGCTGGTTTGTTAAAGGTTTGGTAGAAAGTGAAAAATAATGGCCGAAGTTAAGCTCACCAATGTTAATAAAGTGTACCCAAACGGTGCCCACGCTGTCAGAGGCGTTAACATGGAAATTGCCGACGGTGAATTTATCGTATTCGTTGGCCCAAGTGGTTGTGGTAAATCAACTCTGTTACGCATGGTCGCAGGACTTGAGACAGTTACCGAGGGTGATCTTCACATTGATGAAAATCGGATCAATGATGTTTCCCCCGCGGAACGTAACGTGGCGATGGTTTTCCAGAACTATGCCCTTTATCCGCACATGACCGTGCGCGGAAACATGTCTTACGGTTTGAAGAACCGTGGTGATTCCAAAGAAGAAATCGAACAGAAAGTCATCGAGGCAGCAAAGACACTGCATATCGAAGACTTCTTGGACAGGCAACCAAACCAGCTTTCGGGTGGTCAGCGACAACGTGTAGCCATGGGCCGCGCGATTGTCAGAAACCCAAAGGTGTTCCTGTTTGACGAACCCTTAAGTAACCTTGACGCCAAACTTCGTGTGCAGATGCGCATCGAGATTAAAAAGCTTCAACGTAAAATGGGTGTCACCAGTATCTACGTTACTCACGACCAAACCGAAGCTATGACACTGGCTGACCGTCTTGCCGTTATCAATAATGGCCAGATAGAACAGATGGGGAAACCTATCGAGCTTTACAAAGATCCAAAAACTTTGTTTGTCGCCAGTTTTATTGGGTCACCACAGATAAACCTGATGTCAGCACAATATGACGGTAAAATTCTTAAATCCGGCACATTGGAAATCGATGGATTTGAGAACCTACCCGTAGCCGAAGAGCTTGTATTGGGACTACGTCCCGAACACCTTCGAATTGATCCCAAGGGCAAATTAACAATGAATATCGACCTCGTAGAACAACACGGGGCAGATAACCTTGTTTACGGTACTCTTGAGGGAGCCAAAAACGAAGATGGCGAAGATCTGGAACTTTGCCTACGTCTTAATCAGGATCAAGAACCATCAATTGGTGAAACAATAACGCTTAGTTATGATCATACAAATGCACTTGTTTTCAGTAAAGAAACAGGTAAGCGATTGATCTAATAGCTATCACCTGAAAATAGCGGACACGATCAGGATATGCATCTAAGCGAGAGACAAAACAAAATACTGGAATGGACCAGCCGGGAAGATGCTTTGAGCATCGAAGATCTGGCTACCCATTTTCAGTTAAGTACTCAAACCATTCGCAAAGATATAAATGCCCTTTGCGAGACTGGGTTGCTTAGACGCGTTCATGGTGGTGTCTGCTTACCTTCGGCCATTGAAAACCTGTCCTTCAGTACAAGACAGGTTATGAATGCAAAAAACAAAGACAAGATAGCCCAGGCCGTCGCGGACCAGATACCAGATGGTTCAACAATTTTTTTGGGTATAGGAACAACAGTTGGTTCGGTCGCCAATGCCCTGTTGAAATACCAGAATTTACGTGTGCTAACGAATAACCTCAAAGCAGCAGCTATTCTTTGCAACAACGAGAATATTGATACGCATGTTTCTGGGGGGCGCCTAAGACAAAGTGATCACGATCTAGTCGGGGTAGAAACCATTCGTTTCTTTTCTTCGTTCAAAGCAGACTATGCCATTGTCGGCACAGGTGGACTGGATCCAGACTTCGGTATGTTGGATTTCAAGCCTGACGAAGCACATGTTACACAGTCCATTCTGGAAAACAGCCGCAAGAAAATCCTTGTTGCTGATAATACAAAATGGAACAGGCCTGCAAATGTGAAGGTCGCCCCCTTTAAAGATCTTGATCTTATGGTCACAGACCAATTACCTGACGATAACACCCGCGTTCAGCTGGAACTTTCAAAGCTAAAAACAAAAGAATGTTGTGTGTAACCGAATATCGTTTATACCGTGCCGATCAAGGAGTTCTACATCAATGGGTACGCATCTTTTCCCAAGTGTCTGGTCCAAATCCCCTCGACAACACCCTTTGCTTTCAACCGAAGAAATGTTGCATTAAATTCTGTAATCAATCCCTGCCCATTCGGATGTTTTTTCGATATTATAAGGTGCTCCGTCGATGTTTTTAACGGCACCTTTGCTTCAGATATGATATCTTTTGCTTTATCTTTCCATAGCTTATTCGCAGCAGCCCAGGCAACCGACGGACTAAGAACAACAAAGTCTGCACGCCCCGATGCCACCCCTTGCAGGCAGTCTTCTACACTTTCAGCGCGAAAACGATTAATTTTTTTTGCCTCAATCAAACCGACAAGCTCAACTTCGGTCTTGTACCCCAATGGTTCACAGCCTGTCAGGCCGATCAAATCATCAGGCTTGGAATAGTTATTTTCGCTTCCCGATTTTTGGAAAACACTTAACTTTATGTGGTGAATCGGATCGGAATATAAAAATTTTGCGGCACGATCTACAGTATAAGCAAAAGGAAATGTCGCATCACTGTTAAGGCGGTCAACCCTTTTGAGCGCTCTATTCCAAGGATAATAGCCCAGATTGACGCGGTACCCCATTTCAGAGAATACGGTCGTAACTATTTCAGTGATTACCCCGCCGCTGGGGGAATTAGGGCTTGCATAAGGAGCATAATCAAACCCTGTGACTAACTTCACCTCTTTTGCCAAAGCTGTTATCGCACTGAAACAACTATGAAATAGCACAAACAAGAAGAGTAAAAATCTCATCCAAAGTCCAATGACCTGTTTCTCTAAAACATTAGAATATTGGAAATAGGTAAAATTATATTAAAGATCCTAAAGCCCAATAAAACTCTGACATTCCAGCCAGAGCTTTATTGATTATATTCTCGAAGGCTCTCAGGCCTCAACAAGACCAACACGCCGTCCATCGGGATCATTGAACAAGCCAATCGTAGGTCCACCGGGAACATCCAGAGCTTCAAGTACAACGGTCCCACCCTTTTCTACAGCCAGCTTCAAGGTTTCTTCGACCGAGGTCACTTCAACATAAAAGGTAAGATGACCACCTGTATCGGTCATATCCTCACCAATACCGCCATTTATTCCCTTATCATCGCTTTCTGTATCAACCATGCCATAATTCATTGGATTATCAGCATCAATATCCCACCCAAACAGATCACCATAAAAAGCCTGTGCCTTTTCCGCATCGTCGGAAATAATCTCAAAATGTACGACGGGACATCCCATTGCCTACTCCTTCTTTTCTTTATCTATATATCTTTATTGGGGTTACTTATCTTTTACAGATTTACGCGCAGTAAAACCGACGTTGAGTTCCTAAATTGATTAAGTAATCAATCATTAAATTCACATCCAACTTATTTCGGACAGGCCTCGGTCCTCATCACATATGAAATTTTGTCGCTTGAGGGGTACTGTTTAGTAGCTCCACGACAGCAGTAAGAGACTGTTTCAACAGTGCATCATCAATGTTTGTCAGATTGATTCGAACACCCGATGGTGCAGAAACAGGATCAACGGCAAAAATACTCGAAGGAGAAACCCTGACACCCCGCAAACCAAGTGTCTCTGCAAATTCTTCGGCTTTCCATGTATCCCTCAGTGGTATCCAAAGATGAGAAGTTGCCTCGTTATAGCGATATACTGTTCCAGCAAGACTGTCCGCAGCCTGTTTGAGCAAATTAGCCGTTATCGTATTCCGCTGTATTTCAAGCTCACTTGCCGTGCCATCCTTAATCCAATGGCATGCAACCTCGGCCATCAGCGGCGGGGCCATCCAACTGGTGGTCTGGCTCGCTGCCAGGAATTGAGATAATAGCCCTTGCGGCGGCATTAAGGTACCAACGCGCAATCCCGGAGAAATGGTCTTTGATAGACTGCTGATATATACGGTACGTTCAGGGTTGTAAGCAGCGATGGGTTTAAAGTCAGATTTTGGGCTACGTGGATTAACATCATCCTCGATAACAAAAAAGCCATATTGATCTGCCATTTTTGCAATTTCGGCAATCCGCGCTTCAGACATAGTTGCCGTCGTTGGATTATGAGCAAAAGGCATACAATACAGTGCCTTAACTGAATTTCTGAGGCATGCCTGTTCGACGGATTGGGGAACCAACCCGCCTTCATCCAAAGCAACGGGCACAAGATTAATTCCAAAAAACCGGGCATAGTTCTTAATACCGGGATAAGAGAGCTCTTCGACAAGCACAGTATCCCCTGGGGATGTTAGTGCCCCCAAGGCAGCGGTTAGCGCCTGTTGCGCTCCACCAGTTATAATCAATCGTTCTGGGTCAGCCTTGAACCCACGTCCACCAAGCCATTCACACAAAACGTCGCGATGACGCAACAACCCCTGACTTTGCCCATACTCCAGCATGCCATCAAGATTACTGTCCTTGCCAATTTCAATCAGCGACCGCCGCAACTGTGCCTCTAGGTTAATAAAAGGTGGCGTATTCCGACTTAGGTCAACAGCACCGGTTTCATCCAATGCATCCTGTTTATTTTGTTCGTGATCCCGATGGGCACGAACGAAACTACCCCGCCCTGTCTGTTTGATAAGTAACCCCCGTTGTTCCGCAAGGTCATAGGCACGTAAAACAGTCCCCACGGTAACACCCAACTCATCAGCAAGGTTACGCATAGGCGGAAGTTTCTCACCCTCGGCAAGACGTCCCTGTTCAATATCAATCGCCAGACAATCAGTTATGGCGCGATAGACGGATAGTTTAGGATCAAGGTTATGTGGCACCCACATTGTTACCCCAACAATATTTTTATTGACTAGAACAATAATAAGAACATTATTCTATATAAAATCACAACATTTTATATTGTTACCGTAACAATATGAGGAAATCATGACTGTACTTAGCATAAACCTGAACAAAGTTGCCCTGTTACGTAATCAGAGGGATATCGACTACCCAAGCGTGACCGGAATGGCCAAAATAGCCTTGGCAGCAGGTGCAGGCGGCATAACAGTCCACCCGAGACCCGATCAGCGACACACGCGAAAATCAGATGTGTATGATCTGTCCAGAATGCTCCGTGAAGAATATAGCGCCCCGATAGAATTCAACATCGAAGGCAATCCAACCGAAGAATTTATGGAACTTGTCGCAGAAACTAAACCGGAACAGGTGACATTAGTACCAGACGATCCCGACCAAAATACATCCGATCATGGCTGGGATATCCGCAGCAACAAAGACAGACTCAAAGAGATCGTTGATCGGCTTCACGCCCAAAATGCACGCGTCTCGGTGTTCATTGATCACGAGCCAGACGTTGCCCTTGCCGCAGCAGAAATCGGTGCTGATCGTGTCGAGCTTTATACTGGTCCCTACTATGAATGTTTCTTTCGGGACGATCGGGAACAGGTACTTTCACAATATACAAACACAGCCATTGCCGCACGCGAAGCTGGCTTAGGCGTCAATGCAGGGCACGATCTAAATTTGGATAATCTCGCCCATTTTCTACAAGCTATTCCCTGGACAGATGAAGTGTCTATTGGTCATGCCCTCACGGCTGACGCTCTCGTCTATGGAATGGATGGTGCGATCAAGGCTTATCTTGCGGAAATAGCAAAGAAATAAACACGACATGGCATTCCCCGACTGTATCGGTTAGGCTGTGTCTATACAGTCATCTATTCTGTCGGGGATTTTTCAATATGAAATTTCTGGATGACATAACACATTATAAACACGTCCCCTAAGGCTTGGACCGTATGACCGCCAGATCACTACCTGATAACATCGCTTCGACCTATGACAAGTACCCTGCAGGCATTCGTAAAAAGCTCCTCGACCTTAGGGAAATGATACTGGATACAGCAGCTAGTATTCCAAATGTTGGTCACATTGAAGAAACCTTGAAATGGGGACAGCCGAGCTTTCTAACGACAAAATCTAAAAGTGGAACCACAATTCGTATCGATCAAGCTGGTAAGGATCAGGGGCAATACGCCCTTTATGTCCATTGCCAGACCAGCCTACTTGATCAATTTCGCGAACTCTATCCAACCGAGTTTACATATAGCGGTAACAGAGCAATCCTGTTCAATGAAAAAGATGACGTTCAAGCTCCGGCGCTTCAGCACTGTATTTCCCTAGCCCTAACCTATCATCTGAACAAAAAATAATACCCTAGAGATATTTCGTAATTTCTTTTAATTCATCCAGCGTTTGGCCTGATCGACTATCTTGGTCCCCCTGCCCCAAACAATGATCAATATGATCATGGATTAACAGCCTCTTGGCTTTGACCACGGCTTTTTCAACCGCATACAACTGCTGGGCCACATCAACACAAGATCGTTCATCTTCCAGCATCTCCATAATTTTATGCATATGACCATGCGCCCGTTTGAGACGGTTAATAACCTGCTTATGGGATGTATGCTGTGTTGACATTTATTCTGTCGTTTCATCTGAATGGTCATTGTGCATAACAATAATTTATCACGACATAAAAAAAAAGCCGGAAACGAAACTGTTCCGGCTTTTTTCTTTATTCATATCTAACCGTTTTTAGTCAAATACAGAAGCAATCTCACCAGTAGAAATGCCTTCTTTGCTATTGCGCAGATTGCTATAAGTCACAGCGCCTACAATCAGGAAGAAGGTTGTCGTAATAACCTGAACCACGGTTGAGATAACAATGGCGATGATATTCAAGCCGGTACCAACAAAGAAGATCGTGATGAAGTTACTCACAAACCCGAGGACAATCGCAACGATCATGATGATCAGAAAAAGTCCTAGAATAGACCAACGGTTACCTTTTGTAAGGTCAGCGCTTCGTCCAAGGCTGGCAAAGACACCTGGACGTTCAACAACGACCACGGGGATCACGACAAAAAAGCATATAGCTGCAAAAATTCCGGGAACAACAAGCAGAACACTACCAATAAGAATAATAATGTAAGCCAAAACGCCCGACAAAATAACGGGGACCAAAACACTTAAGCTTTTGGACAAACACTCGCCAATATTGATATCACGCCCCGTAATATCCAGAAAAACCCCATAAACAACGGCCGCAGCAGATGCAAACGACAAGATTGTTGAAACAATCATGATCCAAACAAATTGATCACCAAAACTGTTAAGAACTGCCTCTGGGTTCTCAACACTGGCGGTGAATAAACCAGATGATATAGACCAGATCAACATTGGTAATTGAAAAATAAATACCAATAGATTCAGTGGAATAAACCGTTTAAGTAAAACATTAAAAGTCGTGGCTAATGTATCGCCAATATTAAATTGACCTACAACATTTTCATTCAAATTACTCATATTACCCCCTCAGATAATAAATCAATTTTTAAAAGATGATCTTACTGCAAGAAAAAAATGAGAGCAAAATCTCTTATCACTTATCATGTTTATTTTCCCGACGGACACCAAAAAGCATCTTGGCTTCAAGCCTTTTTCGCAGTGCTGCGTAATAAGCCTTAAGGAACTCCTTATCCTTTTGCGTGCTCCCCTTATGATTTTTCCAATAGAACGAAGCCCCCTTGTCGATGGATGGCTCAACCCATTTAATTTTTGCTTTGATGCGTTCAGTGACTTCTTTAATTGTCTTTGTGGCTACCTCTGGTTTTCGCAACAGCTCTTCCAAAGTTTGCAGCTCATAAATGCCATAGGCATCGACCTGCTCATCTGAAAAGCTGTAGGCATCTGCTTGGCTTGTCATCGGATCAGATAGTTTTCCTGCCCGAGGAGAGCCAATGTTTTGATCTTGGACGATATCCCCCAACAAGTTTGTTTTTGGGATTTTAACAACCCAGGTGCCAGCAATCATATCCCCGGCTCTTAGGCGATCTTTATTGAAGAAGGGCAAGAAAATAAAGACCCCAAGCCAGACCCAAATCAACAGATTGATTAATCCCTCGTAACCATAACCCACGGGTGAAAACAGCATCGTCATCGGTAAAAACAGTTCAAGTTCGCGCATCAAATTCCGCGCGAATACAGCATCAGGCTTTAACTGGCCGCCATGACGGTCCACAACCCTAATCCCCAAAACTCTTTTTCCCGGCGTCCGTCCCTGCCATTTGATTTCAAAGTAACTGAAATAAAAGTTGTACCAGAGAAATAAAACAACCGTGATCACGGAAATCAGGACATATATTGCCTCTTTTTTATCCAGAAAGTGTTCCCAAGCACCCGATAAAAGAAAACCGACAAGAATCAATATCGGCAAGCCGTAGACAATCATCAAATCCAATAATATCGCAGCAACACGGTCGCCACGAGACGCCAATTGGAAACTGACGGGGACTCCCTCTGGAGTAATGACCCGCCGCCAGTGGCTCTTGTCTTTTTGGGCAATGTTGATTTTGTTTGATCGATTATTTTTTTTAAGTCTATTGCTTTGTTTTTTATCCAGTCCCGATGCTTTTGAGGAAGAAGGCATTATCGTCTTTTGCATATTTTACGCCCCCAATAGCCAAAATAGCCCCCCCAGAAAACAAGCATAGAGCCGCCTATTAAAAACCGTGTTGACGTATCAGTGATCCATTGGCGCCCAAAACCTTCGAGTATTGCCGCAATCAAAAGCATAAGGACGGCTCCAATAACTACCTTTGCAGCCTGCCGTCCCTCGTGCGCAAGATTGGACAATCTTGATTTATGACCGGGTATAATTATTCCCTTGGCAAGACCAAGTCCACCTGCACCACATAGAATAATCGCCAGTAACTCTGTCGTGCCATGGATGGATAACCAACCGGCAACATCGACACCCAAGCCACGCTCGCTATAGAGGGCAACAAAAGACCCCAGCGTCAAACCGTTATAAAAAATAAGTAAAACACTCGGCACCCCGAGGGCAAACCCGAGTGCAAAAGAAAACATACCGACAGATGAGTTGTGCGAAAATAAGGATGATGCAAAAACATTTAGTTCATGGGATTCAATATCAGCGCCATCATACAAGCCTTTGCGTAAAACTTCAGTTGCACTAGCAGGCGTGCGTCCACTAGACATGCCATCACTGACAAAAGTGTAATACCATTCTTCATTTGTGATCGTCAGGTAATAGGCGATTACCCCACCCACGAGCATGATAATTGTGGTCAGCAAAATACGCCAACGGGCATTCCAGACAGCTTGCGGCAGATCTTCAAAAAGAAACTTGAATACAGTTCCCCCAAAGCTGGCGTGCACTCCGTAAATACAGAAATAGGCCCTTGTCGAGAGAAGTTCGAGGTATTCAAGCAGGTTTCTATCCAGAGAGACACCACGCGCAACCGACAACGATGACAAGGTAAAGCGATAAAGGTTTGGCAAGCGCATCAGTTGATCTGCATCCAGTGATTTTACGCCCTTTTTTTCAATTTTCTCAACCAGATCCTGAAGCTCTTTCCAGGACGCTTCGCGTTCTTTACGAAACTGGGAACTTTTCAACGTTGCATCTGACATTACGCCTGCCCTTCCATATCAGATAAGCTCCTGATTTTTAATCGCCAGATAGCGCTCGACAAGGTCCGCGCTCAAGGAAGCTGCCGGGGCCTGAATACAATGTACGCCGAGGCGACGTAAGCGTTCAAAAACGACTTGACGATCCCGAAGAAAATCATCTGCGACAACTGACTTGGCAATATCATTAACGGAATGGGGTTTTCTTTCCGCAACCTTTGCAAGTTCACGATCTTCCAAAGTCACAAAAATAATCAGGTGGCGTTTGGCCATACGGGTTACATTTTCAATCATCAATTCGGCCGTAACTGTATCGACAAAATCGGTATAAAGAACGATCAGCGATCTACGTTGCAGTTGCCCGGCAAGATGTGAAAGACCTAACGTAAAGTTGGTTTCATTATGCTGATAGTCCAATTCTGCACAATTGGCCTGAAGATGGTGAAAAGCTTGATGGCCGCCCAACGGCTTTGCGAGTCTTCGAACCTTGGCATCAAACCCATAAAGACCAACTTTATCCCCACCGCGCAGGGCCATAAACCCCAATAGTAACCCGGCATTGATCATATGGTCTAGCTGCGGCAGACCATCAATCGGCCTTGTCATCAAATGTCCGGTATCAAAGGCCAAAATAACATTGTGGTTTCGCTCAACCTGAAATTCCTTACAGACCAGCTTTCTATGACGGGCAGAATGCTTCCAGTCTATTGAACGCAGGTCATACCCCGGTTGATATTCACGTAACGCATCAAATTCTGTCCCATCACCACGTTGTTTCTGTATCTTTGCGCCATGAAAAGCATCACGACTGTTTATTTGTAACGCCGCAGTCCTTACGGCGTGAACATTCGGTACAACCGATACTTCATGGGCCAGATCCCACTTGGTTTGGCGAACAATCAAACCCCAAGGACTATACCACTTGAGCCACAAGTTCGTGACCTTGGCTTTTCCCCGACGTTTTACGATCAAAGGAAAGGCCAGCTCACCAACAGAATTCTGGTCCAGACGATCAATAATGACGGGTGCCGGTTTATTAAGATACTCGCTCTCTACATCTAACAAGGCTGTCACACCAAAAGCACGCAGTCGGCTGGAAACAGTCAGAGAGAAATACGCATAGTCTTCATGTCCCGCATAAAGTATCAGCGGGATATTTTGAGACAATATAATCCGGCGCGGCGCCAATGAATTCAGAGCATCAACCCCAATAAGGAAAAGAGCCAATAACAAATAGACCACACCAAACAGCCACAGCCCCTCATCCCAGACAATCAGGACAAGACTGAGCGGAACTCCCAGCGATAAAAGAAGGGCACTACGAAGCGTTGGTCTCATTATCTCGGGGCAGCAGTCTGTTCCAGAATTTCACGAATGACATTATTTGTCCGTGTTCCTTCGATTTCTGCGCTTGGGGCAAGAACAACACGATGGTGTAATCCGGGGATAGCAACAAACTTTACATCATCAGGAATAACATAATCCCTGCCTTGCAAGGCCGCATAAGCTCTGGAAGCTGCAGCCAGCATCGTTGCTGATCGTGGGGACCCGCCGAATTGAAGCGCCGGGTGCTCTCGCGTTGCCCGTACAACAGACACGATATAATTGGTTATGTCCGGACTGAGCCTTATTTTACGGACAATCGATCTCATCTCTTCCAGTTTTTCAAGATCAGCTACGCCCTTCATGCCAAATTCGTCTAGTTTGGGCATAGAAGTTTGGTGGCCGTGCATCGCGACGATTGATCGTTCTTCTGCTTCACTGGGGTATTCCAGAACATGTTTGAACATGAATCGGTCCAACTGTGCTTCGGGCAAAGGATAAGTTCCCTGTTGTTCAATCGGGTTCTGTGTCGCTATAACCAAAAACCCCTCACCCAGCTGATGACTGGTGCCGTCAATAGTCACCGAGCGTTCGCTCATAGCTTCCAGTAACGCCGACTGTGTCTTTGGCGGCGTTCTGTTGATTTCATCGGCCAAAAGCAAATCCGTAAAGATCGGTCCTTTGGTGAGCGAAAACTCGTTTGTCTGAAAATTGAACAGGTTTGTCCCCAGTACATCACCTGGCATAAGATCCGGTGTAAACTGAATTCGGCCAAACTTTAGGTTCAATGCCTTTGAAAATGAGCGAACCAACAGAGTTTTCCCTGTCCCCGGCACACCTTCTAATAACAAATGTCCTTTGCACAACAGACTGACCAACATCAGATCCAATGCACCGTCTTGTCCAACAATTGTACGACGTACTTCTGCTTTTAAACCATCACTAATGGTCCGGATATCATCCAGTTCCATACAGCATCTCCTGTTTCCATCGATGGATATTCTGTGCTGCGCGAATAGCAGCTAAAACGTTAAATGTATTTGCGTTGCATAGATCTTCTGCTGCCCTGATGACATCGTGGCCTCTTAAATCAGTGCCACGGGCAAACCCGACACGATCTAACCATTCCAAAAGTTCATATGTTTCCATATTCTTTGGGGCATGTAATTTGGCTGCAACCGATTGTAGTGTTCTATCCGTATATTGCTTTAGCATCAGCGCGCCATGCCCGCCAAAGGCCAAAAGCTCTGCGGTGTTGCCAATAAGGAATTCCTTGCCAGCCTGATACTTTTTTTCATCTTTGTCTGGCGCGCCAAAACGACTAAAGCTGCTCCATGCCAAAAAAAACACCGATACAGCGGCCAGTAGAGTGACAACAGCAAAAGGAAACTCAAACATCTTTTGCCACAAACTCGGTTCTGCTGCATATCCATGAGATGTTTCGTCAATGATAACGCCCCCTGCGCGTCCATGGGTCAGCGCATCAATAACGCGGATCATAAAGGCAGCATTCCCCCCATTATCCAGACCGTGATTTGACAAAATATCCGGGTCACTCAAAACCCAGGTGCGATCAATGTCATAAAAGAAATCAGATCGGATGACTTCGGCTAACAAAACCCCTTGGTCATTATATACCAAAGGGCGCAAAACACCGGGATTATCCGCGATTAACTGGGGTGCAAGAACAGATAACTGTTGATCCAGGGGAAAGAGCTCGGAATCCCATGTGAAATTTTCAGCCGTTAGCGTGGTGTCATTTCGAACAAGGTTCAAGCCGTTTCCAACATAATTCAGAATACTTTGAACCTGATCCGAGTTGCGCAATTCCATTTCCCCGACCCAGCGACTATTCTTGGGGTCGGGACGCACATCCCACTTGGGCAACACAATTAACGATCCCACACCACTAAATCCGTTCAGAGTGCCGGACAATCCAGAGACAGACTGTGGTTCTATCACCAGCTTCGCATCAGAAAAATTAAACCCGCCGCGAATTTCCCGACTGACCCGAGTTCTAAAGTTCATCTTTTGCAACAGCTTGACAAAAGCTTTGTGTCCAACAGCAGATTCAGAATAAGAATTAGCGCCAAAAGAAGTCAGCTGAACAATCTTATCCTGATAGATCGAAGCAACAAAAGCACCCACAAAGGAAAGCACGCCAATTACCAGCAACCACATCAAAGTGCGTCTTGAAAAGACCCGATCGTTCATTTGACGCCTCCGTGTTGTGAACTGGCATGCCTGTCGCTCTCTGTCTTGCGGTGCGCTACACTAGGTTGCGTCGTATTCGCCGGGGTCATAAAAACCTGAAAGGCGTCACGACACGCCGTAAACTCTTCAATTCCTGCAGAACGTCCGCCAAATTCGGTCAACTCTTCAGCATTCACGATAATCGACATTTTCGTCTGGATATCAGATGGCAACCAGTCTGCCTGCAAAATCTCTCTATTCGTCAAAGCATCGGGCAGAGTCGCGTGATAACTCTCTTTAACGTGCTTCAAGCAACACAAAAGGATAGCCCTGATCGCGGCTTCAAAGTGCCCTTGTTCTGCCAACTGATCCGCATGCTCCAGAGTTTCTTTACTCAATTCTTCAGAGATAGAACTTACCCTAGCAAAGGACTCTGTTTTTTCATTAACAGTTATTTTATTCTGAGGTCTTCGTTTGAAATCTTTATATTGCTGATAGCCGAATTTAATCAACAAGAACAGCCCAACAGCCAATAAACCATAGAAGATAATTTTGGCTAAAAACTCTAAAGCCGAAAGGTCGGGTAGAGGTTCTGAAGAAGCCTCTTCTTTTTTCTCAGGTACTTTCTTTTCAACTTTTTCGGCTTTGATATCAAAAGGCGGTTCACTCTGGTATCGACTATCAGAATAAATGTCTTCTACCGCGTCATCCACAGACTGATCTATCGACGGTTCAGCCGATTGGGCAATAGCGCTGGATGGTACAGAAAAAATAACCGCCAAACTAAGTAGCAGGGCCAAAGAACCTATACATATATATTTTTGAAAATTCGGATATCGGCAATACCGCACCCAACTTTTACCTAAACAAAACAAAAGACAAAGGCCCCCCAAAAAGCCTTATCAAGTCGATGATATTTTGGCGGGCATATATTTATTAAAAGCCGAAAACATATTAGAAAAAACAACCACAACACACCAAAACCTTGACGAGAATTCAACGCAGAATGGCACAGCCACAAGAAGAATGTCTATAGTTTTTTAGGACCTGCCAGACAATTAAACAGATTGTTTTTATAGATCAATTGTGAGTAGCAAAGATATTGATATCAGAGTTTATCGTTATTCAGGCTTGTCGTTATTGGGGATTATAGTCAATGATCTGATCAAAGGTCTTAAGACCATCCAATGTTCGAGCAACAATAAGCCCTCCTTCCAGCAGCGCCAAAAGTTTCAGGGCCTCGCTTTGCGCGCTGTCTTCAGAATATTCGCAGGCCTTATCAGATAAAAACACACGGGTAAGCCAGGACATATTTTGATCAAAGAAAGCTTTGGATTTCATCATCACGTTATCTGGAAGAGATGAAATCTCTGCGCCCAGCATACCACAGAGGCACATTTGCTCACCCGCGGCATAAGAAGACCGAAAGGCTTCTTTATAGCGACGGACCTGCTCTATGACAGGGTAAGCATTTGGTTCGCCCAAGCTTTCAATAAAGCGTTCTGTATATCGCTGTGTGACTGCGACGCCCAAATCAGCTTTGGAGGGAAAATGATAGTGAATACTGGCCGTCTTGATGCCAATTTCGGCAGAGATATCGCGAAAGCTGAAAGCGTTATAGCCACGTGTACGAATGTAGTCTTCTGCAATGTCCATAATGGACGACGCTGTCTTCGATCTTTCTGTTGATCTATCGGGCATTTGTCTCTCTTACTTTTAGCTAACAGATAAGCTTACCTATTAAATGATAGATAACCTCTTGACGTTTCTTTTTAAAGGCATAAATGATAAGCACGATAAATTACCTACTCATAGATACATAACTTACATATAGGTGAATAAAGGCTTATCTATATGACTATTTCTGAGAGCCACATTAAGATACACGCTTGGGCACATGCCAAGACACATGCCAGGATCGAGGTAGACAGGACCTTACGGGTAATACTTTTATAGGCTTACGGGTAATGCCTTATGGCAATACATTTTGGCTATGGGTAATACCTTCTTAGAAATTATGGCGACAATCTTACCTAGAGATATAGCGCCAACAATGAGACAGTTACCAACAAGAGACAGTAAAATGACGGAGAGCCCGATGCGTATCAATACTGATTTCACGAAACCTGTCGAACTACACCCTTCGGATACAAGCCTGTCGCCCTCTCCGGCATCGGGGGTAAACAGGACCATGCTTGACCGCATTGGCGATGAAGTTGCGCGCGCAACAACGATTGTGCAGTTCGACCGCGACAAGTATTTCCCGGAACATACCCATGACGGCGGCGAAGAGTTCTTTGTGCTTGAGGGAACGTTCTCGGACCAGTACGGCGACTTTCCCGCCGGAACCTATGTGCGCAACCCGATCGGGACCAGCCACTCGCCGCATACTGTAGAGGGCTGCACAATTTTTGTGAAGCTCTGGCAGTTTGATAAAAACGATACGGAACAAAAGTCCGTGAATACAAACGACAAAAGCCTTTGGACAGAGAGTGACCACAAAGAACAGACCGTTCTAAACCTGCATGAGTTCGAGAGCGAAAAAGTTACTCTGCAAAAATGGGCCGCAAATGCCAAGGCCGAGCTGACCGCCCCGGAAAAAGGCATGGAAGTTCTGGTTGTTAGGGGTGAGTTGAAATCCAATGGCCGGACTTTTCCTAAAAGATCATGGTTGCGCTATCCGACCGGAACCGAGGTCAACTACGATTTCACCAACGACACAACGCTTCTGGTCAAAACAGGGCACCTAGGGGAAGTCTAATCGCCAATCTTAACTCTTTGCTGCCCTAACTCTTCTTCACCACCTTCTGATTACTCATTTTAGGGCTCCTCATTTTAAGGGCGGCATCTTTTGACAGCATCTTGTGGTTGGGCATTTTATTTAACGCGCTATGTGGCTAAAATTTTCATCTCGCAAATAACAAATACCCCCTTCTCTTTACCCGTCGAGAGCAAGGGCCTCGAGAACAAGGGCCCCGAAAACAAGGATTGGCTTGAACCCTATCGTCGTCCAGACTATGTGAAAAATCTGTAGACTGCTCACCGGATTTAAATTTCAACGTGTTTTCGCACTCTCGATCGAGCGGAGATTCAAAATCATTTCAAGCGATGCAGGTCGAAGTAAATTTACGACAGGTGAAACGTTTGCACACAACTTGGTTTGATAGCGATACAATCATGAAATGCCCGTTCATAGGACCCGTTAATAGCAAATGCCCACCCCGCAGGTATTGCTATATATGGCAGCAAATTTACTTGTCGCTATTGAAGTAATACCGGAAAGAGATCAAAGTAAGTCTCTGAACAATTTTATATCTTTTGCCCTCTCGTTTCTCAGGTATTCCATGCTCACCGAATTCAATTCATCTGTGCCGCTGGCCTTCACCCCGACACCTCTACACCTGCTCAGTAAGTTATCCAAGCATCTCGGCGGGCCAGAGATCTTTATCAAACGGGATGACTGCACCGGCCTTGCCGGGGGCGGTAATAAAACCCGCAAGCTGGAATTTCTGATTGCGGATGCGCTGGACAAGGAAGCGACCTGTGTGATTACGGCGGGTGGATTACAATCCAACCATGTCCGACAGACCGCCGCAGCGGCAGCACGTTATGGGTTAAAGTGTCATCTGGTTCTGGTGCGAAATGTTGACTGGCAAGATCCGGCTTACCAAACATCGGGGAACCTTGTTCTCGACAAGTTGCTGGGGGCTGAAGTTACCATTCATCCCGGCGGCTCGGACCGGGATCGTATTATGGAAGAATTGGCATCCGATCTAACAAAAGCGGGCGAGACGCCCTATGTCATCCCCGTTGGCGGCTCCAATGCTGTTGGTGCCCTTGGTTACGCCAGCGCCTTGATGGAAATTCACGAACAGTGCCGCAGCTTGGGCCTCAGCCCCAAAGCACTTTATCACGCCACATCCAGCGGTGGCACACAGGCTGGCCTTATTGCCGGCATGATCACCTTGAAACGCCCCTTTCCTGTTCTCGGCGTCGAAGTCGATGGAGATCCCGTACCTGTTACAGACGCCATTAAATCTATTGTGCCGGAAACACTGGAGCGCCTTGGTCGGTTCGAGACTTGGGACCCCGCGCAGGATTTACAGGTGGTCACGGGCTATGGCGGCAGCAACTATGGCATTCCATCCGATGCAGGGAACGAAGCAATCGAGTTACTAGCCAGAACCGAAGGCATCTTGCTTGATCCTGTCTATTCCGGCAAAGCCTTTGCTGGCCTTGTTGATCATATCAGACAGGGTACATTGACCAAAAGCGATACAGTGATCTTCCTGCACACGGGCGGTGCTCAGGCACTCGGGGCCTACCCTTCTCTCTTTGCCTAAGCCACGAAACCAACACCGAAAGATAAAAAGATGAAACGAGTTTGTTTTCTGGGTGCGTCCGTCATGGAAGGAATGGGGGATGAAGCACGGCTGGGGATGCCCGGACGCCTCGCGCTTTTAGAGGCAGAAACAAAACAAAATTTTATCCACTATAATCTGGGCGTCAGAGGGCAAACGCTGAAGGAAATATCGGGCCGCGCGGCAGCTGAATGTCAGGCACGATTAAAGGATACAAAGGACTTTATAGTCTTCGCCACGGGATCTAACGATTTTGCCCTTATCAAAAGTGGTATACACCAAAAACCTATGCCGAGAACGCCGCGCCGAAGAGCCATGAAAAACTTCAAAGCCCTGATGACAGAACTTTCAGAAATCGCGCCCTTGCTTGTCTTTGGCCCGACACCTGTTGATGAAAGCAAGCTGCCCTTTTTCTCGACCGTATCAAACATGCATTTTGATTTTAAAAACGAAGAACTGGCCAGCGGATCAGCAGAATACGGTGCGATCTGTCAGGATATGAACATCCCCTTTATCAATATGCACAAAGCCCTGAGCGCGAGCGATGATTTTATGGCGGGACTGGCAGAGAACGACGGTCTGCATTCAACCGGAAAAGGCTATCAGGCCATGGCAAAAATCGTGCAGTCTTCGCCCCATTGGCAGGGTCTTCTTCAGGCGTAGATATAGTTGTCTAGCTTAACTTTTTCTTCCAATATCTCATAGCCTAATATCTAATACGTTACTTCATCACTCATGTAGGTCACCTACACGTCGCGCTTCACGCCTTGAGCTAAAATTAAGCTAAACAACTACCCCAAACACCTCGGCCTACAAGACTAGAGAGTTCATTAAACTCCGGCAAAGCGCCGCCACCTAAAATTGCCCCTAACTAAAGCCGCCCCAGTTAAAACAGCTAGGGATTATATTGGCAACTCCAGGCCACGTTTGACGTTTTCCATCACGACGGTGGTGGTGAATTCCTGTATTGCCGGGTTGTCAAAAAACACCCGCTTGGTAAATTTCTCGTATGACGTCATGTTTTCTGCGGTGACGATCAACAGAAAGTCAAAAGCCCCGGTCAGGTTATAACACTGTTGAATTTCGGTTTCGGCAAGGAACTGCGCCGTTAGCTTGTCCAACATCTTGGCGTCACAGCGTTCGATGACAAGCTGCACAATCAGGGTCAGGCCATGGCTGGAAACTTTGGGGTTAATCACCGCGACTTCTTTTTCGATGGCCCCCATATCCCTAAGCCGTTTAATACGGCGTTGACACGCGGTCGCGGACAGACCAACTTGTTCCGCAATGCTATCTGATTTAAGGCGGGAATTTTCCTGTAACGATCTCAGGATAGCTTTGTCGAAATTATCTATTTTCATCTTGGTCTTTAAAGTGGTCTGGCTCTAGCTAATCAGAGGGGCGACACTAATCCGTTGCCTGTTTCGATAACCGTTAAGCCGTGTAAAAGTCGAAAAAATGCTTCGATTTCTATTTGTTGCAGTTTTTTGATCGGGAAACCACTTATTTTGCAGTCAAACGACGTAAATATTCGGCTATGATCCGGATGAAAAAGGTAAAACATATTTTTGAGTATCGGGTAGAATTATGGATCAGGCTTTAAAGGCAGAGCAAAGTGCACTGACAATGGGTATCATTTACGGCTTGATGGCTGCTCTGTTGTGGGGGGCGTGGCCCGTGGTGTCCAGCCTTGGCCTTCAGAACCAGACCTTGAACGCCTATGATATTACGGCCTTACGCTTTGGTGTCGCGGGCATTATTCTTTTGCCCCTGATCCTCAAGCGCGGGTTCAAAGGCATCGGCTTGCCCGGTAGTCTGTTGCTGGCATTCGGGGCTGGTGCGCCTTATATGCTGCTCACCGTCACAGGGCTTAACTTTGCCCCGGCCAGCCATATGGGGATCATCGCGCCAAGCTGCATGATGACCCTATCCACAATCGGCGGCTGGTTTATTCTTGGCGACCGACCCGACAAAAATCGTCTCTTTGGCCTCGGGGTCATTATCCTTGGTGTTGCCCTGCTCGGTTGGTCCGGCTTTGCCATGGCGGGGGATAACCAATGGATGGGGCACCTGTTGTTTGTTGCCGGGGGCGGCAGTTGGGCCTGCTATACCATTGGCACAAAGTACTTCAAGGCTGATCCGCTCCACGCCACAGCCTTGGTTGCTGTGCTGTCCATGGTCATTTACCTACCACTTTACTTTACCTTTGGTGATCCACAAATCTTTGTCGCGCCTATTGAAGAAACCCTGTTTCAGGCTGCGTTCCAAGGCATCGGCTCTGCCATTCTTGCCCTGTTGTTCTATACCAAGGCCGTCGCCTTGCTCGGCGCAGCAAAGGGTGCCGTCTTCGCCGCACTGGTTCCCGGTATCGCCGTTATCCTCGCCTTTCCTGTATTGGGCGAAGAGCCAACGACCATAGAGATCATCGGCGTCAGCATCGTGACCATCGGCATGATCGGTGCCCTCGGCCTGATCAAGGCCCGCAAAAGATAGGTACCTTATTAAGGCTCACAAAAGGAAACGTGCTTATGTGGTGAGGCACCACGCCCCTATTTTTTAATTCACTGCTATTCAAGGCGTGAAGAGCGACGTGTAGGAGACCTACATGAGCAATGAAATAACGCCGAAGAGGAATAAATAAAGACGATCAGAGACTTTGCTATTTGCGTCAACAGCACTCGTCGCTTTTAGAGAAGCAATATTCATAGTAAATTGCTAGGAGATTTAGGTATAAGCTCTTTATATCACGGGTTCTTTTTTCACTGGCAGTTACGGATTATTCGGGAATGTTGTTAGGTATTGATACGGGTGGCACCTATACGGATGCGGTTCTTTTCACAGAAGAAGACGGTGTGCTGCGGACCGCCAAGTCACTGACAACCAAACACGACCTGTCCATCGGTATCTGTGATGCAGTCAACCGGATTATGGATCGCGAGGGCGACCAGATCCGCATGGTGTCCCTGTCCACCACCCTTGCCACCAACGCCATTGTCGAAGCCCATGACAGCCCGGTCTGTCTGATGATGATCGGTTATGACAAGGGATCACTGGAACGATCCAATCTCGGCACCGCCATTGGCAAGAACCCCTATGTCTTTATTGATGGCGGTCATACGCCATTGGGGGATGAGCAATCCCCGCTGGATATCATCGCAGTACAACGGGCCATCGACGAACACGCCCCCAATGTATCCGCCTTTGCGGTTGCGGGTTATTTTTCGGTGCGCAATGCATCCCACGAAGAAGCCGTTCGCAACCTGATACTGGAAAAAACAGATCGCCCGGTGACCTGTGCCCATGAACTGTCATCGGGGCTGGATGCCCCGCGCCGCGCCCTCACCGCGTTTTTGAATGCACAGTTGATCCCGCAACTGCATCAGCTAATTCATTCCGTCGATATCATGTTACAGGAAAAGGGCATCAAGGCCCCCGTGATGGTGGTCAAGGGCGACGGGTCACTGATATCAGCGCAAACCGCGCTGGAACGTCCGGTTGAAACCATTCTGTCCGGCCCTGCGGCCTCTGTGGTCGGGGCCAAATATCTGTCAGGTGCCAGTGATGTCTTTGTGGTCGATATGGGCGGCACCACCACCGATATCGCGATTTTGATGGATGGTGAACCCAAGCTCAGCGAAGAAGGCGCCAACGTCGGCGGCTGGCGCACCATGGTCAAGGCCGTCGCCGTCAGCACCTATGGATTGGGCGGTGACAGTGAAGTCGCCCTCAACCGGACACAGAGGGGCACAAGTGCCCTCTTATCTATTGGTCCGAGAAGGACTTATCCCATCAGTTTGTTGGCGCAACAGTACCCAAGTGTGCTGGAAGAATTACAACAACAGCTCCGTAACGCGCGTATTGGCGAACATGACGGACGCTTTGCATTAAAGCTGCGCGAACTCAACACCGCCCTCACCAGCCTATCACGGCTGGAGCTGGAAATCTGGGAAAGCCTCGCCGACAGCCCCGTTGCCCTGAACAAGTTGCTGGAACGCCCGGCCATGGCTGGCCCCTTGCAACGCCTGATTGATCGCGGCCTCGTCATTAATGCTGGCCTGACCCCCAGTGACAGTAGCCATATCCAGAACAAACAAAATAACTGGACCCGCGATGGCGCCCTGCTCTGCGCGCAACTGTTTTTAAGACAGGCTCAGCGCGATAATTACCTGTTGGGCGTCACACCAGACGACCTTGCGGAATTGATTTATCAGCAAACAATCGTTCAGGCGGGTAAAACCATTCTCGATACCGCCTTTATCGAAGCAAACATTCCAAAAATGGCCGATAGCCAAAGCTTAGGCACCGCCCTGCTCGACAATGCGCTTAACAACAAAAGCGACACGACAACCACCACCGACACCCCCCTTCTGGACTTTACTGTCAAACTGGGCAGAGGCATCGTGGCAACAGGTGCCCCGTCAGCCATCTATTACCCGGAAATCACCGCACGCCTGAACACCGAGCTAAACCTGCCGGAAAACGCCGATGTGTCAAACGCAGTTGGTGCCGTGTGCGGCGGCGTTGTCCAGAAATACACCGTCACAATCTCCTCCCCCGAAAAGGGCCGCTTCCGCACCCACATGGGCAGCGAGCAAAAGAACTTCACCGTCGCCCAAGACGCCATTGACTACGCCAAATCCCACGCCGAAGAAAAGGCCTATCAAATGGCAGAAGAAAGCGGTGCCACAGATATCATCGTCGAGGTTGACCAGTTCGACAAAATCATCACCGACGCCGGCGGCGACCAACTCTTTATCGAAAGCTCTATTATTGCGACGGCGAAGGGGCGACCTGTATTGATGGGGTGATTGGTCTGAAGGACTAGAAATAGCTTTTACCACAAAAATAACACTAAAGGTTGTGATTTAAATATTTTTCTATACTGTGTATTTTAAACAGAAGACTCTTCTCTCAACCCCAAAATGGTCATTGAAAAACAAGGTACTATATTAAGAGTTTACGTATAGTGCCAACTCTCCAAGTAGGTAACAAAAATTTCTAAAAATTGTAACGTCAAAATAGAAGTTGCCCAAAGTAACTGGAGTTTTGGAGATACAATTTTTTTAAAATATTATGTAAAATTAAGATTTAAAAGTATCTCAAATGGACAGAATAAAAGCACTTGAACTTGAGGAACAGCTTAAAGGTAAAAGCATTGATGGTTGGACTATTGAGCATCTAATTAATCAAGGCAAATCCGCAGCAGTTTTCCTAGCTAGCAAAGAGCAAGAAAAATCAGCAGTTAAAATATTTGATGATGAGTTAATCGAGCGATACGGTGATGAAGTCCAACTCGCAAGGATAAAGCGCGAACTAACACTTGTTGGCCATAACCATCCAAATATGGTTAAATTATTTGGCGGCGGTATTGATGACATCACCAAAAATCACTACTTGGTAATGGAGTATCTAGACGGACCAAACTTAAAAGACTGTTTGCAGAAAATCCCGACCGAAAACATTGGCTCATTAATTGCCCAACTAGCCGATTGTGCTCGATTTTTAGAGAACCTCGACTTAGTCCATCGCGATATTAAACCTGAAAATATAGCCATTTTAGAAAACTATTCGAAGCTAGTCCTATTAGATTTCGGTGTCTTGCGTCCCGTTGGAGAACCTGGCATAACTGATGATAATGGCGTCCAACCTTTTGTTGGCACTCTTCAATATAGCTCCCCTGAGTTTCTTTTCAGAGAAGAAGAAGATTCGACCCTAGGTTGGAGAGCATTAACATTTTACCAAATTGGCGGCGTCTTGCACGATCTACTAATGCGTGAAGAGTTGTTTGCAGATCGATCTGTTCCCTACAGTCGATTAGTCCTTGCCGTTAAGGACGATGTTCCGACTATTCACAACAAAGCGGTTCCAAGCTACCTAGTCGATTTAGCAATAGTATGCCTCGCAAAAACACCTAAGGTCCGCACCGACATTTTAGGTTGGGATGATTTTTCTCCCCCTAAAGCAGATAATACAACTGCAGAAGCAGCAAAAACAAGAGTGACTAGTCGTCAAGCAATAGCCAAAGCTGTTCAAACAGACGAGACGAACAATGATGTTGACCCGAGTGAATTGCAACAAACTGTAATTGATACGATCAAGTTGAAAGTCCGTGGGATTCGCGCGAGTAATAGCTCTAGCCTTCCTCCAGTAGTCGTCACAAGATTTGAAAATGAAGTCACTATCACGCTAGGCCCGAACAATAACTTTAGTATGCCAATGAAGTTATCTATCTGCTACACAATTAATATTCTGAGCCCAAATATTGGAGCCATTGAGCTGTTTTCGTCAGCATATATTGGAAATCCTACACAGAATGCCAAACCAACAAAACTATTTGTCGGAATTTTTACGGAAAATGGAATTACAAGCATACTCGAAAATAGTATCTACGTGGCTGTTGAGCAGGCTCAAAATTATGGACCCAATGGTGTTAATCGAAATATAGATTTAAGTATTTTGGAAAGTTAAAAGCTATGGCCGAAACTTGGTGGACAAATGCTTCAGAACTGGATGAAGAGCAAAAAAAAGTCGTCGCACTAAACCCAGATGGACACCATCTCATTCTCGGGCCTCCCGGAAGCGGCAAAACCAATCTTCTACTTTTACGAGCTACATATTTATATAGAAATGGGTTGCAAAACCTTGTAGTACTCGCATTTGGGAGGGTTTTGAAAGAGTTTCTTGCATCTGGTTCTGCTCATTACCCATTCGATAATGATAAAATTCAAACATATGTAAAGTGGGGTAAAACTCTTCTAAGTGAAAATGGCATCACGATAGATGAACCGGATTTTGAATCTTTAAGAGCAAGGCTTTTAATTGAGCTTTCAACATTAGCAGAACTCAATAAGCCTGAAAATCAATTTGATTGCATCCTTTTAGATGAAGCGCAAGACTATTCCCCTAATGAACTTGAAGTGATCTCTAGATTTACGACACGGCTTTTTGCCGTTGGTGATAGTAAGCAACGCATCTCGACAGAAATTGATGGCGCTCTGGATTCCCTTAAAGAAAAAGGCGCAACAGTTTCAACTTTAACCACACACTACAGAAACGGTGTGTTTGTGTGCCGGGTTGCAGATGGAATTCAAAACCAAATTGATTCCGCAGCTGGCCTTGAAGCCACGACAAACTATGACGAAGAAAGCTTCCCATCAACAGTCATATCTAACACCAGCATCGACATCGAGGATCAAGTATATCAAGCAGTAGAGCAAATCAAAGTACAGCTAGATGCTTATCCAGATGAACTTATCGGAGTATTATGTCCGAGAAAATCTGAGCTTGCTACGATATCAGAGTTAATTCAAAAATCATCTATTGCCGATAAGGCTCATATTCAAACGAGTGACGATAAATACACAGCATTTGAAAAAGAGCGAAGAGTGATTGTAGTAAGTATTAATGGAGCGAAAGGACTTGAATTCCGCGCTGCTCATCTACTAGGCATGGATCTTGTGAAGAACTTTCGTCTTCAAAAAAAGATGTGCTATACCGCTGTCACTCGGTGTAAAACATCGCTATCTGTTTATCATCGTGGTACGCTTCCTGGCTGGTTTGAAAATGGGTTACAAGCTTGTTCAGCACCCCCAACTAAACCTCATCTTGATGATCTGTTCAAATAGGAACTCAGATGCTAATTTGCTTGTTAGATAGAGAGAGCTTTTTAGATTGGCTCGGCGGAAAGCCTTCGCCAAAACCTGTACGCTTAACCGCAAACAAAATGCGCCAAAACATAGAAAATAATATTGCACTGATATATGATGACCCGAAATTTCCCACTTCAAACCAACCAATAATTTCTATACCTCAAGATAAAATTTCTGACTTCTATGCTTTTGTAGGAACCTATGTGAAAGGTTTCACACCTTTTTCAGCGTTTTTCAAAGTTGTCCCATTTGAATTATTGCCTGAGTTATTGAACGCACCCCCATATCAGCAGGGAATGAGTTTACAATTTGAATGTTTAATTGGTGTTGCAATAGCCGAGGTTTACACTCAATCACGTGCGCGATTAAAAGCAATCGAAAAAATATCTGTTTCTGCAGTTCAAGCGACCCTGTCCGCATCTCTCATTGAAGCTGTTTGGCAAGGTTATACTTCAGAGAGAATTAGTGACATCTCTGACCGATGGCAGACAGCACGCGAACTAGAAGATTCTAGTAATCTTTTCTTAAACCCACAAAAAATAACGGAAATTTGGGAAATTATTTCAGAAGTAATAACCGAAAAAAACGCTCGTAAACCTCGTGGCTCCCGTAAAAAAATTGTCCAAGCTCTGAAACACGCCTTGTTAACCAATGCCTCTAGTCAAGAATACCTATCTTCATTTATGAAAGAGTTCCCTAACCTTGCTAAAAATGTTGCTGGCTTAAGTCGTTCTAGAGAAGAAAGAGTACGCATAGTGCGGAATGTTCTTCCCGAACTTTTTGATTCCTCTTCAGATTTACTTACAAGAGAATTCCTCGCAGGTACTATAATATCAATGATCGGAAACGGGTCATTTGCACAGCTATCTCTTCTAGATGACGTATTACCCAAGCTGCCTGCAGCAGCCCTATGGTTCGGTGTAGTGTCATCTCTCCAAAATGGAAATGATGCTTTGACTGTTGGCAATTGTCTTGGACGTCGTGTCGTTCGCGACATGTGTTCTAATACAAATATATTCGTTCCTATTAGGGAGGATATAGCGATTGAAGAACTAAAAATGTTCCGTAGTGAATCAAAATCGGCGCATCTTTTTAGAACGGTTCAGACAACAAGCATGACCGTTAACCTACTTGGCAATGTAAGCGGTCGCTTTAAGACAGGAGGCGCAGTCAACAATGAATTGGCACAGGGAAAACGAGACACAACATCTCCTGATAACCAAGAGAAAATTCAAGAAGTAATATACCTATTAGACCGTGCGCGTCGTGCGGTAGAAAAATTATCCCGCAATAGGCAAAGAGATTTATTTGACGAAAAATAACGTATTAGAAAAAATATACTCTTAACCACACTTGCGATTATATAAAGTTTCTTCACAATAGAGTTACCTTTGCCGTTCTAAAAAACTTCTCCAGCATATAAAAGTCTTTAATACTAGTGTTCACTAAGCTGGCGCCGAGGTTGCCTTAATTAGAATCAAAGCGGTGATCTTTGATGTTCGATCAAAAAACTCCGTTTCTCTCATCACCCAAAAATCACACCGCTTGTCACGGTACTGATCATCGCCCCGGTATTGATGGGGTGATAGATGGGCATTGGCGGTCGGGTGGCGTCTTCAACGCGTCGGTGGATCCACTTTCGGTCTTCCATGCGGCGCAGGGACTGGGACAGGGCGCGGTCTGTGATGGTTGATAGGTTGCGCTTGATCTCGCTGAACTGACTTGGTTTTTGCAGGGTTGCCAGCACGGGCAAGGTCCAGGATCTGCGTATCAAGTCCTGTTCTTTTTCTTCCGATACATCCAGAACTTTATGCGCCATTTCGGCTGCGGATTGGCCCAGCGGGGTCAGGCGGAATTCCGGGCGCAGGGGGTGGCCGTGGCCGGGGTTGCGTTCCAACAGGCCAATATTGATCAGATGCGCCATGCTCTGTGCGAAGGCGGTTCTGCTTGCGCCCGTTGCACTCAGCAAGGGGGCTTGCCGCCCCGCTATGCCAGCGTGAAGCTTTGCAAGGATGGGCAGTGACCATGCGCGTGATGTGATGTTGACAAATGCATTTATGTCCATAAAGTATAGTTACTATATTTTGAGAATAGAAGAAAGCCCCTAAAGGGAAAACCCCGTAAAAGAAGAGCCCCGTAAAGGAAAAGCTATGTCGCTCGTAAAATTGAATGAAACCATCACAATTGCCATGTCGGTCACAGACCGTCACAAAAGTGCGGATTGGTACAAGGAAATGCTCGGGTTTGAGGTTATGTACCATATGGATGAAGCGGGTTGGTCAGAGATTAAAACCAACACACAAAACGTAACAATCGGCCTTGGCGAGCACACAAAACCGGCACCGGGAAACTGTGTTCCTGTGTTCGGCATCGCAGACCTTGATAGCGCACGGAGCAAGATGGAAGATGCCGGGGTACGGTTTGACGGCCCAACAGACGTGGTTGAAAGCATGGTCAAAACGGCGACGTTCTATGACCCCGACAACAATGCGCTGATGCTTGCGGAAGATTTATCAGGGGCTGCGGGCTGATATGCCTTGGGGTTCGTTCTTTATACTCGTTTTTTGAGCGGGTGTTGTTTGAGGTTTGTTATTTAGACTGTTGCAGCAGGTCCGATTAATGCCTGCTTCTGGTGCACCAAACAATTCCCTCCCTCAACCACCGCCCCAGAACGATCTTTTCCAGTGTTTTAATTTGGTGCCGATGTTCACTAAGCAGGCGCAGTGTTTGCCCCGGTCAGCATCGGTGCAATGGATTTCAGTGTCGATTAAAAAGGATGCCTCTACCACAGAGCGTTTTCAGCCAAGACAATTTTCATCACGAGGCAATTTTCATTACGAGGCAATTCTCCATTGGCGTTTTTTTGCCCAAGAAGCTCCCCCACATAAGACATTACCTTTAAATCTGCATCTTTAAATCTGCGCCTTAAAGTCTGTGACGTTTGCCCTGATCAGGAATAGGTCATCCGGAAGGTGAGACAGATACGCTCGCCTGTTGGTTTGTTGGTCTTGGGGATCTGGTGGAGCCAGTAGTGCTGGGTTTCGCCCTTCATCAATAACAGGTTGCCCGCTTTCAGGTTGATATCGAACGGCAGGGTCTCGCCTGATTTTGGCTTGAATTGAAAAATCCGATCACCACCAAAACTGAGCGAGGCAATGGCCGGATTTGTGCCCAATTCTTCTTCATCATCCGCATGCCACGCGACGCTGTCTCGCTCGTGACGGTAGAGATTACAAAGCGCGCTGTTATAGGTAAACCCGGTTAAGTCTTCCACCCGTTGCTTGAGGCTTAACAGCAAAGGCGTCATCGGCCTTGCGGGCATGTACAGACGCGAATAGGTATAGTCCGACTCTCCGTACCATTGCTGTAAACGGGGGATCGGTACGGTCCGGCCATGGAGAGAGATATGCGCTTGCTGCCAATCCAGATCGGCTTTCAGCTGTTCAAAAATCTCTGCGCTTTCAGCAGCCGAATAGGCCTCTGGAAAGCATGAGATATCGGCTTGTGGGGCAGGATAGTGAATTACCCTAGTATCTAGAGTATCTAGGATTTCCGACGTATCTGGAGTATCCGGCGTATTTGATGTATCCGGCAATCTACCCTCCCCCACTTACCTTAACAGACTTAAGAATTGGCGGTCTATTCTTCGTCAGTCTCTTCTGGGTCAATCTCTTCTGCGCCAGTATCTTCTTCGGGAGATTCTTCTGCCGGAACTTCTTTCTTCGCAGCCTTTGTCTCGGCAGTTTTTGTACTCATAGCTTCGGCAGTCATAGCTTCGGCCCAAGCAAGACGGTTGGCTTCGCTATCTTCTTTTTCACCAAGGAAGTCTTGATAACTCTCGGGATCAAACGTGACGGGAACCAACGTGATGTCTTCCCTATTAAGCTCTATACGTGCGCGGGTGATTACCGTGCTGTACAGCTTGTGATAGCGGAATATTTTATAGAATCCCGGGTTCCACTCTTTGAACACTTTGTTGCCGAGATAACGTATAACGGGAACACTTTCAGGCTTACCTTTTTCTTCGACGATATCGTCGACGGTCGCCAGAATGTCTTCGGCATAATCCTCAATCATTTCTTCGAGCTTGAGCAGTTCTGTAGCTTTTTCATCAGGGATTTCGGACTTTCCCTGTACCCAGCTGAAAAGATCCCTTGCCGGGACTCTGAGAACGCCGGCGGCCTCGCGATGGGTCATGCCCATTCCAAAAATGATATCGTCCATTTGATCTGGTGTAAGTATTGACAATTTATAACGTCCTGTTTTGTAAGGGTATTGCTAAAACAACATGAACAGCAATAGCAATAAAGTTAGTAGGCCTCATCCGTGTTGAAGGTGTGGGATGGTATAAGGCCTGATTGTTCTGACGCCTATGTAGCATGATCTGACAGATTATGAACATATTATTTCAAAAGAATTTTGGCAAATTTTGCGTGACTGTTCAAATCGATTTAAAAAAACGGATTTGTGTGCATTACTTCGGGTTATCGTCAGTGACAAAGCCAGTACCTTCGGAAGCACCAGCGCAAGTGTTAAACCGCTGCGAAGTGCGACCAATTAAGGCGGCTTGGCGTCATAGAGGCTATGCTTGCATAAAAAACCATCTTATGGGCGATTAAACTCGTAGCGGCAGATTATTTTTAATATAAACTTAAAGAATGACTTAGATAATCAACGCTAAATTTCAAACTCACTAAATTTCAAACTCAGGGAGACATCGGAATTTTAAAGAAAATCTTCATTTTCTCTTTGTTTAAAATCATACTTGTCTTGGCTTCAATCTCACCCGTTACGACAACTGCGCAAGGCGCTGAACAGACAGTCGAACTTGGTTTGAAACCCAGCCTTGTTTATGATCTTTGGTCTAACATGAACAGGGCCGTTCTCACGTTTGCCACGCTCTATTCTGATGACCAAGTATGGCTTGAACAACTGCAAGATATGCAACCCAAAGCTTTTTCCGGCAAAATTCCTGCACATGTTTTAAAACGGGTCAAACTATTTCAAGAAAAATTGGATCATCTTGATGAAGCACCAAAAAGCGTAAGATCAGATACCCTGTTAGATCACAGCCTGTCTAATCTTCTTAGCAGTAAAAATAAAGAGATTACGCCCAGTCAAGTCTATCTGCATTCAGGCCAAGCCTTGATCAACATGTCTGAAAGTATTCTTTACAAATCATCTTCCCCAATTGAAATAAGCTCTTTTTTCAAAGAAAACAATATCATAGAAAAAACGCCCAGTGATGTATTTGGGCTGGTTGATCTTGCCATCCGGCGTATTGACGCAATTACTGCCCGTTCAAACAACACCCCGCTGATCGTTAAGGATTAAGCTCAATGAATAATCCGATGAAAATCCTCACGATCAGTCAACTTGGGAAATATCTACTCTTCTTTCTGGCCCTATCTGTGGTGATTACACTGATCCATAACTGGACCTTAATACGTGATATCAATGACCTAGATAGCTCATGGAATAAGAATGAGAGCAGTATCGTACAGAAACAGGCGTATCTTTCTACCCTTCGTGGCACAATTGGCTATGGCGGGATGATACATAACTTCAAAAACTACCTGCTCCGTCACGATAAGAAATATCTCCTCACGTCTCACAGGTCGATGCTTGAAGCAAAAATTATCATAAGCGCCTACAGGCTCATGAATATTTCTAAAGAAGAGGAAACTGCGCTTAATAATATTGAGCAAATGTTACGCGAATACCTCAGCGCAATTACCCATGCCGAATTATTGATCAACTCTGGCCAGTCTATTTCCCTGGTTGACGATCAAGTTGCCGTTGATGACACACCTGCCATCAACTCATTACTAATTTTAACAGAAACACTGGCCACACAACGGCAAAATAAAACAACTTATGTGTCCGATGAAATCAACTCGCTGACAAACCACATCACCTTTTCGACTTTCCTAACCGGAGGTTCCTTTATTCTGATTATCGTCCTCCTCGTATGGTTTCTACGTTATCGCCTCCTTTTACCCTTAGCGACTATGACCTCAAGAATTCGGGAAATTAACCCCAAGGCACCCGGAATTAACCGTCTGGAAATTACGGGAAGAAGCAAGGATGAACTCGGCCTCTTCATAGATGCTGTTAACCAGTTTATTGATTCTCTTGATACACATTTGGTTGAAAGACAGAATGCCGAAAAGGCGTTAGAAATCTCTAAAATTGAAGCAGACGAAGCCAATGTTGCCAAATCGAACTTTCTGGCAACAATGAGCCACGAAATACGAACTCCCTTGAACGGTGTACTAGGACTGGCACAGCTTTTACAGGATACTGACCTCAACCGCGACCAATCGAACAAAGTAACCACCATCCTCTCATCGGGACAGACACTCTTGGCAATTATCAATGATGTTCTTGATATGAGCAAAATCGAAGCCGGGGGGCTGGAACTGGAAGAACACCCATTTTCTTTATCGACATTAGTTTCAACAATCACCACACCTTTCCAAAGCTTGGCTGACGAAAAAGGCTTGGAATTAGCCGTGCATTCTGACGGAGACTCAGATCTAGTCTTAAAGGGAGACGCTGTAAGGCTACGTCAAATTTTATGGAATTTATTAAGTAACGCTATCAAGTTTACTGATCAGGGGCGCGTAAGCTTAGATATAGAAGTTATATCTGATAAAGAGAAGATGCAGAATATCGTTCCTGTTCCAAAGGATTATTTATTATATTTTACAGTTAAAGATACAGGTATCGGAATTGCCCCCGACCGCTGTGATGCAATTTTTGATGCTTTTACGCAAGAGGATAACACAATAACCCGTAAATACGGGGGTACAGGCTTGGGGCTGTCTATTGTTAAACAAATATCCGAACTCATGGGGGGAACGATTAAAGCGAAAAATAATCGGGGTGAAGGAACTAAATTTATAACCAGCATTCCATTTCAAGCTGCAACAGAAGAAGAAATTTCCCAGGTGTTGTTACGGGCACAAAACAACGAGCAGCCGGACCTACCTCCTCTCAACATTATACTTGCAGAAGACAATGCTGTTAACGCGCTTATCGCAAAAACATTTTTAACGAAGTTCGGACATTCTGTAAGGCATGTGGAAAACGGCCTTCTTGCTGTAGATGCAGCAAAGGATAACTGGGCAGATTTAATCCTTATGGATATCCATATGCCAGAGATGAATGGCATCAATGCAACGAAAACCATCCTTAAAACTGAAATTGGAAAAGATTTACCCATTATAGGGTTAACAGCAGAAGCCTTTGCTGACCGTCATATTGAGTTTATGAAAGCTGGCATGGTTGATGTTTTGACGAAGCCTTTTACAGAACAACAATTAGCAGACACGCTTACCAAAAATCACCCTGTTGAAAGGCGACGGAACAATCGGGATAAGATTGTAAATTCTTAAATTCTTCCCTTAAATTCTTCCGGTTGCGAGAAAGCTTGAGGGGCCAGAAAACCTCTCTATCCTAACACTTGGTGCTCAAGGGTGACCAATATATGTGGAGGAAATTTTCGTGCCCAACAAACTTACCTCAACCGTCCCAGAACGATCTTTTCCAGCGTATTAAAGTCTTTGTTACCGATGTCGATAAAACGGGCGCCGAGTTTGCCGTGGTCAGTATCCGCGCGGCGGATTTCGATATCGATCAAAAAGGGATCAGCTTTTTTCAGCAAAATTTCGAGGCTGACAATATCACCAACTTTCAAGCCTAGTCCTTCGATATCCAGCTTTTCGCCGTCGTCAACGATAACGTCCATATCGCCGTATTCTTCAAGGTCGGTTTCTTCGCCTTTGATGCCGACACCACCGGGGCTAATATCGTTAATGGTTACGCGGACACCCTTGAGAAGAGCTTCTATACCACTTAGTTTTGCGGCAAGGTTCACTGCACGGCGATGATCGCGTCTTCTTTCTTTGTTATAAACCGCTACTACCTTCGCCATAAAACCTTGTATCCCTTTTGATAGTGATCCAACCTAACTCTTCCTTATCGTTGTTTCATCGTTCGTGTAGGTCACTTACACGTCTTAAGTAAAAACTAGGTTTAATAACTATGGTTGTTGAACTTATGTAAGAATAGCACGAATATATCGGGAAATCATTTACAAAGCCATAGATAAAGCATTATGGATAATAGATGATTCATAAAAAAAATTAGCGAACAACAGCTCTTATATGCCTCAAAAATCGCAAAAAAAATTAACGTCACAAAAGAAGACCAAGCCAGTCGCCAAAGCATCTAGTTCATCACCGGACGCAAATCTATTAGCTATCAAATGGAATGACGTTTCCGTACGCCAATGGCGGGACCTTGTGCGCAAGGCAGAGCAATCAAACCTGTTGCAAAGCTGGCCCTATGCACAAGCCGTCTTGGTAACTGAACGTCTGGTTGGCAAGTTTGCAACGATTTATTGGCAAGGTCGTATTGTCGGTATCTGTCAGGTACTGGAACAGCGATTACTCGGCGTCTTTCACAAGGTTCGGCTCTATCGCGGGCCACTGTGGCTGGAACCCGATCTTCCGCAAGAGGTTCATGAATTTTTCTGGGCGGAAATTCAAAAACGCTACCCATCGCGTCCCTGGCGGTTTAGATACTTCCTGCCCGAAATGCCGGATACCGAAGCAAACCGTGCTTTGTTGGCGAAATTTGGCCTCAACCGAATTCAGACCGATGGCTATTCATCTATCTGGCTGGATCTGACTCAGCCCGAAGAAGCCTTACGCGCGAACCTGAAACAGAACTGGCGCAATACCCTTAATCAATCCGAGAAGAAAAACCTCTCGCTTGATTTAGACACAGAGGGCAAACACCTGAACTGGCTGTTGAAACTCAGCGAGATGGATAAGATCCTCAAAGAATTCAAAGGGCCAAGCCCCGCGTTGGTCGCACACCTAAAACGCTTTACAAAAGACCGTGGTGAATTCCTGTTGATGCGGGCACTACAAGATGGACCGAATGGGGAGCACAACAGAGAAGCCGTCGGAGCCATCCTATTGTTTCTGCACGAAGGCAGTGCAACCTATCTGGTGGGCTGGAATTCGCAAGAAGGGCGCGATGCCCGTGCGCACAATTACCTACTGTGGAATGCCTTGTTGGAGCTAAAAAAACGCGACGTCAAATGGCTCGACCTCGGCGGGATTAATCCCGATGATGCCAAGGGCGTGACCTACTTCAAAAAAGGCCTCGGCGGCACCCCTTTCACCCTCGTCGGCAGCTACAACTAGGTGGCGAGAGCCACTTCTCTTTATGAGTATTTTGCTTCCTTCATAGCCATTTACCTGTTCAATAGTTGCTATAGTCGATTTCTGTTCAAGGCGTGAAGAGAGACGTGTAGGCGACCTACACGAACGATGAAACAACGCAAAACAGGAGTTAAGTAGAGTAACTATAAGCTTTTCGGATGCGGACGCCGATCATATTCCCGGCAAGAGCTGCAAAGAGCCAGACCCAGCCGTGCACACTGCCCGATGCTACACCGCTGAAGAAGGCACCAATGTTACAGCCATAGGCCAAGCGGGCACCGTAGCCTAACATCAAACCGCCGATCAGGGCCGTAAGAATACCTTTGGTGGTGACGTTCTGCGATTTGCCAAACTTTCCGGCAAGAACCGCCGCGCTCATGGCCCCGGCGACAATACCGATGTTGGTAGCAGAGGCATCGCTTTTAAACAGGGATCTATCAAGAGCCGCCATCCGGCCCGACCAATAAGGAATATCGGACAGATCCGCGCCAAAGAAAGACACCATCTTGCCGCCCCACAGCGTAATACCAGATGTAATCCCCCACGGGTGCCCCAGCAACGCCAGCATCGCGAAGTTCAACAGAGCCAATGCCACCGCGCCGAGCACAAGCGGCCACGGACCTTGGGTTATCCGTTGGAATAAAGGTGTTTTGGACGTCCCCCCTGATTCTGTCATCAGAAGATTTCTGTTTTCGACCCTGCGGACAAAGAGATAGAGCAAGGCAAAGACAAACAGATGCAGAATCAAAGCCTGTTCCCACCCCCAGAGACTCACCATGGAAATCGCTTTCCACTTGGGCAGTGTATGCCAAAACGGCAGATGCACCGTTGCAATAACCGACCCCAACATAAAGGTGATCAGCGTCACCACCATGCGGACACTGCCACCCCCTACGGTAAAGAGCGTACCACTGGCACAACCACCCGCGATTTGCATGCCGATGCCAAAAACAAAGGCACCGACCACAACACCCGTTCCTGCCGGCGCCACAAAACCCGATGCCCTGTGCCCCAGAATAGTGCCGCTATCGAGTACCGGAAAGAAAAGTGTGACCGCAACGGCAAGCATGACAATCTGCGCCTTGAGCCCTGCACCCCAGCCCTCAATCAAAAAACGTCGCCACGCCGAGGTAAAACCGAACGCCGCGTGATAGAGGCTAATGCCCAAGGCAATGCCCAGCCCCGTCGCGATGGCTGGCCGTTGGCCCATATAGAAATACAACACAACAAGCGACAGCAAAGAAATTACCAGTGGCAAATATCTACTTGAGAAGAGTATGTAACTTGATTGCACTTGCATTAAAGGGTCCGTTTGATGGGCTGTTTTGTCAAATTTCGTAGTAGATTTCGAACCTATAATACCCATCCAATAACTCTTTTCCTTTCACAATTTTGTCAGAAGGCTGTGTCCGGCCTGTGAACTGTGCTTGAGTACAGAGACAAAAAGCAAAGCTATTCTGCTACTTTGGGACAGCGCGTGCCTTATCACGGTGATCACAACCACCTAAAACGCTAAGGTTTGACATCTTTTGAGCACTGGAAATTACGCCCCAATGCATGCCATATGGAATTTAAGAATTTAAAAATCGCCGTATGAAAATTGCTATGGAGGCACCCCGTGTTGTTTGATTGTCGTGGACACGCAGTAACAGCTTTGAATCAAAACGCCGTTGATCACTTTGACAATACAGTCTCCCTCTTTCTCGCCCATTCAAAGAAAGCACCCGACGCTCTCGGCCTGACACTGGTCGCCGATCCGCAAATGGTTCTGGCGTTGATTGCCAAGGGCTTTTTCTACAAAATGCTGGCCAAGGTCGAAACAGACCCCGTTGCGCTGGAATCCCTGTTCAAAGCAAAGCTATCGGTCAGAGAACGCGGTGCAAACCACCGCGAAAGCGAGCTGCTAACTGCTCTGGAAGAATGGTGTTACGGCAACCTCGACAAAGCAATCGTCAAACTTGATGCCTTGCTTGATGATTATCCCCTTGATGCCCTCAGCGTAAAGATCACCCACGCCTGTCAATTTATTCGTGGGCAAAACCACGGTATGCGGGCCTCGACCACGAAAATCATGAACGCATGGAACGAAGACGTGCGCGATTACGGCTTCATTCTGGGCTGTCACAGCTTTGGTCTGGAAGAAACCGGATCTTATGCAGAAGCAGAAAAAACCGGCAAGCGCGGTGTAGAAATCGCCCCGAACGATGCATGGGGCACTCACGCCGTTGGCCATGTTCTGGAAATGTCCAACCGTCCGTCCGAAGGTATTAATTGGCTGAAACAGTACCAAAACGAGTGGGAGAACTGTAACAACTTCTCGTACCACATGCATTGGCACAAAGCGTTATTCCATCTGGAACTGGGGCAAAAGGATGAAGTGTTGCGCCTGTATGATTGCTACATCCGTAAGGATCATACCGATGATTTCCGTGATATCAGCAACGCAGTCTCCCTGCTCTATCGTCTAGAGTTAGAGGGCGTCAACGTCGGCAATCGCTGGGAAGAAATAGCGAAGCTATCCGCCAACCACGTCAATGACCACAGCCTAGCCTTCGCCGATGCGCACTACCTTCTCGCGATCCTGAGCAGCGGGAACACCAAAGCAGCCGATGCCTTTATCGAAACTATGCGGGAAAAAGCAAAGGGTGAAGGAACAGCACAGGAAATCTTTCGCAACTATGGCATGCCATTGGCAAAAGCCATTCATGCCTGCAAGACCGGAAATGATGCGCAGTGCGTTGATCATCTGTTACCTGTCTTTGATGACTTGCAACAAATCGGTGGCAGCCACGCCCAGCGCGATGTCTTCCATAGGCTCCTGATTGATGCATCGATCAGGGCAGAGCGATACTCAACAGCCAAAGACCTTCTCGACACCCGACTGAAACAACGCCCGGAAAACCCTTGGGCCTTAAAGAGGCTGACAAAAATCCCGGGAACTGCAAAAGCAGAAAAAACACCACGAGAAACTGCGAATACAATACAGAATATCGAGTTGGTTTCCTAAATTTGATTAAGCAGACATACTTAGTTCAATGGGTGATCCATCGTGAAACCGATCAAGTCTAAAACGGCTTAGATCATATTCTATGGGTCGCCCACATATCAGATCAGCAACAATCTTGCCCATTCCCGGACCAATACCAAAGCCATGGCCACTCAAGCCTGAAACCATATAAAAACCATCTATGTAATCAGCTTGCGAAACAATTGGTAAAACATCTGGCGTGGTCTCGATCATACCCGCCCAACTCTCTACAAAAGCGGCATTTGCCAATTCAGGCATATGGGACTTTAGAGCTTCGCGCATTTGTTTAAGAATGTTTTCATCAGGTTTGGGGTTCAGAACTCTGTTTTGTTCAAATGGCGATATCTTAGCCGGATTAGTTTTAACCCGATGACCGACTTCATTAAAAAAAGATCGGTCAAACCGTAAAGAAACATCCCGATAAGATTTTTTCATCAAAGGTAAAAATTTGGATAAATACCTAAAACTATCGGGTGAAATTGAATGCGATGTTTGATCCGCAAGGGCAATGCTATATCCCCCATCTGTTCTTTTACGAAAAGCAATATTTTCTGATACCGCATTTCCTTCGAAAAAACCTGTGACAGGTTCCGTCCGCGCAACGGTGCCCTTAACTTTCAGTTGAGGAAGGGATATATTATGGATGCTCGCAAAAAGAGAAGACCATGCGCCCGCTGCTGATACAACTTGAGTAACGTTTACACGCCCTAGCTCTGTATAGACACCAGACAGTTTTCCCGCCATGACATCCAAGGAACGAACGGCGCAATTTTCAATAATTTTCACACCCAGACCTTGTGCTGCAGAGGCAAGCCGCGGAACAGCAATCAAGGGTTCTGCCCGGCCATCAGAGGCAGTATAAATCGCACTCTTCCAATACTTGTTTTCCTGACCTAACAGGGATTGTACTTCCCGCGCACCTAACAGCTTCGTATCCAGATTGTGCTGGCGGGCTATATCAAGCCAATCCTCGTTTTCTTGCTCCATAACATCAGTTTCGGCAAGATAAAGACAACCACATTGTCGAAAACCAAGGTCTTCGCCAATTTCCTCTGCCAGTCCCTGCCATATACGCAGGCTTTCTTTCATAATGGGCAATTCAGAGCTATGACGCCCTTGTTGGCGCACCCACCCCCAGTTACGACTGGATTGCTCGCCTGCTACCCGCCCCTTTTCGCAAACCAGAACTTTCTTTCCCTGCTTCGCTAGAAAATAAGCGATAGAGATACCTATAATGCCTGCGCCAATAACGACGACATCAACATGTTTCGGAATTTGATCGTTAAAAGTAATTGGAGAGTTTTCATTTAAAATCATTGGAATAAGCGCACCCGTTAACAAAACCCAATGAATCTATAAACTTAAACACGAACTAAGAACAGCGAAAACCGTTTAACTTTCCCGACAGGAATAGTTACTGAATTTATATCCTTGGTGTTATTCTAATACCGGGAAAAATCGACCAACGTAGAACAGTATAAAACGGTTGGTAAAATCATAAGATTCACTTCCCCCTGCAATCAGGCACTTTACCTTAAGAACACAAAAAAGAGTTTCTGTCTGCTGTCGCTGCCGGGATGATATTATTGTTTTCTGAATTTAACCCCGCAGTATCATCACGAGTTTCCTTTAGAAGCTTTTGGGTTTTTTCTGATTTTTCGGCTTTAAACTTGCTATCTATAAAAACCAATGCCTGTTCAATTTCGTCCCGCCATAGCTTCCATGTGTGATTACCATTGGTTATCCGTAACTCGGATGGAAGCTTCCTGCTCTTGAGTTCTTTATAAAGCGCAAAGGTGCCTTCGTAGAGGCCAAACCAGTCATCATCCCCAACCGTCAGATACGTATGAGGAAAGCTTTCAGGCTTAGCCTTTTCCAGTGCGGTGAACACATTTTCTCGGTTAAATGTCTCAATAGAAAAAGGATCGCCATAGGCACCGGCAAAAAGCTTTATCTGAACCGGTTTAAAGTTATCAGCGCTTTCAGTATTCGGGAAAATTGCTGGGCTTAAAGCAGCAACCGCGACATAGTCTTCCGGCGTTTCAAAGGCAAATTTTAGGGCCCCGTAGCCGCCCATGGACAGTCCGGCAATGGCGCGTTTTTCTTTGGAAACTTTGTTAGCAAGAAGGTCTTCCATCACCACAAGAAGCTCTTGTCCAAGGCCGGATTGAAAGGACCCATGCTTAGCTGAGTTGAGATACCATGACTTCCCCGCCGCGGGCATAACTACCACCATGGGATTAATCACTTGATCAGCGATCAAACGATCCAATGTCTTAGCAACCTGCCCGGCTTTCAACCAGTCTTCATGGGACCCACCGTACCCATGTAAAAGATAAAGAACGGGGTATAAGCGATTATTAACACAATATTTTTTAGGAAGGTAAAGCGAATATTTTAACGGATCTTTGAAGCTAGGCAGAACAACGTTTTGATCCTTAATCACGAGACCTTGCGCAAAGGCTGTTAAGGACCACAACAGCCCAAAACAGATGGTTCCAATCCCTGCAAAGAGTAATTTAAGTGCGTTACGCAAGTGTCTCCCGATCAACGAAATTTTTGATTATTCTGCAGGCTGAGCCACAGTCCTGTTCAAATCAGTTTCTGGTTTTGTCTCTAACTGGATTGGCTTATTTGGAGCCTGTCGCCACGGGGATGATTTTACCCACCCCATCAGGTATGCATAGCCAATGAGAATAGACATTCCAGAGAGATTCACAATGGTTAGAGCCAAGGCATCGCGACCGATCTGATCCAGAACAATACCGCCTATCCATGACAAGGTCATGCCCAAGAGGAAAACGGGCAAAGCTTGTTGTCCGCATTTGATCAACGGCTTGAAATAGCGATGCCTCAAGATCTGTTCCCGCCCTTTCAGCAAGGTCACGCAAATATAGGCTAGGGCTAAAAAGTGTAACCAGCGTAAAAGCCCAAAGTTGGTTTTCTTGAACCCGAATATCAGTTCGGTGCGGATTTCTTTCAGCTCTGGTATCGCCCGCATAATCGGCCAGTTACTGATCGGAACCAGTGCTAACACAAAAATTATACAGACAATGAGCAACCATTTGTTTGGTGGTGGCGCCTTGATCCAGCCCGCAGATATGGCAAAGCCCGTGAAAAACAGTAACTGCCACGTCAACGGATTGAAAAACCACGGACGATCTGAAAAAGGTTCTGCGGGGAATTCAAGCTGCCACTGCCAACTTGCCGCGTATAAAGCGATTGAGAAAACAGGGACCAAATAGGGGTGAACGCGCGCAATAAGAATTACCACAGGAACAAGCGCCAAAACCCCAATATACATGGGCATGATATCGAAAAAATTCGGAACATAGGTCAAGGTGAACAAGGCACCAAGAGCTTCGGTCGTATTATCGAAGAAATAAGGAAGGTTTAATTTGGTAATATAGTTAAAATCAACAAAATAAGCTGTTGCGACAGCACAGACCGTCGCCAAAACAAAGAACAAGCCCAAATGCGCCACATATAGCTGAACACAACGAATTACAATGCGCATGGTTCCCATAAGAAAACCGGATCGGCGAAAAGTACCACCAAAGGCAATTGCCGCTGCAAACCCCGAACAGAAAACAAACATTTCAGCCGCATCACTGGGCCCAAATCGTGCTGGGATGAACTTTGCCCAAAAATTACTGGGCACATGAGCGACAAAGATAATCAGCATGGCCACACCCCGGAAAAAATCCAGTCGTGGGTCACGCTCTTTTTTAACAGACCCAATAGTTTGGGCAGTTTGAGCTGTGGGACTTAACTTGTTTTCTGTTGGTAGCTCATTCGCTTTGTACATGCGCTCTTTATCCGGCCGATTCATAATTCGTAAAAAGAGGTCTCTATATTGAAAATGATACCTAATCAACCACAGGTACAGTAAACCCTGTTCGCGAACTTGTGATGAGGATTGTATGTCCCTTCACTTTGGGAAAGCTTACAACAAACCAATCTGTTATGGAGAGGCACAAATCATAATAAGGTAAACAAAATGCAATGACACAGAAATATCCCTTGAAAAACGATTACATTTCAGCGACTTCCTCTGTATTAATTCAAACTTGAATCATTGCACAATGAACCGTAGAAAATTCCTTCTTTCATCCATAGCGCTCTCTACCACAGGGTTAATTCCCAGTGTTATTTCGCGTCCTTTTGCCAGTAACACCACTGCCAAGGACGTTACCCGTTATGACGATGTCATAGAAAAAGCACAGATTTTATCGCAAACGGCCTACAGCAAACCCGAAAGCACCATAAGTGATTTCTGGAAAAGTATGTCCGTCGAAGAATTTTCCAAGATTTACTATAACCCGAACAAACCACTTTGGAATGATGACGGCCCCTATCAGCTACAGTTTTTCCACCCCGGCGGCCCCTGGTTCCACGATACGGTTGATATCAACCTACAGGAAAGCGGCAAAGAAAAAGATCAAACTATCCAGCCCGGTATGTTCTGGTACGAAGGCAAACAGCCAGCATCATCAGATATGGAAGACCTGCACTTTGCGGGTTTTCGGGTTCATCACCAGCTCAACAGCGAATATTATGATGAACTGATCTCTTTCCTTGGGTCCAACTATTTTCGCGTTTTAGGCCAAGGACAGCAATACGGTCTTTCGATTAGAGGGTTGGCAATAGATACAGCAGATCCGGCAGGCGAAGAATTCCCCCTATTCAAAGAGTTTTGGCTAGAAAAACCAACCAAAGACTCTGATAAAAATGACCTCGTCATTATGGCACTGATGGATAGTCCAAGTGTATCCGGTGCTTATCGTTTCACAATCCAACCGGGCAAAGACACTGTTGTTGATATTGATGTTTCTCTTTTTGCCCGCAAAGACATCAAAAAACTTGGTCTGGCACCTTTAACAAGCATGTTCCTATTTGGTGAAAACACAAAGGGTCTGGATGATTACAGACCTGAAGTGCATGATTCCGATGGTCTGATGGTCTGCACATCTTCTGACGAATGGATCTGGCGTCCATTAGCCCGACGTAAAAACGTCACTATTTCTGCTTTCGTAGGTGAAAATACGAATGGCTTTGGCCTTTCACAGCGTGATAAAGATTTTAATCATTATGGTGATCTGGAATCTCGATACCAAAAACGCCCGAGCATCTGGATAGAACCCAAACAAAACTGGGGTCACGGACATGTAGAACTGGTTGAAATTCCTTCGGATCTGGAAACGACAGACAACATTGTCGCCTATTGGGTTTCTGATAAACAAATGAAGGCTGGCAGTTCGTTACAATACGGCTATCGATTGACCAGCTATCTGGAATCAGAGCAATGGCCGCCCGCAGGGAAATCAATGAGTACCCGTGAAGGCCCCGCCAACAGAGCAGGATTTTCCTATGGGCACAGTGCTCAAGCCCGTTTTTTTGTTGTGGAATTTGAAAGTACTGAACTGGGTGATCTACCAGCTGATAGCTCTATTGAAGCCATATTCGAGTGTCAGGCAGGAAATATATACGACGTAAAAACCTTTAAAAATACAGAAAACAAGCTGTGGCGTGTCGAGTTCAACATGGAACCGGAAAACGACCAGCCTTGTGATTTACGCGGGTATCTGAAGCTTGGCGATCGCGCCCTGACAGAAACCTGGACTTACCTCTATACAACTAGATATGCCTAAGGCTGGATAAACTTAATGAGCCATAAAACCAACAGTTCATGCAAGATTGACGTCGCGGTTACAAAGCGTCGGCGCAGATCTCTGCTTCTTTTGTTGCTCAGCCTGACCGTCGGTGCCCTTAGTACAAACTTGGCACTCAACCTTTTCGAAAACGGATTAAGTCTGCTCGAAGGGATTTATGTCCTTCTTTCTACAATTGCCTTTCTTTGGATCAGCCAGTCTTTCTGGACCTCTGTTATCGGCTTTATCATTCGTGCTTTTCATAACACAAATGCTGCTGAAACTGTGGCACCCATTGCCCGGGATCTGGACCATACTGCGGCCCCAAAAGGTAAAGTCGCCGTGGTTATGCCCGCCTATAACGAAGATCCTGACTTGGTTTTTCTGGGAATGGAGCAAACGCTACGATCTGTGCTGGCAACGGGACACGGTAATGCGTTTGAATTCTTCCTTTTAAGCGACACAACAGATCTTTCCATTGCGGCTCAAGAAGAAACATTGGCCCAGGAATTACTCCACCGTTATGCCCTACAGGGAAAATTCCACTATCGTCGTCGAGAAAAGAACACCCACCGTAAAGTTGGTAACATCAAAGATTTCTGTGATCGTTGGGGCGCTTCTTTCGACTATATGGTTGTGCTGGATGCAGACAGTATCATGTCGGGTGAAACAATCCTGAACATGACCAGAATGATGGATAACAATCCAAACACTGGTCTGATACAGGCATTACCCCGCGCCATGGGACAAAAAACCTTGTTTGGCCGCCTCACCCAATTCAACATCCGATTAACCGGCGAGTTGTTCACAACCGGCCTTAGTTACTGGACCATGAATGATGGTAACTACTGGGGCCATAATGCTATTGTTAGAATTGCGCCATTTATGGAGCACTGTGAACTTCCCATTCTTTCAGGTAAAGGCCCCCTATCAGGCGAAATTCTCAGCCATGATTTTGTCGAAGCTGCCTTTTTACGCCGTGCAGGACAAGACGTCTGGATATACCCCGAAGGCACAGGCAGTTATGAACAAGTGCCAACCAATATTCTGGATCACATTATTAGGGACCAGCGTTGGTGTCAGGGTAATTTCCAGCACATGCGTCTTGTATCAGAAAAAGGGCTTAAAAAGGTAAGCCGTATCCACATGCTTATGGGTGCGATGAGCTACGGATCATCTTATCTCTGGATGCTGCTGCTGTTAATGAGTGCCTTTTTGGTGACCGAGCGCACCATGCCGATCAGTCCTGTTATTCCACTGCCCTATGAATGGTCAATGCTGACACCCTACACAGCATCTCCTCTAACTTTGTTTATCATTGTTATGAGTATGCTGTTTATGCCAAAAATACTTGCACTTTTTCTGGCCTATAAAGATGCATCCGCATACGGTGGGGCATTCAAGCTTACAATAAGTTGTATTCTAGAGATGGTCTTCTCTGCAATTTCAGCGCCTGTTATCATGATATTCCATGTTCGCATTATTTCAGCCCTTCTGGTGGGTAAAACGGTGCAATGGAATGCACAGAGCAGAAGTGGCCGCAGTATTCCATGGAAAGAAGCTTTCAAACAACATCAGGCACACTTGCTTGCCGCTGCGGTCCTTGGGTCTGTTTATCTAAATCAAGCTCCAGAACTACTGCTTTGGCTGGCCCCAATCCTAACCGGTCTGATCTTTGGTGCTCCATTAGCCGTTGCCTTTGGGCAAGAAAAGATTGGTTTGTTTTTGCAACGACACGGTATTCTTCTGATCCCAGAGGAAACCAGACCACCCGAAGAATTACCGTTGATATTTACACAAAACATACAGGAAAGCAGCTCATTAGTCTCAACAGAACTTTCCCCTAAAGCTGCCGAATAAAGTCCCTTTACCTCACAAAAAAACAACCCCAAATTGATAATCAATTGGGGCTGTTTTTTGTGCTGGAATATCTGGATCAGGTGGCTTTTATATCCTTCTTTTTATCCTTGAATGCGACAAAAGCAGTAGCAAACAGAATAAAACAACCTGCGATATAGAAATTATATCCCGGTATAATACTGAAGAAAAATAAATCAGAAAAGACAGCAAAAATCAGTGACAGATACTCAAACGTCGCCAATTTCGATGCTTCACTGAACTGATAGCTCAGAGTCATCATAATATGTGCCACACCACCAGCAAGTCCGGAGCCAATAAGCAGCATTAGTTGTGTACTATCAGGGGATGGCCATCCAAAGGGAAGAGTTGCCAAACCAGCAAGCGTACAAGTCAAAGCAAAATACAATGCAATTGCCCCTGCGTTTTCAGTCAGGGCCAAACTGCGAATTTGAATTTTTGCAATTGCCGTAAATCCTGCCGTGGCAAACCCTAAGCCAACACCGATCAAATAGCCCTGATCAACATTGAAACCATTTAATTGAGGTAAAATAAGCACCAGCATTCCGGCGAAACCAAAAACGACACCGACCCAACGCACCCCAGAAACGGCCTCACCAAGGACCAGCCTTGCCAATAGAACCGTCAGGATCGGCGCCAAATATCCGATGATGGTCGCATCGGCAATTGGCAGGTATTTCAGCGAAGCAAATGAAGTAAACATTGCAACACACCCAAAAAGACAACGTGCGACGTGCCCCCCCGGCCGTTTGGTTTTTAACCCTGATGGAAAATCACCCGTCATAAACAAAAAAATGACCAGAGGTATCAACGCAAAAGCACTTCGGAAGAAAACCGTTTGGCCAACAGGAAAATCTGTTGCGAGCATTTTTATGAAAAGGACCATAATCGTAAAAAATATTGTGGCACCTATTCGTAACGAAATGCCTTTAAAATCAGAACTCATTTTATTTTTCCAAAGCCCAGTTATCTTTTTAAAGTAAGGTTATTTTTAAAATGGGGCTATTTTTCCAAAGATTGAAGATAATCACGTAGGTGATCCCCCATAAGATTAAGTGTTAAAACTGTTATTAAAACGGCAAGCCCCGGGAAAACCATGACATGGGGTGCCGTCAACATGTACGGCTTTCCATCCAAAAGCATCGCCCCCCATTCAGCTTGGGGAGGCTGCACACCAAAACCGAGAAAGCTTAAACCAGATATCGACAAGATTGTTCTGGACCACGAACTAGTCCAGACAACGACAACGCTCAATACAATATTTGGAATATAATGCCTTGTTAATATTAAAATATATGGAATTTTGTTTAATTTAGCCTGTAGAACATAGTCCCGTTGTTTCACATCATCGGTCAGTGCCCTGACCAAACGGGCAAAACGCATCCAGCTCACAAGAATTAATGCGATCACCATATTTACTGTATTCGGCCCCAGAACACCTGTAATCACGATTGCAGCAATTAATTCAGGGAATGCAAAAAAGCTATCTGTCACTCGCATACAAAAACCATCGACAAAACGACCGAGAGACCCCGCGAGTAAACCAACAATTGTGCCGATAACGGCCCCTGTGGTTGACACGATCAATGCCAGCCCCACAGACCACCCCGCACCGTAAAGAATACGGGTCGCAATATCACGCCCCATCTGATCCGTTCCAAACCAACTTTGCCAGCTCGGTGAACTAAGACGATTTAAAAAATCGGTTTCTACGGGATCATAGGGCGTCAGGATAAAACCAAACAGAATTGCCCCGGCAAAAAGGGTAAAGATAGAAAAGATGAAATAGTGTTTTTTTAGAATAGTCTTTGTTTGAAGCGAGAATGAAAAAAAACTTTTAAAAAAGGTAGAATGGTTAAATGAGGAGACGTTCATGAAATAGCTCAATTTATAATCTTAGCCCGATAATTATCTTTGTTAGATTATTATCTTGGCCGGGGAATTATCTTTGTTGGGAAACAGGGTTCATAAACCATTGAAAAATTTCAACAGCACTATTTATCGTTACATAAGTCACGGCAGAAAAAAGAACGATGCATTGAATAATGGGGAAATCCCTGCCCATCACGGAATGCACCAATAAGGAACCAATACCACCACGGGCAAAAACAACTTCGACAATCACCGCCCCTTCCAATAGGAAAGCCAGTTCTAGCCCCAACATTGTTACAAAGGGAACAAAAGCATGCCGAACAATATGACGGCAAAACAGCTCTTTTGAGCCAACACCCCTGATTTTTAGAGCCTCGAGAAAAGGCGCGGTACTTGCTTCGAGCAAAAAGGACCGGATCAAGCGAGTTTGAGAAGAAAGAACCCAGAAACCTAACGTAGAGGCTGGCAAAATCAAGTGTGCCAGACTTCCTGTGCCATAAGCAGGTAGCCATTGCAGGTTGGCAGCAAACACAAAGATAAAGATAAGACCTAACCAATAAGATGGAATCGCTGCCCCTATGGATGAAAGAGCTATCGCAAAACGATCAATAAAACTTTTAGGTTTCCAAACTGAAATCAGACTGAGTGGGATTGCAACGGACATCCCGAGAAGAAGGGCAGATAACGCCAACTCCATTGTTTCCCACAACTGACTGACAAAAATCTCATCGACAGGTTCCTGAGAAATTAATGAAACGCCAAAATCCAGCTGAATAATATCTTGGGCCCAATAATAGAATTGTACAAATAAGGGTCTATCTATACCTGTCTCTAACCGTATCTGCTCCACAAGTTCAGCAGATGCACTGCCCTCGCCAATATACCGCGCATTTGCAATGGCCAGCGCTTTGTCCCCTGGTGCATAATAATACAACAAAAATGTTAGAAAGGAGACGCAAAAAAGTACGAGTAACAGACTGACGATCTTGATCGCAGCAACACGTATAAAGTTATTCAATGTTATGCCGCCTGAATTTCTTTTGTTTTTTTATGAGGTAATGATCCCAAAATATAAGCAACTTCCAATAACTCCCGCCCATAAGCACTTTCCGGCCTTTCGAAGAACAAGCCTACATCTTGATATTCCACGACCTTTCCACGATTAAGGAGTAAAATTTTATCTGCATAATGTCGTGCAAACCCTAAATCATGGGTAATGAAAATATAGCTCAGCTCATTTTGTTTTTTTATACGTTCCAAAACTTGAGCTATCTGCTTTTGGATAATCGCATCCAATGCACTAAGGGGCTCATCGAAAAAGAGTATATCAGGTTTGGCAACAATAGCCCGGGCAATGCACACCCGCTGGGCTTGTCCTAAAGAAATCTGAGACGGATACCTATTTTCCAAGCCGTCGGGTAATTCCACATCGTTTAAAGCTTGCTTGATAGCATGTTCGATCTCTGCTGCTTTTAAGGATGATCGATAAAGGCTTTCGGCAATAGAAATTTTTACTTTTTTACGCGGATTTAATGCAGCAATCGGATCTTGCATAACCATTTGGGTTGACGGCAATCCAATTTGAGAACTTTCAGGACTTTGATAAACATGACCATTGAGCGATACACTCCCCTGAGATAAGGGAATCAAGCCAAGAAGAGACCGGAGTAGTGTTGTTTTACCCGATCCACTTTCGCCAATAATACAAAGCGTTTCGCCGCGACAAAGATCAAAATTAATATCCTCAAGAAGGCATTGATTCTGCATCTGCACCGATAAATTATTAACTTCAAGCATCAGCATGCCCCCAATGCCGATGTTTTACCAAGTTCGACGTGTAGGGATGTGACGGTGAATTCAGGATTTCATCGGTCATCCCCACCTCTATTAACTTTCCAGAAGATAAAACAGCTACACGATCAGCAAACTGGGTTGCTAACGCCAAATCATGGGTCACCATCAACACAGAGATATTATGATCTCTCGCGACCTTTGTTACCTCAACCAAGGCCTTTGCAGCAATAATAGTATCCAAGGCAGACGTTGGTTCATCCAGAATAATAATCTTAGGTTTTGCAATAAGTGCAAAAGCTAGAAGAAGCCGTTGTTGCATTCCTCTACTCCACTGATGTGGATATTTTTTATCAAAAGCTTTTAGTTTTAACTGAGATAAAATATTTTCAGAAAATGTCTTTTCCTCGGCCCCTTGTTCCTTATGAAGCAGAGTTCCTTTTAAAGCCCTCGCCCCTCTTAACGCCTGTGACCATTGCCATTTCAATCGCTTTAGCGGGTCCAGCCCAACACTGGGGTTTTGAGGCACATAGGCGATTGAACCTTTCACCAAAGAATCAGACGATCTATGGCTTGCAAGATCTTGTTGTTGTCCTTTGAATGTTAAAGAACCTGAAACCTTGAAACCGTGGCTTGTAACCCCCAACAAACTTCTGAGAAGAGTGGTTTTCCCTGCCCCTGACTCCCCCACGATTGCAAGGGTTTCACCAGAAATAACATCCAGATTGATGCTGTCGATCAAAACCTGACCGTCATAAGTCACGGTCAGGTCAGATAACTCAACAAGAGGGGGTGTTTCTTTACCCTTCAATATCCAACTCCGGAGAAGCCAAGTACGTTTCAGCAGGGTGAATTCTATACCCTTTTACTTTACCGTTACCGACAGAAACCTGCGTTTTATGGAACACTGGAATTAAAGGAAGATCTTCGGCAATGATTTCCTGAATCTCATCATAGATAACCTTGCGCTTTACTGGATCAAACTCTTCACGTCCCTTTTTCAACAAGGCATCAAGTTTCGGATTATTATAACCCGAGAAATTGTACCCAGCCTCTGAATCCAACAAGGTCGATGGGAAATAATCCGGGTCGCCCTGTGGTGCTGTTCCCCACGCCTGAAGGTGCATATGAATTTCACCCAACTTTAGCGCGTCATTATTTGCCTGATATTCCCCCATCGAAATTTCAACTTTCAGGCCCAGTTTGCTTAAAAGTGCCTGCGTCACCTCAAGCGTTGGTTTAAGGGCTGGACGTCCCTCATAGGAACGCAATTTAAGAACGATATTCTCACCATCAATTTCACGAATACCATCGTCATTGGTATCTTTTAATCCCGCGTTATCCAGTATTTCGAGGGCTTTGTCCCTGTCGTAAGATGCTTCCAAAGCTTTGTTTACCCAGGATTTCATCGTTACAGGAAAAATAGAATGAGCAGGATCTCCGCCCACACCAGCCAAAGCAGCTTCAACAATCAAACTACGATCCAAGCCCAAAGAAATAGCCTGCCTTAGCTCTTTATTGGCTAGGGGGCCGTCTGCGGTTCTGACCTGATAGAAAAACAATCGTGTCGTCGCCCCATCAAAACGTTGCCCCTGATTGCTTTTTTCCAGCGCAGCGAAATCTGGCTCAGAATAATTCGTGACAAGATCCACATCTCCTGCTCGCAAAGCAAGTGCGGCAACAGACGCATCAGAAATAGCATCCATAATAATGCCATCAAGTTTTGGTTTACCGCCCCAATAATCAGCAAAGGCTTTAGTGTGATAATTTTTCTCAGCTTCAGCAGAAACAAAAACAAATGGCCCTGTACCGATAATCGGTAGCTTTTCAGTGCCTTCTTTGATCACTGATGCTGTCGGCTCTGTCAGGGACCAGATAAAAGCTGAATTAGGCTCCTTCGTCTCAAAAACAAACGTTCGCTCATCTTTGATCGTAATCTCTTTGATATTCAACAGTTTGATCAGGCGCGGGTTGTACGCAGCATGATCTTTGTCATTCAATTTTTGAAATGAATTTTTAACAAGTTCCGAGGTTAATTGGCTACCATCATGGAACTTAACATTTTCACGTAATGTAAATTCCCATTGGGTTGGGCTAATATTACGATAACTTTCCGCTAGACGCGGAAACATTTTCATTTCGTAATCCAAACCAACTAATGTTTCAGAAACACCCGCCCTATTACTCAACCAGCCATTTTGACGTGCCCTTGGGTCTGGAACCGAACTTTTCGGACCAAAAGGCACAGCAATTGTTATTACTTTTTCTTGAGAATACGCAAAATTAATAGAGACCGGACCAACCATACCTGCAGCAAACGCAATAAAACCGGACGCAAGAATGGCCCTTAATGATCTTTTTTTCATAACTATAAAGCCTATGAACAATTAGGGAACAATTAGGAGAAATCTGTAAAAACATCAATTCATGTCTTCAGATCGGCAACATATACAAAACGTTATAACATAACAATTAAAAAATAAATACTCTAAACCTACTCCCCTGACAGAACCTAAGAGAATGAGTTTCTCAATTATATTCAACAGGATAACGACTATCTTTTATGTCGCCTCAATAGAACGAGGAATATCAACTGTCGCATTCAAACCCTGAACAGGCAGATTGATTAAATCAAAATGCCCGTGATGAGCCTGAATAACACTGTTGACAATACTCAACCCAAGTCCACTGCCCCCGGTCTCCCTATTTCTAGATTTCTCTAGACGGTAGAAGGGTTTGAGGACATTTTCCATTTCATCCTCTGGAATGCCTGGGCCCTTATCCATAACCTCAATTAAAACGCGACTGGGTTCTATAGTTAAGCTGACCTTTGCCTGAAATCCGTACTTAACTGCATTGGCAACAAGGTCGGTAATAGCGCGCTGTAAAGCTTTGGGCCGTCCCTTCATGTTCCCTTTCAACATACCATCCAAAGGTACTGACTTTTCATGGGAACTAAAGACTGTGCCCGTTGTCCTCAGGGTCGGATACTGAATAGGCATGAATATAACCGGCATGCCGACATCGGAAAAATCAACACAGATACTTTGAACAAGCGAGACAATCTCAAAATATTCTTCTTCTTCTCTTTCTAAACCACCCTTGAGGAAATCAATCGCATCTCTTGTCATGCCCAACATCAGATCAAGATCGGAAAGTATCTTGTTTCTCAGGTTTTCATCTTCGATATATTCAGCCCGTAATCTCAGCCGTGTCGCGGGCGTGCGCAGATCATGGGAAATGGCCGTTAACATACGCGTTCTTTCATCAAGAACTTCGGCTTTTTCTTTTTGTTCCGTCGAAAGCCTGTACGCGACCCCTATTGCTTCTTCAGGCCAAAAACTCTTAATATTAAGAGTATTCAGTTCGTTGCTATTTTCGCTTAAAATTTTAAAGGGTCGTAATAGAGCCCGTGTCCCGACAGCATAAAGAACACCCGAAAACGCCATCCCTGCCAGACAAATCAATAGCCACTGAACTTCTGTTATTCGGGCTTGCCAATATTTAGGACTAGAAACAACCAGCCTCTCGCCATTCGCAAAGGGAATATAAAGCATCGCCCGACTGTCATGCCTAGCGATTGCTGATACAAGAAATGTTAATTTTGCAGTTAGATCTTCGGGTGGATAGTCAGACTTGAGGATCTTTTGACGGGGATTACGATCAAAAAGATCAAGGTAAATTCGCGGGTTAGGCCCATATTGCGAATTCGTATTCAACAAAAAATAGCTGTCTAAAGACTGAGCATCACGAAGCTCATGCTCCTTAACCAACGCAAACTGAACCGCATCGGACCGATTAAAATTCCCGACAGATAAAAGCCTGCGTTCAAGCGGCATACGAGAAATATCTTCGTAGACCCGGGCAATAACGGGACCAATCCAAGTGGTTTCAGCGATTTCAGCTCTACGATTGATAATAGCTCCGACCCCGACAGAGGCAAAACTCGCCGCAAGGAAACCGCACAAAAAGCCAAAAAGAAGAATTCTAGGGCGTATTTTAGTCGGAAGATATTTCTCGAAAAAATTCGGGATCATATCAAAGATCAAACCCCGTTCCGAACAGGAAGCACAGGGTTTACGGAAACCTTTTCAGCAAAGATATATCCCTGTCCACGAACAGTTTTAATCAACTTTGGCCTATCTGCATCATTTTCAAGCTTTTTGCGGAGCCGGCTGACCTGAATATCAATACTGCGATCAAAGGCAATTGCCTCGACCCCTCTGGTTGCGTTAATCAAATCATCACGTGTCAGAACCTTTTGTGGATGCTCCAAAAAGGCGACCAACAGAGCAAATTCACCAGAAGAAAGGTGAACAACAAACTTATCAGGAGAACGTATTTCTCGCTTTCCCTCATGTAACTGCCAACCGGAAAATTTGAAAATTCTATTGGCAATACCCTGATCTATATAAGTATTATCGTCTGAACCAACACCACTAACACGACGGAAGATCGCCTTCATTCGCGCTAACAGCTCTCTGGGGTTAAAAGGTTTTTCCAGATAGTCATCCGCCCCTACTTCCAGACCAACGATACGATCTGCGTCGCCCGTTACAGCCGTAAGCATAATGATTGGAACATCTGATTTTTCACGTACCGCACGGCAGAGATTTAGCCCATCTTCACCCGGAAGCATGATGTCGAGAATGATCAGATCAATAGACCATTTATTCAACTCACGGCGCATTTCATCACCTGAACCCGCTTCAGAGACTCTAAAGCCTCTTTGCGTCAGAAACCCGGTTAAAAGATCTCTAATTTCTTCATCATCATCCACAATTAGTAGATGTTTGGCCTTTTCCATTCACTTACCTGTCATATTTCGCTGGTGCAGCAAGCCCTTAAAAACAAAATACTTTATCTCGCCAGTGTAACGGTTTGTAACAGAGCGAATGATCTGCAATCTTCTGTTACCTTAAATTAGTCGCTAGTTATACACGATAGGGTTTTACTAAGGCTATCGGAACCCGAGCATTCTGAATAACTAACTATAATCTATGGGATGCTCGTTGGTTCTTTGTCAATATCTCAATGGGTCAATATCTCAATGGGTCAACACCACATTGGACCATAATCATATTAGGTCCAAATCGCACGGGGAGGAAAATGGGAATGAAATCTTTTACTCAAAAACTCGCACTTACGACGGCTTTGGTAAGCTCTATTGCTTTGGGCGCAGTTTCCGCACAAGCAGAACCAACAGCAGAAGTGCTGCATTACTGGACATCAGGCAGCGAAGCGAAAGCTGTTAAAGCCCTAAAAGAAGACTTTGAAGCAAATGGCGGTAAATGGGTAGATGCACCCGTTGCTGGCGGTGGTGGAGACGCACAAGCGGCAGTTCTTCGTTCGCGCGTTCTATCTGGTAACCCACCAGCGGCCGTACAGATCAAAGGTTTGAGCATTCAGGAGTGGGCTGAAGCCGGCGCATTGGGTGATTTGACCAAGCTTGGTGAAGAAGAAGGCTGGGACGACGTTCTGCCACCTTTGTTGCAAAAAATTGTGAAACATGACGGCAAATATGTTGCCGTTCCTGTGAACATCCACCGCGTTGACTGGATTTGGGCAAACCCGGAATCTCTGGCTAAAGTCGATGGTGAACCGCCCCGTACATGGGATGAATTCAATGCCCTCGCAGACAAACTACAAGCAGCAGGCATTACGCCACTGGCGCACGGTGGTCAGCCATGGCAGGACGGCACTGTATTTGAAACAGTCGTACTGGGAATGGGCGGCGCTGAATTTTTCAACAAAGCCTTCATCGAAAAAGATATGGCAACGATCAAATCTGACACCATGAAAAAAGTCTTTGATCAGATGCGTAAAATGCGCGGCTATGTTGATGCCGATTTTTCCGGAAGAGATTGGAATTTGGCAACAAGCATGGTTATGCGCGGCGAAGCAGCCATGCAGATCATGGGTGACTGGGCAAAAGGTGAATTTCTTGCCGCAGGGAAGGTCCCTGGCAAAGATTTCCTTTGTGTTCCCACGCCATCCAACGGTGGATACATTCTCAATTCTGACAGCTTTGCCATGTTCAATGTCAGCAGTGAAGATGACAAAGCAGGTCAAGCCCTGCTTGCACGTCTGATACTGGGTGAAAAGTTTCAGGAAACCTTTAATCTGTACAAAGGGTCCATTCCCGCAAGAATGGGCGTACCAACTGGAAAGTTTGACGAATGCGCTGTGAAATCCATGAACGATTTACAATCTGCATCTGAAAGCGGTGCACTGGTTGGATCAATGGCGCATGAGATCGCGGCTTCAGGCGCTATCCGTGGAGCAATTCTGGACGTAGTTACAGAACACTTCAATTCTGACATGACATCAGATGTTGCGGTTGAACGCCTAGCCGAAGCAATCGAGTTGGCTGAGTAGGCTCCCTGAAAATAACGGTGTTTCCCCTGTAATGTCCATTGCGAGAACAGTCATCGGAGACACCGTTATTTTTTAAGACTGAGCATATTAAATCTATGCTTAAAAGCCTTTCCGTCATCATTAATCAATGACAGGAAAAACTTTATCTGTTTGACTTAGAGTATTCATTCGCTGCAAGCGATGTCACTTATGAGACTTTGCTTGCCGGAATGCTCCCGAATAAATGATGAGCCTCATGACTCAAAAATCCATACCAGCTAAGAAACCACTTTCTGATTGGTTTCGCCGGAATGTAGCTAAGTTGGTTGTGGCACCTACTTTTGGTCTGATCATATTCTTTGTTTATGGCTTTATTGCCTGGACAGGATATGTCTCTTTCACAAAGTCCAAGATGCTACCAACCTATTCATTCGAAGGATTTTACCAGTACATTCGCCTCTGGAAGATGACCCCTTGGAATGTTGCAATGGAAAACCTGCTTGTTTTTGGCAGTCTGTTTATTCTTATTGCAATTGTCCTTGGCTGTTTGCTGGCAATTGCACTAGATCAGAAAGTCCGTGCCGAAGGGGTATTACGTACAGTTTACCTCTACCCAATGGCGATATCCTTTATTATCACGGGTACAGCTTGGAAATGGATACTTAACCCCGGGCTCGGCATTCAGAGTTTAGTGCAATCATGGGGTTGGGAAAGCTTTTCCTTTGATTGGCTCATCAATAGTGAAATGGCGGTCTATACCTTGGTGATCGCGGCCGTCTGGCAATCATCCGGCTTCGTTATGGCGCTCTTCCTCGCGGCATTACGTGGGGTTGATAGTGAGATAATCAAAGCAGCATATTTGGATGGAGCTTCCTTATCTCGTATCTATCTCGTCATTATCTTACCGACGTTACGGCCCGTATTCCTGAGCTGCTTTTTTATTCTCACGCACATGGCCGTTAAAAGCTTTGACCTTGTGGTTGCCCTCACGGGCGGTGGCCCCGGATACAGCACAATCATGCCAGCGAACTTTATGTATGAAATGACATTTCGCCGCAATCAGATCGGCCTTGGCGCAGCATCAGCAATGATGATGCTTGCGACCGTGATGGCCATTGTCATCCCTTACCTCTATTCAGAATTAAGAGAGAAGAAAAATGGCTGATCTCTCTGCACTTCCTGGCGGGAAAAGCCCTTGGCAATCCGCCGCTCGATTTGGCCTTTACGCCCTGCTTTTAATTTTTGCAGCCTATTATATCCTGCCGTTGATCGTTGTTCTTTCTACATCGTTGAAAGATCTGGATGAAATCCGTAACGGCACACTGTTATCCCTACCCGCAGAGATAAATTTTGATGCGTGGGGGTATGCCTGGAATGAAGCCTGTATCGGCGTCAGTTGTACCGGATTAAAGCCGTATTTCTGGAATTCTGTTGCAATGACCATTCCGGCCGTCTTGATTTCCACAATTCTGGGGGCTTTGACAGGTTACTCGCTCACCAAGTTCAAGTTCAAAGGCGCGAACCTGATCTTTGCGATGATCCTGTTTGGGTGTTTTATCCCCTTTCAGGTCGTGTTGCTTCCTATGGCACAATCACTGGGTTACTTGCGAATTGCCAATACAGTGCCGGGCTTGGTTCTGGTTCATATTGTCTATGGCCTTCCCTTTACCGTGCTTTTTTTCAGAAACTACTACGTCAATATTCCCGATGATCTGATCAAGGCCGCAACAATCGACGGCGCAGGATTCTTTATGATTTTCTGGCGCATCATGTTGCCCTTATCGCCTCCAATCATCGTCGTGACCATTATCTGGCAGTTTACCCAAATCTGGAACGACTTCCTCTTTGGGGCATCGTTCACCACTGGTGGTGGGCAACCGGTTACTGTCGCACTCAACAACCTTGTAAACACAACAACTGGCGTCAAACGATACAATGTGGATATGGCCGCTGCCCTGATTACAGCAGCACCAACACTCGTCGTATATGTATTGGCAGGTCGTTACTTCGTACGCGGTCTAACCGCTGGCTCAGTTAAAGGGTAAGGAGAAAAATACTCATGGCATCCCTATCCATTCAAAATGTCAAAAAATCATATGGCGCTATCGAAGTTCTCAAAGGCATTGACCTTGATCTGGAAGATGGTGAATTTTTGGTCCTTTTGGGCCCATCCGGTTGCGGGAAATCAACACTGCTGAATATGATCGCAGGCTTGGATACCATTACAGATGGTGAAATCCTGATTGATCAAAATGTCGTAAACGATGTGCACCCGAAAGACCGTGACATCGCGATGGTTTTCCAAAGCTACGCGCTTTATCCCAACATGTCCGTTGCCCGGAATATCGGCTTTGGTCTGGAAATGCGCAAAGTCACTAAGGAAGACCGTGAAAAGCGTGTGGATGAAGCAGCCCGTATGTTGCAAATTGATCACCTGAGTGATCGTAAACCCGCACAGCTTTCCGGCGGGCAACGACAACGCGTTGCCATGGGACGTGCGCTTGTACGTGACCCCGAAATCTTTTTATTCGATGAACCACTATCAAATCTTGATGCCAAACTTCGGGTAGAAATGCGGACGGAAATCAAAAAGCTGCACCAGCGTCTCGGCACGACCATGGTTTATGTGACCCATGATCAGATTGAAGCCATGACCCTTGCCAGCCGGATCGCTATTCTACGCGAAGGTGAAGTACAACAGTTTGCAAGCCCGCAGGAAGTATACGAAAAGCCTGCGAACATGTACGTAGCCGGGTTCGTCGGTTCACCGCCAATGAACTTTGTTCCCGCCGCTGTTGTCAGTGAAGATGGCAAGTTAGGCGTTTCAATCGAACGCACAGCCAATGGCAACAGAAGCTCTGTTTTCCTTGCCTTGCCTGATGATCGACAGGATGTCGGTGACTGGGTTGGACGTGATGTCATCCTCGGCATCAGACCCGAAACCCTGACACATCGTTCGGATGCAGAAATATCTTTGAACAAAGGCCTACAGGCATTTGACTGTCAGGTGGAAGTATTGGAACCTACAGGCGCAGATACACTCACCTATATCGAACTGGGCGGACGCGAAGTAATTGCACGGGTTAACCCTTACAATACCACAGCACCGGGGGAAACGATGGCATTTATGGTCGATATGGGAAAAGCCAGTCTCTTTGATCCCAAAACCGAACTTCGCATTTAAAGACAGAAGAAGACGACGAACGTGACCGTACCAAAAGATCCCACAATAAAAGATTCAGGGGAAAAATTTTGATCCAAAAAATTTGGAAAGGGCCAGCTCTGTTGGGTGAGTCCCCCCTTTGGGACCATCGAGCAGGCTTCCTTTATTGGGTTGATATCGAGAACAGCAAACTCTATTGGCAAAAGGTTGATGGGTGGCAAAAAGTTGATGGATCTGATTATTCTTCGATGGACCTCCCCGCGCTTATCGGGTCAATAGCGCTGTGGCATGATGGAGGACTGATTGCTGCGATGGGTCAGGGGCTTTTCCTCATAGCCCCCGACTTGGGAACCGTCACCCCCATTGCGCCGGAATTAGCAGATGATAACTGCTTGATGAATGACGGCAAAGCCGACAGAGCTGGTAATTTCATTTTCGGGGCAAAACATCTAAGAGAATGCGCCCCTGTTGCGGGATACTGGCGATACCAATCCGGTCAAATTAGCCCTCTGGAACAAAAGTTTATCGTATTTAATGGGCCGGCATTCAGCCCCGCGGGTGACAGAATTTATTTTGCGAACTCACCAACGCAACAGATCATGACCGCAAGCTATAGCACCACAGAAGGAATCACTTCACAGCCAGAGGTTTTTGTTCAACTAACTGGTAAAGATGGTTATCCTGATGGCATGACGGTTGATAGTGAAGGTTATCTCTGGAATGCACAGTGGGATGGATGGGCGATTACGCGTTACAAACCAGACGGGACGGTTGATCAAAAAATTGATATGCCTGTCCAACGCCCCACGTCATTGTGCTTTGGAGGTGAAGACCTAAAGACGCTTTTTGTGACCTCTGCATCAACCCGACTATCACCGAAAGAACTTGCAGAAAATCCCGATGCGGGGGCTTTATTTCAGTTAGACGCCCCTGTTGCCGGACTTCCAGAAAAAATTATAACCCAATAAGTTAAAGTCATAAATTATGTTATTGAATAATAAAAACATTATCATAACCGGATCCAGTAGTGGCATTGGCCGTGTCATCGCCGAAGAAGCCCTAAAAGAAGGTGCCAATGTTTTCTTGCACGGGCGGCGAGAACATCTGGTCGAACAAGCCCTGTCAGAGTTGAGCAAAGGTTATGGAACCAATCGCGTTTCTGGATTAGCCGGTGATATTGCTGATCCGACCTTTCCAGAAAAACTGGTTTCAGCAGCCGTCAAAAAATTTGGCAATCTAGATGGTCTGGTCAATAACGCAGGGATATCGCCACGCCATAACATTGATACGGCATCTGCCGAAGACTTTGATCAGGTTATGTCAATCAATTTGCGGGCACCGATGCTGACCATTCAGGCTGCAATGCAAAGCTTTAGAGACAACGGATCGGCAAGCGTGGTTAATATCGGGTCGATAAATGCGCACTGTGGGCAACCGGATCTTTTGATCTATTCAACATCCAAAGGCGGTCTTCAGACACTGACAAGAAACCTTGGTGATGCTTTGGGACCGGAAAAAATTCGCGTCAACCAGATCAATGTTGGCTGGACCCTGACCGAAAACGAACACCAGTTACAATTGGCCGAAGGTAACCCTGAAAACTGGTTGGACAATGTCTCGCCTTTATCCGCCCCTTCTGGCACGATCCTTCGCCCCGAACAGGTTGCAAATCATGTGGTGTTCTGGCTGTCAGACAAATCTGCCCCCGTCAGCGGAACGGTTTTTGAAGTCGAGCAATACCCGGTTATAGGGCGTAACCGCGTGACAAGCGGACAAGCAGATTAAGCTTTTACATTACAAGAAGAACTCTGAGCAATTCCGGTATAAAAGAGAAAACCATGACACAACAACGGATCACCCCCGCAGAACTGAGAAGTAAAAAGTGGTTTGATGATGTTGATGATCCCGGCATGTCTGCTCTCTATCTGGAACGATATCTTAATTTTGGCCTTACCCGCGAAGAACTCCAGTCCGGCAAACCGATTATCGGTATCGCACAAACGGGATCAGACCTTACACCCTGTAATCGCCATCACACAGACTTGGCTGTTCGTGTCAAAGAAGGTATCCGCGATGCCGGGGGCATTCCCCTTGAATTCCCGGTCCACCCCATACAGGAAACCGGAAAACGCCCCACCGCTGCGCTTGATCGAAACCTTGCCTATCTGGGTCTTGTCGAAGTTCTCTATGGTTATCCCCTTGACGGGGTTGTTCTGACGACGGGGTGTGACAAGACAACGCCAGCCTGTTTGATGGCGGCTGCGACAGTCAATATTCCCGCCATTGTTCTTTCCGGTGGTCCCATGCTGGATGGCTATCACAAGGGGCGGACAGTCGGTTCGGGCAGTATCATCTGGGAAGCACGCGAACAACTGGCCGCAGGTGAAATTGATTACGACGGCTTTATGGACCTCGCTGCGGCGTCAGCTCCGTCTGTGGGGCACTGCAACACCATGGGTACAGCCCTTTCCATGAACTGTCTGGCTGAAGCATTAGGCATGTCACTCCCCGGCTGTGCCTCTATTCCTGCACCCTATCGGGAACGCGGGCAGATTTCCTATCATACGGGCAAGCGTATCGTTGATATGGTTTGGGAGGATTTGAAGCCTTCCATGATTATGACCAAAGAAGCCTTTGAAAATGCCATTGTGTTGGCTTCGTCCCTTGGGGCGTCGACCAACTGTCCCCCTCACCTAATTGCCATTGCCCGCCATATGGGCGTCGAATTGACAATGGATGACTGGCAGCGCATTGGTTACAGCGTTCCTATGATTGTTGACTGTCAGCCAACCGGACGGCACCTGGGCGAGCGTTTCCACAAAGCGGGTGGCGTTCCGGCTGTTCTGGCTGAATTGATCAAGGCAGACTTGATCCACGAAGGCTGCCTGACCGTAAATAATCAAACCCTTGGTGATAATTGCAGAGAAGCCTTTACCCACGACCGTGACGTTATCAAAACAACAGATGATCCCCTGTTACAATCCGCAGGGCTTATGGTGTTATCCGGCAATCTTTTTGATAACGCTGTTCTCAAAACATCTGCCATCGATGAAACTTTTCGAAAAAGATACCTGGAAGACCCAGAACAGCCCAATGTCTTTACCGGAAAAGCAATCGTCTTTGAAGGGTCCGAAGATTATCACCAAAGACGCAACGATCCTGATCTTGGTGTTACTGAAAATTCAATCCTTTTCATCAGAAACTGTGGCCCGGTTGGGTACCCAGGTTCCGCAGAGGTTGTGAACATGTTGCCGCCAGACAGTCTGGTCAAACAGGGCATCACCTCCCTACCTTGCGTTGGCGATGGCCGCCAGAGCGGAACGTCTGGCAGCCCCTCAATTCTCAATGCCTCGCCAGAAGCCGCGGTCGGTGGCGGATTGGCACTTCTGAAAAGTGGGGATGACGTCCGGGTTGATCTGAATACACGGCAGGTGGACATGGTCATCAGCGATGATGAGCTAAGGATAAGAAAAAACAACCTTGTGCTGCCAGAACTGGATAATCAGACCCCTTGGCAAGAGATCTATCGCTCTATGGTTGGGCAACTATCCACGGGCGCCTGTCTGGAACCCGCAACACTCCACTTGAGAGTTGTCGATGAAAAGGGATTACCCCGCCATTCCCATTAATCCAGTATAACGGACATCAGAATATTTTTTCGGACATATTGCTAGCCATTGAACAGGATCTGTCTTATAAAATGATCAAAATCTGCCAACCAGATATCCTATTTTTATCAAGTCCGGTGTAATCAGGAATAGTAACGTGACCTCAATTGGTATTATCGGCGAGTGTATGATCGAACTGTCCCGAGCGGATGTTTCTGGGGCTGATGCCTCTGGACATAACGAATTGCTTTATCAAAAGCGATACGGCGGTGATACCTACAACACCGCCTATTACCTTGCACAATGCGCGAAATCGAAAATCGACGTCAACTATGTTACCGCGCTAGGTGATGACGCCATCAGTGATGATATGATCGCGACTTTTTCTACTGCGGGTGTCAATACGGATTTGATAGAACAAATACCCGGTGCAGTACCCGGTCTATATGCCATACAGACGGATGAACATGGAGAACGCAGCTTTCTTTACTGGCGTTCGGAAGCACCCGCTCGACAGCTTTTTCAAACGCCGCAAAGTGAAGCGCTTAAATCTGAACTCCTAAAAAAAGACTGGCTCTATTTTTCCGGTATTACACTCGCGATCCTTCACCCTAAAGGTAGAGAAGCCTTCTTCGATTATTGCCAAACCTTTCGGGCACAAGGGGGGAAGATCGCTTTTGATATCAATTATCGCTCGCGCCTTTGGGCAAGTGACGACGAAGCAAAGTCTATCATAGATAGAGCTTACGCAATTTGTGATCTGGCTTTACCGTCCTATGATGATGAAACCCTGCTTTTTAAAACCAGTTCCCCCCAAAACGCGATAGACCGCATCACAAAGCTTGGCGCGAAAGAAATGGTGCTTAAGAACGGTGCAGAAGAAGTTTATGTCCACAGTCATGGTCAGACTGAGAAGCATGCTATTGTTCCGGCGACTGATGTGAAAGACACGACCTCTGCCGGAGATAGTTTTAACGCTGGTTATCTCTACGCGCGACTATCAGACCACGATATCTCTACGGCGGTTAAAGCAGGATCAAACCTCGCTAAACAGGTCATTGCCCAGACTGGCGCAATTGTTCCTGTCACCCCCCCGACATTCTAAGGCTCACGATTATGGCTATTGCAGACAAGCAACATCAAAACTTCCTAAGCAAAACACTTGAACAGGCCGTTATCTTGCCCGTTTTGGTTATAGAACGCGTAGAAGATGCAATCCCATTAGCCGAGGCCCTATTGGAAGGCGGGTGCAATTCAGTTGAAGTTACGCTGCGAAGTGAAGCTGCTCTTGCTTCTATGGAGCAGATAGCCACCCATTTACCTGAGCTTACCCTTGGAGCCGGAACGCTTCTAGAGTGCGAACAGTTCCAACAGGTTAAAGACGCAGGTGCACGTTACGCCTTAAGTCCCGGCACGACAAAAAAGCTTGCCTTGGCAGCAATAGATTCTGATCTGGCATATGTTCCTGCTGCGGCAACCCCGTCTGAAATTTTGGAACTCCGCGAGCTTGGCTTTAAGATTCAAAAACTTTTCCCCGCCGGCGCTTCAGGGGGCATTGAAATGCTTAAATCCCTGAGCTCCCCAATAGCCGATGTTCGTTTCTGCCCGACAGGTGGCGTTTCCACAGCAAATGTTCAGGATTACCTGCAACAACCCAATGTTATCTGCGTTGGTGGCAGTTGGCTCGCCCCAAAAGATCTTGTCGCTGAAAAGAACTGGTCCGCAATTACACAAATCGTTCAGAAAAGCATGGCTGCCGTTCGCTAAAGCCTGAGCACATATATGTCTGGGGCAAATATGTCTGAGACAAAATAGTTCCAGTTCTGAAAACAACGCGTTAAGACACTATCCGGTCTCCCCCTGAACCGTCTTCGCCCGCTGTAAACTGGCAAGATCAAGCTTGCCCGCAGTAAACAACTGGCCACCAAAGCATTTTCGCATTCTTCAGCCAAAGCAACAAAGATCGTCTTCTTGGTACCCCCTTTTCCCAGCGGACATAACGGTTATAGGCAGGATGTAACGTTCAGGAAGATCTTGCGAAGGCGCACCTGTACGCAGTATTTAAAACTCACTATTTGGGAACTTGGAATCATAAAGTCATATACAGAAAGGTATTGAATTGGGCTCTACACCAAGTGAAAGAGGGTACTAATAACCTCTAGTAGGAGATTGTATTCATTGTGACTGAATAGGTTTCTTTTCGTTGGAAATTTTGAGTTATTCTTTAGTCATAATAGTAAGGAGATAGCTATCATGATAATCAACTACGACCTCACACCTAGAGAAATCATCATTATTTAGCTCATTCATCACAAAATCATTTTCGCTTTTTGCTCCAACAACCAAACAATCATGAGTATCAATTAAAGTTGATGCAAAAGAAGATAACTTTTCCCAACCAAGCCTATATCCCGTAATACTATTACGAACAGTCTTCTCAAACTCAGGCATTGTTTCATCATTAGGGGTCTTACCTATTCCATCGAAGTCCAATATAGACCATATATAATCTTCGCATGGTAGAATTGATGATAGCTCAACTAATATTTGTTTTAAGCTGAGCTTAACATCATTTTTAATAATATTTCTCTTTGTTGTTTTCATCATGGCAGCTTCAAAGGACCTGCGCCTCCTCTTCTTGGAGTACCTCCCGTAGGGTTCGGAGTGTATTCATGTTGATGAGGATTATGTTCATGAATATCTGGCCTAATATGATCTGTAAAATCAATTTGTTTTGTTGGCTCTAATTTACCAGTACTTTCTTTAATACCCATTCAAGTCCTTGAATATAGTCACCAGTTTACTACCTTTTTTAGAACCTAACTGTGTATATGGATCGCCAGCGAAGCCTCTTCCGCACGGATATAGTGGATTTGTTCCATTGTGTGCCAGACTGAACCCCGGCCTAGTTCGTTAACTATAAACTGGCGAGGTCAAGTCTGTCCGCTGCAATCAGCTGGTCATCCTAAGTATTCTCAAAAGAGATAATATCAGAAAGAGGAAAAAATTAAGAAAGGGCGATACTTAAATTAACAATTTTCCATCATCATTTACTATCTGATTTATTACAAATTCCTTCACATGAAATCCTTCAGGAGTATCTATGAAGCCTTTTTGACTTGAAACTAGTTTTAGACCTAGTTCAACTTCTTGTTCTGTATCATATATTCCTATTAATTTTTGACTATTACCACTTAAATTTATCATCTATATGTTTAATATTACAGGCTACTGTTAACCCTAAGGGAGATTTGCCCTTCTTCACCTGTACCTAGAACGCTGACTGTTTAGGCCAGGTATTGTATACCAACCATTAGTATGAGTTGACCGCAACTCCATAAAATCAGAGCGTTTAGTAATTAGCCTTTAACCTGCCATCAACGATTGTGCCCTTGCCGCAGCTTTATCAGCTTTTGCAATATCGCCCAACCCTTTGTGGGCGCGGGCAACATAGTTCCAGTTTTGAACGGACGTGGTTTTCAGTGCACAGCGTTCGTTCGCCAGTGCCAAAGCAAGATCATAGCGTTTTGATCTCAAAGCGGCTTCCAGAAGTGTCCAGCCAATGATATCTCGCTGTGCATGACTTCCGCCCAGACGGTGTGTCCGATAGCGCACAGCCAACAGACGATCAACACAGTTGTTGTAGTTTTCATTCTCGAAATCTTGTAACGCCTGGCAAAATGGAAGCCCAATTTCACGGCTCATGGCCGTATTGGCATCGGTTGCATGATCAATATAGCGTTCATTAGCAGTAAGAAGTTTTTGCGCCGCGTCGGTACGTCCGTCAGAGACAAAGGTCATCATGGCATGGACATCATTAAAGGCATAAAGCGTGTCCGAAGCACTTGGTTCCCACTTATCGGCTAGGGATGCCCAACGATCCCCGACATCAACACCAAGTAATTTCAGACGCCACAACAGTGCAGCGGCATCAAGTTCTTCGTACTTATCGACCGTTTGATGTGGCGTTCGCAGGTTATTGTCATAAACATCAAAAACGCGGTCGATTTGGCCGATATCAAGGTGGAACAATGACAGATGCCACCAGAGATGATTGGCAAAATGGCTCTTTGACCAGCTTGGCGCACGGTCACGCATAAAGCTGATACCACCAGCCTGTCGTCCCTGCATTTCCATCACATGAGAAACGGAATGAACCGCATAGGGATTATCTGGCCGGATCGCCAGTGATAAACGTCCCATTTCTTCGGCCTGTAGATAGTCCGAATTTTCTTCCAGACCAAATGAATAGAACCCGAGGACAAATTCATAGCCCGGCATATCTTCGTCCCAAAGGGCAAAGACCCTTGCGACACAATCCCGTTGCCCCGCAACGTCACCAAGTAAAACATCTGTAAGGTGGATCAATTGAAGCGCGAGAAGGTCGTAAGGATAGCGGGTTAGAACCGCTTCCCACTGCTGAACAGCCCCGTAAAAATCCCCTCCGACCCAAGCTTTTACAGCCCTGATATGTCCCTTTTCCCGATCATTGGCTTTATCCCAAAGCGCTTCAGCTGCATTCAAGGCAGCAACCATTCTTTTATAAATACGGGTTTCAAGAGTTTGGGTCAGCCAAGCTGCTTTGAAGCAATGGCCCATGATAAAGTCGGGATGTTCTTTGAGAACCTTGTCAATTCGTCCGATGGGATCACCATAAAAAGACATCGCGCAAATATGTCCGTCTTCCATGGCATCGATTGCTTTCTGATCCCCGTAGGAAACAGGAACACCACGAATATCTTTTAAGGCCACAAACCATCCCTCCAAATTTATAACTTATTTGCCTCACCCGGTTAAAATTCAGGTTTTGTTATCAATGAGGCTGAATTACTAGGGCTCTTCTCTTTAGATAGAAAAGAAGCCCTAGCTTACTCTTGTTTACGCCGTTTTTGGTTTTTATGCCGTTTTTGGCATAACACTTACGTTACGACCACCCCCAGCAATTTCCAAAGCGTGATCGAGATCAGCGAGAATATCTTCTTCTTCTTCCAATCCGACAGACAGACGCACAAGGCTGTCTGTAATATCATATTTCAGACGCTCTTCTTCCGTATAGGTCGAATGGGTCATCGTTGCCGGATGCTGGATAAGTGTTTCCGCATCACCAAGGCTCACCGCACGAACAATCATCTGACAGGCATCAATCATCTTCTGCCCCATATCCAGACCACCCTCAAGCTCGAAGGCAATCATACCACCAAAATCAGACATCTGTTTTTTGGCAACATCATGCTGTTCAAAACTTTCAAGGCCCGGATAGTAAACCTTGTTGACCAGCTTGTGGTCTTCGAGATAACGCGCAACGGTCTTAGCCGTTTTACAATGACGATCCATACGCAAGCTCAAGGTCTTCAAACCACGAAGAATAAGCTGTGCATCTTGTGGCGAAAGAACCGCGCCTGTCATGTCTTTTAGGCCGATCAGGCGAATGTCATGCATAAGTTCGGCAGAGCCAACAATAGCACCCGCCATCAAGTCCCCATGCCCGCCCAGATATTTTGTTGCAGAGTGCACAACCAGATCAGCCCCAAGCTCGAGCGGACGCTGTAAATAAGGGCTGCAATAGGTATTATCGACAACCACCGTGGCATTCTTGCTATGCGCGACCTTTGAAATTGCTTCGATATCAACGATACGCATGTTGGGATTTGCCGGGGTTTCAAAGTATACGACACGGGTCTTGTCGCTGATTGCATCTGCCAGCTTTGCAGGATCAGTCAGATCAACGTGACGGATTTTAACACCAAAACGTTCCAGCCCATGGTTAAAGAAGGTGAAAGTACATCCATAAAGGGTACGATCAACGATAACTTCATCACCGGGCTTCACAAGTGTCCAAAAAACCGATGTAATCGCGCCCATCCCAGAAGATGTCACCAGAGCAGCTTCACCGCCTTCTAAAATGGCCATACGTTCTTCGAGCAAGGCAAGTGTTGGGTTCGAAATACGGCTATAGATATACCCCCCCTCTTCTTCCGCAAAACGGCGACCACCTTGGGCAGCGGAATCAAAAGCAAAGGTTGATGTCATATAAACTGGCGGGTTCAAAGCCCCCTGATGATCCAAAGGGTTATAGGCATGATGAATTGCACGGGTTGCAAAGCCTTTTTTACCAGCAACATCAGACATTTGTTTCTTCTCCCAGAATGAAGCATTTGTTATCCCCATATAAGAGCAACAGTCGTGCCAACAAATAAAATCGTTTTAAATCAATCATTTAACTTTACGGCACACATATTAATGTAAAATATTCCTTACACTTCTAGTATAATTAACCCATTGTTTCCTTATTATCTTTGATTTTTAAACAAAAATATGATGTAAATATATTCTTACGTAAGGAATTTTTTACATGCGCTTGCAATTAAAGGGTGATAACCGATTAGGAATCACCTATGAAGTTTTGAATGTTCTGGTTAAATCCGGGCTAGATATCCGTAATATGGAAGTAACAACACACTTCATTTATATGGACATTCCTGCCCTAAGAAAATCGGAACTTGAAACACTGACCTCTGCGGTAAAGTCAGTGCCGGGAATTCACGAGGTCAGTGCCATTGATCTTTTGCCCACAGAACGCAGACGCTTACAGCTTCATGCCGTGTTATCCAGCTTACCAGAACCCGTCATCGCAATTGACACGAACGGCTATATCACCCAAGCAAACGAAGCCGCCCAAGCGATCACGAAGCAAACAGAAGCCAAATTGCGCAATGCCTCACTGGATACTCTATTGCAAACGCCATTGACCGCACCCCTACAACAATCTGCGTTTCACATAACGGAAACCGAGGCCGTGTTAGGTGGCGAAACCTACCTGATAAGAGCAGAACCAATCACGTCAAAAGAAAAATCAGACAGTAAAATATCAGGAAGCGTTCTCATTTTCCTAAGACCAGCACAGCTTGGTCGCGCCTTTAGCGCATTAGACACACGTCAAGCAACCCGGGGCTTTGATGCCATCCTTGGCGAAACGGAAATTATGCAGAACATAAAGGGGAAAGCCCTACGGCTTTCAAAGGTCGATGCCCCCCTTCTCATTCTGGGTGAAACGGGAACAGGTAAAGAGCTTTTTGCCCGCGCATGCCACGAAACCAGCAATCGCAACAGAAAACCCTTTCTTGCCCTGAACTGTGCCGCCTTACCGGAAAGTCTGGCCGAAAGCGAATTGTTCGGCTACGCCCCCGGTGCCTTTACGTCTGCTGTAAAGGGCGGCAAACCCGGCCTTTTGGAGCTGGCAGACACGGGTACGCTCTTTCTTGACGAAATTGGTGAATTGTCACCCTACCTTCAGGCAAAATTGTTGAGGTTTTTACAAGACGGTATCTTCAGGCGTGTAGGGGGCACAAAGGAGATCAAAGTAAATGTCCGGGTCGTAAGTGCGACCAATCGGCATCTGGAAGACATGATAAAAACGGGGGCATTCAGGGAAGATCTCTATTATCGCCTCAACGTCTTATCTATTACTCTGCCACCGCTAAGGCTAAGAAAGGGTGACATCCCCCTTTTGACGCAACATTTCACAAACAGAGCATCAAAACAGGTCAACTGCCCACCCCCCAAAATTTCACATGAACTTCTTGCACTGCTCAAAAACCATCCTTGGCCCGGCAATATTCGCCAGATGGAGAATGCTATTTTTAGGGCCGTGTCACTGTGCGAAGGCACAGAACTCACAACTGCAGACATGGAGTTCTCCAATTCACAGCCGTTCAAATCATCCCATGGCTCAGAACTCGCATACGATAATATTACCAACTACAAAGAAGCGTTAGAAGCATTCGAAAAGGAACTCTTCGCAAACCTTTACCCACAACACCCAAGCAGCAGGAAGCTTGCAAAGGTGCTCGGGGTTTCCCACACGACTGTTGCCGAGAAACTAAAGAAATATGGGCTGACATACCCCCCCCCAAAGGACGAATAAATAAAGCAAACGGTTAAGCTCACAGCCTGCGACAGAAAAGCGCGACTAAAACACTCAAGAATTAAAAATCACCGTATCCTATTGTTTTTAATAATATAAATTAAAATTTATATTATTCAGCTAAATACATCCATAGTTGTAACTTTTAATATGCGTTAATATTTCAGCTTGATAATACGGGCTGGAAAATTTGCAAAAACGTACCTTTGTCAAAATCAGGATACGTTTTATTTTTCTGGATGGTGGTACCACGCGCGTTATAACCGCATTCAATTTCCAAGTGATAAGTTTTCGAAAGAGTTCACTATGTTTATCAATAATTTCCAAATTAAACATTTGGGTATGATTTTTTCTGCAGTCTTACTCATTATTGTCGGTATCGTCGGAACCACTACTTACTTTAGCCACAAGGGCAATGAGGATATTAATCATCACTGGGACACATTTCGCCAGATTGACTATAACAAGCAGCTTGCAATTACTAATTTACAGTACTCTCTTGGCTTTGGCGGGATGGTCCATCAATTTAAAAATTACGTCCTTCGCCAAGATCAAAGTCGTATTACAAAAGTCGATAATGCAATCAATAATGCAAAAAAATCTCTTGGTAAGTATCAAGAATTGGGGGTAACAAAAAAAGAATCTGATGCCCTTAAAATGATTGCTTCTGTTGTTGATGATTATGCAAAAAAATTGACCGAAGCCCAAGCAATGGTTAAGGCAGGAAAGTCACCTCAAGAAATTGATTCAGCAGTTAAAATTGACGATCAACCAGCCCTGGACGGTATTAATATTCTTAATGCCGCTATTCAAGAAGGGATTGATCTGAATACAGGGGCAGTACGGCAATCAATCAGCTTTGTTGAACGCTTAAATACCTTTGCCCTGACATCTGTTTTTGCCTTCCTTCTTTTTATGTCTGGTATGAACCTTTGGTGGAGCCGAAACCACCTCAACAAACCGATAACAGCTATCACCTCAGTCATGACACGATTGGCAGATGGCGACCTTTCTATCACGGTACCAGCAATAGAGTGGAAAAATGAAATTGGACAAATGGCCCGCGCTGTTCTTGTCTTTAAAGAAAACGCCGAAAAAATCCACGAAATGGAAAAGAGACAAAAAGAAAGAGAAGAACAGGCCGAGCTTGAAAGAAAGAGCCTGATCAACAAACTGGCTGACGATTTTGAAAACCAGGTTGGTTCGACCATTAGAGAAGTCAGCAATGCCGCGACTGGCATGGAAGCATCAGCCCAACTATTATCAACCACGGCGGAGAACACATCGCAACAGGCCACATCCGTTGCGGCGGCATCAGATGAAGCCGCCTCTAACGTACAGACTGTTGCTGCTGCTGCCGAAGAACTTTCAGCTTCTGAACGAGAGATTAATCGTCAAGTCGGCAGATCATCAGAGGTCGTCGCCGGAGCTGTCAAAAAAGCAGATGGTGCGCACGATACAGTTGGAACCCTCGTCAACTCGGTAGATGAGATTGGTAAGGTTATCGAACTCATTACTGGTATTGCAGAGCAAACCAATCTTCTTGCGCTTAACGCAACCATCGAAGCGGCCCGTGCTGGCGAAGCCGGAAAAGGCTTTGCCGTTGTGGCAAGTGAGGTCAAGAACCTAGCCAATCAAACAGCCAAAGCGACCGAGGAAATTTCCGGGCAAATTTCCAATGTTCAGTCCGTCACCGAAGATGCAGCCAAAGCACTTGAAGCCATTGGAAACTCTATCAGGGAAGTGAATGAAATTGGCGACGCCATTTCCATAGCCGTTGAAGAACAAGGCGCTGCAACACAGGAAATCGCCCGAAATGTTGAGCAAGCCTCTGCAGGAACCCGCGAAGTTTCCAGCAACATCCAGCACGTCAGGCAAGCAGCCGCAGATACAGGCGAGACCGCGAAAGAAATACTAAAAGCCTCTAGCAGTCTGTCACACCAATCTGTGAACCTTCAACAAGGATTGGATACTTTCTTGTCTCAGGTCCGTAATGGTTAAGTGCAATTTTTAAAGATTGTACAAAAGACAAGACAAAAGGGCTGGTGTTTTTCCAGCCCTTTTCTATTCCCCTTAATAATTAGATATTCCCGTGATATTCGTTAAGTACCAACTTTCACGTCTTCCGGTTTATAGAAAATACCCAACATCAAGCTTTGGGCAATTCGTTCAGCCTTTTCCTGAATAAAGTCAGCAATTTCTACCGTAAACAAATTCAAATTGGTTTCGCGAAAAAGCTCTAACCATCGGTCGAACAGATGTCTTTTAATACCGTCAACCTTCATATGAACCATCATCGGGTTTCCCTTATATTGACCAGATGTCAATAAAACCGAAGACCAGAAACGACACATCGTCGCCAAATGAGGATCCCACCGATCACCAATGCTATTATTAAAGACGTCTTTTAACATCGGGTCTTTACGAACCCTGTCATAAAAGCTGTGCACCATAGTATGTATGGCTTCTTCTGTAATCTCTGTATACGGCTGGTGCATTTAATCCACTCAATAAACAAACACTAAGATGACTATAATATATATCTTTAAAGTATGCGAATGGCAAAATTGTCGCAACAAAATGTTATCCAAATTCAAAAGGAAAACAACGCCTTTAAAAGTAAATTATTTCGTCTCTTTTGCCCTAAGAGCGTTTTTGGGCTACATAGTGTCGCGCAGGCGTCTGTACGCTTGTCAGTCTATATATAATTAATAATAAAACCCCGAAAATAATTGGGGTTATTGTTTATAACTTTTTGGGTTAATACCCTACTTTACCGGAGACGCACCGATATGACCCGTACGATCCTTAGTTCAGCGACCAAAGAGATCGCGATTGGTTTTGATGATCCTTTCTGTATTATTGGCGAGCGGATCAAT
>NZ_JBLXHT010000010.1:0-198847 GCF_048259265.1 Kiloniella sp. | reverse complement strand
TAAAACTCCCTAAGTTGGGAGTTATGAATCACAAAAAGTCAGGCACAGCAAGATATGGAATTGGGTTCACACCCTAGTAACATCCATCATCCTTATAAATTCTAGTCAAACATTTGCAGATTTCCCTGTAATTAAACAGGCTGACATAAAGCCCAATGATCCTCGGTTAAAGGCACCAATTAATCGCTCTCAAGCAGGAGAACTAACAATTGCAAGTTTTAACGTTCGTAACCTTGGTGCTCGCGACAGATCTTTTCAAGGCATTGAAACCATTGTTAATCTTGTAGACGAGGCAGATGTTATCATCATCCAAGAAGCAGGGCTTGGCCTATATGGTAATCAGCCCTTATCCAAAACCAAAGCTAAACGATGGCAACTAATTCTCACGGCCTTAGAGGTTTATCTCGGAGATACTTGGAAAGTCATCACTGCAGAAACCCCTTCAGGTGCCAGAAAAGGAAGAGAAACCACAATCCTTGCATACCGAACTTTGGGACATGGTTATACGATTTCTGCAAGCTGGCTTAAGTATATCGACTTAGGGTCACGTAGAGACATGGCCACGTTCAAATTACTGCTAAAAAAGGACTCAAATATAAAACAATTACAACTGGCATCTGTTCACTTAAAACCAGACGATCCTTATCGTGGGCAAGAAATGATCAAGGCTGCTGATTGGCTTATATCACAATCAATTCCGACGATTGTCACCGGTGACATGAATTGGGGTTATAAGAAAACATCCAATGTAATAAACTATAAAGGTGAGGCCTACATCAGCAAACTTCATGAAGAAGAAAAGCTCTTTCAGGTTTTTAAAGAAATTTCGTATCTTAATAACGGCACTTCTACTAAGCTACGTACAAATATGGGCTTTAGGAAAACCCGATTTATGTACGACCAATCTCTATTATCTCCAAGTCTAGCAAACCATATGGCTGATGGAGGCAAACTACTTGCAGACACTGGTTTTATCGCATTCGGCATGTACGAAACACGTATGAAAAAAGTAATATCAAAAAACATAAAAAAAATGTCTTATGGTCTAGATAAATATTCTGCACACTTAGATCAAAACTTAGACAACTCGTCATTTCTAGATGCTACAAATAAAATACAAAATAGAGCCAATGACGAAGCTACATATCGCATATCAGACCATCGGCCAATTTGGTTACAGCTAAAGATTTATTAATTCGCATAGTCATCTCTTTTGAAGATAAAATCGACACTCTAAATTCAAATTTCAACATAGACTATAAATGAGGACACATTGGGGAGCAGGTCAACATCTGTAAGCCCCAGAGCTTTGCATGAAACACGGTATAAGCGATGCCACATTTTACAACTGGCGTTCAAAATACGGCGGGTTGGAAGTATCAGAAGCCAAGCATAATACCCTAAAGTCTAGCTAAATTTTAAAAAATCCACTTGTATGCCAACTTAATATGGATACAAGTAATATAAATTTTGTATTAGGCATACAAAATTTATATATGCCGACACATCAAGCTAGTCACACATACAGTTGGCATACAAAACTGTATGTATAACTGCGGCGGGACAACAGGTTGTTCCTAACGGAGCAGTTTTTCAGTCATCGCGGTGGGGGCATCGTGTGGGATGACTGATAGAGGTGCGGTGAGCGCGACAAGATCTAGATCTCTCTTGTCGCTTCCCGCTTCTTCGCAGCAAAAAGGGTGGCTTAACGCCACCCTTTTTGTATTTCAGAGATGAAACAACTACGATTATGAAGTTGGTAACTTCACCAAGCGGGTCTTAACAATATCTGCGTCCGTTCCATCCCGTTTCATGCCAGAGAGTTTTATCTCACTAAACAAGGCAGTCCCAGTTTTCAAATCAACATAAAAGTAACCGTCTATATCAATGACCTGTTCATCATAAGTCATATCGTCATCAACATCGACCACAACAACAGTGCGCCCACCATAAAGCTTCTTACCCGCGACATAACCATAAACCTGTGTAGAATCACACGGGCCCGAGCCAGGATAAACACCAGCAACTACACAAAAATTCAAAGCCAGAACTTTTTGATCCTGAGTAACTGTTTTCCCACCAAAATAACTTGCTGATGCAGATTCAATCATCGACTTAACAAGATCTCTTTTATTCCCCATAAGATTTACATAGCCCTCTTGTAAATCTCCAAATGAAGCAAGACTTTCTGCTGTAGCTTTCTTGTGCTTGTAAACATACTTAAATTCTTTACCGCGCAAGGACGCTACTTCTTCCTCCATCTCTTTTCTTTCTTGATAATAAACAGGAACAGAAAGGTTAGATTTTAAAATTCGAACGTCGTATTCAATCGTTTTTGGATTTGTCACTAAATTAAAAGCCACTTTATTTTGCATGGTGACAACTGTTTTACGACCATCACCTCTGAAGATATATTTCCAAGTATTGTACTCGTGACCATCATGTATAGCCTCTGTACCAAACACGACTTCGCTACTTAGAGGTTCAGACACACTTGCTTGGCCATTTCCCGATTGTGAAGTTGTCTGACAAGCCGAAAGAGCAAATAGCGCACCTAAAATCAAAAATCGCTTCATAAGATCACCTACAACCTAAAATTTAAAATCACTGTTCAAGTTATAAACTATAAACAGCACAAACAGTCAAAGTCCTTCCCTCACTGCTTACGATTTCCCATTACCAGATTCGCAAAAACCAGTAGAACACAAACGACACAATGTTCCTCAAATGCGATAACTGAGTTTAAAACTCCTGTTTTTTTGTGCTCTTTTGCGAACTTTGCTTGCGTCTGGAAGCCAGAGAGATAAAATTCGCGCAGTTTTTAAAGTTGGAAAGAGCAAAGTACAAATTACGTATGGGAAAACCATGGATCTGTTTGCTCTTGTACAGGCTTGAGAACACGTCCCGGAATTAAACGAGATCCCTGTGTAAAGGGGCGCGTTCTTAGAAGATAACATTATAAAATCATAAGGATAGAGCCATGACTGGTACAGTTGATGCCCGTTTGAAAGAACTTGGAATTGAAGTCCCTCAACCTGCGAAAGCAGTTGCAAACTATGTTGGTTACGTAACATCCGGCAACACCGTTTTTATATCTGGCCAGATCACGATCAAAGATGGCGAAGTCCTCTACAAGGGTAAGCTTGGCGACACCATGTCTGTCGAAGAAGGCCAGGAAGCGGCCCGTCTTTGCGGTATCAACATCATTGCCCAGCTTTACGCAGCAACAGATGGCAATCTCGATCGCGTTAAGCGCATCGTCAAACTTGGCGGTTTTGTAAACTCCACACCTGACTTTGTTGATCAGCCAAAAGTCATCAATGGCGTGTCGGACTTGATGGTTGAAGTGTTCGGTGACAAAGGTGTGCATGCGCGTGCAGCCGTTTCAGCCCCAAGCCTGCCACTTGGCATTGCTGTTGAAGTCGATTGCGTTGCTGAAATCGACTAAGCTATTCATTACTAGCTAAAAGCTTTATCGGCTAAAAGCTAAAGAAGACATCACGATAACAAAAGGCAGGCGCCATAGCCTGCCTTTTGCTTATTAAAAGCTCAGAAAGTCGAGATCTTAATCGAATTCCCCTCTTCTCTGTCTAAAACCTTGTATCCACAAGCCTATCTTCCTATTTTTAGCGAACAGTATTTTCTTACCCCGCCTTGATTAACCAGGTCTTGAATGAGCCAATTGCGTGTTGAAGTTCACCCCGGCATAAATAGTATTCCCTCAGAAGCTTGGGATCGCTGTGCCCAGAACGATGCGCCAGATAATAATCCCTTTATTTCCCACGCCTTTTTATCCGCGTTGGAAGAAAGCGGCTCGGTCAGTGCCGAGACTGGATGGCAGCCTCAACACCTGACGATCATGGACGATGACGGGGTTATCATTGCCTGTGCGCCACTTTATCTGAAAAGCCACTCTTACGGTGAATACGTCTTTGATTGGAGCTGGGCAAACGCTTACGAGCGTGCGGGACGCGCCTATTACCCCAAACTGCAATCAGCGGTTCCCTTTAGCCCGGTAACAGGCAAACGATTGCTCATCGCCCCGACCACACCAGAAGAGGCGAAAGAACTTCGCCTTTCCCTCATCAACGCCATGCTGCAAATTCTGCAACAGTACGAAGCGTCATCCCTGCACCTGACCTTTACCACAGAACAGGAATGGCACGAGCTTAAAGATGCCGGACTGCTCGCCCGCACCGGAATGCAATATCACTGGGAAAACAACAACTATCAAAGCTTTGATGATTTCCTTGCTGCGCTGTCTTCTCGCAAGCGTAAGGCCATCAAAAAGGAACGCCGCGAAGCACACAGTCACGGCCTGGAAATTAAGACCTTAACGGGCGGTGATCTGACGCCAGAAATTTGTGATCAATTCTATCAACTCTATCTTAGTACAGTCGATAAAAAGCACGCCCACGATTACCTCAACCGCGATTTCTTTCAGCTTTTGGGATCAAAACTGAGCAACAAAGTTATCTTGAGTACCGCATGGGATCAATCTTACGCCAGCCCAATAATGGTGGCTGGTGCCCTCAATCTGGTCGGCGGCGACACGCTCTATGGTCGGAACTGGGGGTCCCACGGTCATTACCCAAACCTGCATTTCGAGCTGTGTTACTATCAGGCAATCGACTATGCCATCACTCATAAGCTCAAGCGGGTTGAAGCCGGGGCGCAGGGAGAGCATAAAATACAGCGTGGATACCTGCCGACTAAAACGTACAGCCTCCACGGCATTTCCGACCCCAATTTCCGCGATGCCATCGCACGCTTCCTGCAAAGTGAAAACCCGGCAGTTGACCGCGAAATCGAAATGCTCAACGAAATCGGCCCCTTCAAACAGTAACAGCGATACTTGTTCTAATAACGAATAGATACTCAATTAAAACAAAGTAGAAGTTTGAGTTTTTAGCGCTTTATATAGCGATAATGCCCCGTCATTTTGTAATCGAACAACATGTCTTCAATTTGTGGTCCGAAACCGATATTGTGAACGACCAGCGGCACACCCTTGGATGATTTTTGATTACTGATAATACCGATATGCGGCAGTGATCCGCTTTTATTCAGGTTCCATGTTACCAAATCGCCCGGCAAATAATCTTCAGGTGCTTCTGACAAAGGTAGGATTTGACCGCGACGGGAAAAGAAAACCCGCAAGTTTGGCACCCGGCGATGATCAATATTTCGATCCGTTGACTTCAATCCCCATATCTTTGGATAGCTGGCAAAGTTGGCCCGCATGTCTTCGTGTACCAGCTTTTGCAAATCAATCCCTAGCGCCCGATAACTTCGGATCACCACATCGGTACAAACACCAATGTTTGCAGGCACATCACCACCGGGATAGGCTATTGAGTGGTAGCTACCATCATAAACAACATTCTGTGTTGTTCGCGCCAAAGCTGCCTCGGCAAGATTTTGTCCTGTCATGGTCTCGGCCCAGACAGCGTCAGAGAAAATCAAAGACGCACCAATACATACAGTCGAAAGAACACCCCGCGTTATCATCATATCCCCCTTCAAGTTTGGTATCGGTTCGATCTCACTAGAAAAAGCCTGGCCGATAGATTTGCTTAAACTGTGGCAAGTTTGCGCCATTTTTCCTTGGATTGCCCCAATCAGTTCAAAAAATCAGCCCAAAGCCCCTCTATCTCTTTCTTCATTACTTCTTTTTATCAATTTTCAGTGCGTCTTTTGAGATGCACCAATTACAGATTTCCTTTAAGGGGGAGGAAAAATGATCGACTTTACCACTGTACTGGTCATTCTGGCCGTCGTTCTATTTTTAGGCATTTTTGCCATCATCGGACTGGTCTGTCTGCGCTGGCTCTATGGACGCTATGCTCAACAGGCTTCGGGGTTAACAGGTGATTTAGGGGGCAAAATTGCCAATAGCAACCCGCTGATGATTAAGGCTGTCATCATCGGATTCCTGACCTTGATGATGCTCATCCCCACCGCGCTCGTTCACGATCTAATGCAGGAAAGGCACAGCCTTTATCGTTCGGTTCTTCATGAAACCGATCAGGAATGGGGACAGGAACAAACCCTTGCCGCGCCCGTTCTTGTTATTCCCTATACAACAGAAACCCGAATAACTGACAGCAACGAGAAGGATCGGATTATCGCAGGTCAGGACAAACTTGTTGTACTCCCCGATCAGCTAAAACTCGACAGTAATCTCACCCATGATTTTAGAGAGCGTTCCATCTATAAAAGTCTTGTTTATACCGCTGACATCAAAGGGTCAGCAAACTTTCGTCTCGATCCACCACCGATAAAGAACCTACAAAAAATTCACTATGACCAAGCTTATATTGCCATTGCCTTAACGGATAACAGCGGTATCGGTTCCTCACCAGCAGTTCGTGTGAATGGTAAAAAACTAGAGCTGATGCCCGGTACTGGCTTGCAAACGCCTTATCTTGTCAGTGGTTTCTCTGCCAAGCTTGATCCATCACAGGATCTCACTGATTTTTCAGTACAATTTGACACCTCGCTACGCGGTAGTCGCAATATCAGGGCAATTCCTTTGGGTATGAACACCCAGATAAACATTTCCGCTGACTGGCCCCACCCAAGCTTTCGACAGTTCCTGCCCAAAAGCCGTGATATCACCAATGATAGCTTTAATGCCACCTGGGAAGTCAGTCACCTGTCTCGAAATTACCCTCAGGTTTTCCGGGCATCAGATGATATAAACTTGGGCGAAATCATTGCCGAAGCACAGCTTTTTGAGCCAGTGTCCCACTACGGCACGTCTATACGTGCAGCGAAGTACGGTATTATGTTCGTTACCCTGACATACCTTATGTTACTGGTGTTCGAGTTCACCCGTGGTATCCGCTTGCATCTGGTGCAGTACCTATTGGTCGGGGTTTCTCTGTCCGTGTTCTATCTAATACTACTGACGTTGTCCGAGCACATCAGCTTTAGCTTGTCATATTCCCTCGCCGCAGCTGTGACTGTCATATCCATTGCCAGTTATATCACCGCAGCCACCAAAGGTCGCACCAACGGCCTCGCCATCGGCTTCCTACTCTCTGCCCTCTATGGCTTCCTCTATTCAATCCTTCAAATGGAAGACTACGCCCTGACGATGGGCAGCGGCTTGCTCTTGATTGTACTTCTGGCAATGATGTATATGACTCGGAATTTGAACAAAGGCTCTATCCTTGATCCAGTCCTTGATAAGGAAGATCTTGCCGCCGATACCCCACAGCAAGTTATGGAAACCTAGGCATCTAGCTGGAAGGGGGGAAAGCCCCCCTTCCAGCGGCACTAAAGTGCACAGTCTTCGTCTCTAGAAGCCATAAAAAAATGGCCCCGCAAATGCAGGGCCATTTTTTATGACAGAGCCTTCTAAGCTTTCTGCTTACGCCGAGACTTCTTTGCTCCTGGCTTTTTTGTTTCATCCGGGAAGCTAAAGCTTGGTTTATTGTCCTTGATATCAATTCGGACAACACCGCCACGGGTCAGCTTGCCAAACAGAAGTTCTTCGGCCAGTGGCTTTTTGATTTCGTTCTGGATAACACGCGCCAATGGCCGTGCTCCATAGAGCGGATCATACCCTTCTGTTGCCAGCCACTTCTTGGCCTTTGGTGACAATTCAAAGGTAACCTGACGGTCTGCCAGCTGGGTTTCCAGTTCCATAATAAACTTGTCGACCACCTTGGCCATAACAACCGGGGATAGGTTCTTAAAGGGAATGATCGCATCCAGGCGGTTTCTGAATTCCGGTGTGAAGATCTTGTTCACAGCCTCTTCATCATCACCGATGCGAACTTCGCGGCCAAAGCCAATCGCAGGTTTCGCCATATCTGCAGCACCAGCGTTAGAGGTCATGATCAGGATCACGTTCCGGAAATCAATGGTCTTGCCATTGTTATCAGTCAAGCGACCATTATCCATAACCTGTAGCAGGATATTGAAGATATCCGGATGCGCTTTCTCAATTTCATCCAACAAGAGAATGCAATGCGGCGTCTTATCAATCGCGTCAGTCAACAGACCGCCCTGATCAAACCCGACATATCCCGGAGGTGCCCCAATCAAACGAGAAACTGCGTGACGTTCCATATATTCGGACATATCAAAGCGCGTTAACTCAACACCCAGTGAATGGGACAGCTGTTTTGCGACCTCAGTCTTACCGACACCGGTTGGGCCAGTGAAAAGATAACTACCAATCGGTTTTTCCGGTGTACGTAACCCGGCACGGGCCAGCTTAATCGCAGACGCAAGTGAGGTGATCACCTGATCCTGTCCGTAAACCATGGTCTTCAGGTCACGCTCAAGGTTCTTGAGGACAGATTTGTCATCCTTGGAAACTGATTTCGGCGGGATACGGGCAATCTTGGCCACAACGGCCTCAACGTCCTTCACACCTAGCGATTTTTTGCGCTTATCTTCGGGCAACAGCATCTGTGATGCGCCGACCTCATCAATCACATCAATGGCTTTATCCGGTAGTTTTCGATCACCAATGTAACGTGCGGAAAGCTCCACAGCCGTACGTAAAGCTTCGTTAGAGTATTTAACCGAGTGATGTTCCTCGTAATAAGGCTTCAAGCCCCGCAAAATCTTAACTGCATCTTCAATTGAAGGTTCAGCTACATCGATTTTCTGGAACCTACGTACCAAGGCTCGATCTTTTTCAAAATGATTGCGGTATTCTTTATAGGTCGTTGACCCGATACAACTCAAATCCCCGTTCTGCAACGCAGGTTTAAGAAGATTTGACGCGTCCATAGACCCGCCAGATGTTGCTCCGGCACCAATAACGGTGTGGATTTCATCAATGAAGAGGACGGCACCATCCATGGCTTCGACTTCTTTAACCACGCCCTTAAGACGCTCTTCAAAATCACCACGATAACGAGTTCCTGCCAAAAGCGATCCCATATCGAGAGAGAAAATTTTGGTCTCTTTGAGAACTTCAGGCACTTCGCCATCAACAATCTTTTTGGCAAGACCTTCGGCAATAGCCGTTTTACCAACGCCTGGGTCACCAACATACAACGGATTGTTCTTGGTTCTGCGGCAAAGAACCTGAATTGTGCGTTCCAGTTCCTGCTCGCGACCAACCAACAGATCAATTTTACCGTCTTTGGCTTTCTGGTTCAGATCAACACAATAAGCGTCAATTGCTTCGCGCCCTTTGACTGCTTGGCCTTCACCCTCATCCATTAAATCGTCGGCACCGTGAATAGTACGGGTTTCTTCCAACCCTTCGACCTTAGTGATGCCATGACTGATATAGTTCACCGCATCAAGACGGCTCATTTCCTGCTCTTGCAAGAAAAAGACAGCATGACTTTCCCGTTCCGAGAACATGGCGACCAATACGTTGGCGCCTGTCACTTCTTCGCGGCCAGATGACTGCACATGTATCGCGGCACGTTGTAAAACCCGCTGAAACCCAGCTGTTGGTTTTGCATCGCCCAAATGGACAGTGGTTAGATTAGAGAGATCGTTATCGATGTAATCCAGCAGATCTTCGCGCAGCGTTTCAATTTCAACACCGCAAGCTCTAAAGACTGAAATGCCATCCTGATCTTCTGTAAGCGACAGCAACAGATGCTCTAGCGTAGCATATTCATGCCGACGCTCATTGGCATAGGCCAAGGCTCTGTGCAGTGTCTGTTCCAGATTGTTTGATAGCATTGCCATAAATTAACTTCCCTTCACAACCATCGTGATCAGATTGTTTGAGTTGACTTACCAGCGTCTCGAAATGCAAACGGTCTATGCTTACAAAATGCCAAGACCCAGTACCCTAATATCAACCCAATCTCTTTGACCATTGTTACAAACTATACCTAGGGAGAGTATGTTCGCTCAACAAGACGTTAGATAAATAACATTACCTTTATCGTCCTTAATAATGGCCAAATTAGGTACATTTCCCTAAAATTATATATTTTTTCAGGATGTTACCTAAATTGTACAAAATTATTGTAGAGGTAAAAAAAAGAAGAAAGGGTAAATATTAAAAGAAATCTGATTATTTTTGGATTTTAGGTATTTTGGATTTTAGAGAAATGGGGGCAGGCTGCCCCCAATTTATAGATCATTCATTTATTATTCTTTTTCGATAGTACATTGCAACGGGTGCTGATTTTTACGAGCAAGATCCACCACTTGTGTTGCTTTTGTTTCGGCAACGTCATAGCTGAACACGCCGCATACACCAACACCTTTTTGATGTACCTGCAACATAATACGCGTGGCGTCATCCTGTCCCTTGCCAAAAAACTGGGTCAGGACATGAATAACAAATTCCATCGGCGTGTAATCATCATTCAACAACAATACCTTGTACATCGACGGACGCTTGGTTTTCTCGCGTGGTTTTACGAGAATGTCGTCCGACGTGCCAAAATCATCATCACGCTCTTTTCCACTCATAGAGAAACTACCTAATCATTTCTAATCTTCAGAGATACACTTTTCCAGCGACATCACGTTATCGTATCAAGGTATCTACAATTTTATTATATCTCGGTAAACAGGTGACAAAGTCCAGCATGACTAAAATTTTCGCGCTGGTGAAAAACAACCAGCCCCTTACAGCATGCATAAAACTTTATTACCAACGGCATTATATTATAGGGTGCCTGCATTCCCTGTTCAAGGTGGCTCTGTTCAAGATAGCAGGCTTTATTTACACAAAAAGCCCTGCGTTAAGCAGGGCTTTCGGCGTTACTTATAGAAAAAGCGTGCTTTTAAAACTTAAGCAGCAGCTTTTGTCATTTTCTCAACAGCTTCAGAAACCTGCTTGCGAACTGGCTCAACAGCCTCAGTCGTCAGCTTGGTTGTCAGTGTTGTTAGCTCATTGCCGTTTTTTACCATGGCATCAAAAGATTCACGTGCATAGCTAGACTGAATGTCTGTTACTTCGTTGAAATCTTTTGCGCCAAGAAAAGCTTCTGCAACTGCAAAGTTCTTTTTCATAGCATCCTGTGCCATGCCCATGAACATTGAGTTCAGCTTCTGATAACCTTCAGAAATACTGTTGCCTGACTTAGCAGCCAATTCAGCACTTTCTTTGTTCAATTCAGCAGCGCTTTCGCACTGCTTATAAAGAGTATCCATAACTTTTTCTGCCTGAGCTTGAGAAAAAGAAAAAGCTTGCTCATAGCCTTTAGTAGCAGCGTCCATACTTGATTTCATCATATTCTCCACGGTTTCAGTTCCGTTAATGACAGTATCTTTACCAGTATTCTTGGCGTTAGCTTGTGCAGCTTTCGCCTTACTTTCAGTCGTATCTGCCAACTTTTTCTTAGTTGTTGTTGTCACCTTAGTCTCCTAGGATTAGTTCGTTTTCACGGCGTTCCGCCTGCATTTACCCGCTTATGGTAAAAATTAAAGCTACCTTCGCTCTTAATTCAGGGCGGAACCTTCATCCTCCCCAACCGACAACTCACTCATGCTGCAATGCAACATAAGCACTAACATACACATTTAATTTGAGATTTCAAGGGCAATGCTGCAATGCAACAAACACATAACGCGATTGCAACCAAAATGACACACTACAACCAACGCGAAAAGAGACAGAAAATCACAATCTCTTTGCCTGTAGAAACCATAAAATCTCGTAGAGCACATATAAAAACAGGTGAAGCTTTCGCGCCACCTGTTGGTAAAACAAGCTAGGACCTTTTGGGATCCAGGATTAATGATAGGCTTCAAAAGGCGGTCAAAAGGCCATTCTCCCCGACTTGAAGGTCAAAATGTTTTCGTTGTTCTGCTTTTGATTGATGCATCCGCGCCGCATTTTTTGTCCCAACGTCACGAACCGGATTTACGTCTATACCTGTTTCATCATGCTTGAGTAAGAAAGGCATAAAGGCCAGATGTTCAAACCCTTCGGATGTTTTCTTCCAGCCGTTATAAACAAAAGCACCGTCATAACAGAGTGCTGATACCCAATAAAAATCATCAGAACGCAATCGATTCCCTTTTGTATGTGGTTCGCCTGCACCCGATACTTTTAAAAGCCCCTCTAGTTCACTCACTTCTGCAGCAGAAAGATTTTTGATAGATTTTTCCCAACCAAATTGGGCCAAAGGATCGGAAAGAGAGATTTTAGATCCCCTAAGACCATGACCTTCCTGAACTCTGGAAACCATCTCGGCAGAGCCACCTGGCTGACCTTTAATTTCATAGCTGCGAATCTGCTCATCATATACAGCGTTATAAACCAACCGATATTCAGTAACACCCGGAACACAACGTTCACGGATATCATCCCCGCCAACATAACTGAACCAAGTCGCCTTTTGTGTGTAAGGCTTATCGATATTTCCTTGATAAGTGCACCCCACGGCAAGCAACAGCGGTGAAAATACCAATGGCACGAATTGAGCTAGACGCATTTTATCCTCAATATGTAAAATTAAACAATTTTCCGCCATTTTTGCCATTTATTAACATTGGCATTGTATCTTTACACATTCTCAAGATAAATATGTCATCCTGATGGCAGATGGTTAATGGCAACTAGACAGAAGAATCGATTTTATGTAGAATCCTTCTGTTTTAAATGGTTAGTAGACGTATTTGAGTTATAACATTCGATAAATCGCCTAAAATTTATCGACAAGCCCATTTAAAGGGGGGGGAATTAATGAACCTAGGACTGAAGCTCATTTCCACTATGCTTCTGACCCTGTTCGTGCTTATGGCACCGGCACAGGCCAAGTACGCATCCCTTGTGATTGATGCACATACTGGCGAAGTTCTATATAGTAGAAACGCAGATACGCGTAATTATCCTGCCTCCCTGACAAAAATGATGACCCTCTACATGGCATTTGATGCCTTGGAAAAGGGCAAGTTGACCATGAAACAAAAGCTCCCCGTATCAAAGCGAGCTGCTGGCATGGCACCGTCAAAACTTGGGTTGAGATACAAAAGCACCATTTCGACCAAAGATGTGATTATGGCACTGGTCACAAAATCTGCGAACGATGCAGCTGTTGTTATGGCAGAAGCCATCGGTGGAAAAGAAACAACTTTTGCCAGAATGATGACCAAAAAGGCACATGCCTTGGGTATGACCAGAACAACATTCCGTAACGCGTCTGGCTTGCCAAACCGTGGTCAATTGAGCACGGCACGCGATATGTCAAAATTGGCTATCGCGCTAAAGCGTGATTTTCCCCAGTACTATCACCTATTTTCAACGCAGAGCTATAAGTACAAGAACAGATCCTATCGAAACCATAACAAGCTCCTTGCCAGTTATCAGGGAACTGATGGTGTAAAGACAGGCTACACCCGCGCTTCTGGCTTTAATCTGGTTGCATCTGTGGTACGTAACGAGCGTCGTTTAATCGGTGTTGTTTTCGGGGGAAAGACTGGTCGTTCTCGTGACCGTCATATGAAAGAAATTCTGGATAAGAGCTTCAAACGTGTTGGCATCACTCAGGTTGCAAAGTTACCTGTCGCGCCAAAGCGGAACCCCCGTCGTGAAACTATTATCGCCTCCGCCCCGCCACAACCAGCGCCTCAGCCTATCCTGACCGCATCTACTGGTCTGTCTCTTCCTGGGCAGATTGCTCCAGAACAGATTGCAGCGGTACAACCTGTCGGGAGTGCTGCTCAAGAAATTACAGATTGGGGAATTCAAGTCGGCGCATTCAAAAATTATGAGCCCGCAAAAATGGCCGCAGACCAAGCTTTGGCGCAAATAAAATCAACACCAACAGGTACTCAGGTGCACATTCAGCAAGTTGATAAGGCAGAGGGTTCACTCTACAGAGCTCGGCTAAAAGGTCTTGATGAGATTGCCGCCCGTAATGCCTGTAGAGAACTTAAACAACAACGGATGTCATGTGTCGCTGTTCCCCCCGGGTTGTTTTAAAAACCTGAGAACAGCGTCTTCTCTCCGTTCAGTTAAGAACAAAATTTACGCAAAAAAACCGGACAACGTTTTTATCCGGTTTTTTATGTTCTGTGTTCTGGTTTGATAGCCCTTAACAGCCATCAATACTTTCAATTCGGAATAGCAACGTCGCTCTTCAATAATTGCTCAGCAAGCTGTGCCTGTAATCGCTTCAAGCCCTCTTCACTAGATGCCTCACAACGGGCAACCAGAACAGCTTGGGTATTAGATGCACGTAAAAGCCACCACCCATCAGCTGTATTGACCCGAACCCCGTCAACAGAAACTACATCAGCTTTTTCTTCGGCCAGACGTGCAGCAACTTCGTCAACAACGTCAAATTTGCGGGTATCAGAACATTCAAACCGCATCTCAGGTGTATTCACTGCCTTTGGAAGTGATTTCCTGAATTCCGCAAGCGACAAACCTTCTGTTTCGAGAAGGTTCAAAACGCGAACGGCAGCATATAAGGCATCATCATAGCCATAATAACGATCGGCAAAGAAAAGATGCGCTGACATTTCCCCCGCAAACGGCGCCCCAAGTTCAATCATTTTTGATTTAATATGAGAATGACCCGTTTTCCACATAACAGGCTTTCCGCCTGCTTTTTCAACCTCATCAAAAAGAACCTGGCTGGCTTTTACATCGGCAATGACCGTAGCACCGGGAAGATCTTTCAATACGCCCTTGGCAAGGAACAGCATAATCTGATCCCCCCATAAAATTTCGCCTTCGGAATCAACCAGACCAATCCGGTCGCCATCACCATCAAAAGCAATGCCTAGGTCTGCTTTATTTTCTGAAATCCCTTTTTGCAAATCAATAAGGTTTTCCGGAACCGTCGGGTCGGGATGGTGATTTGGAAATGTTCCGTCGATTTCAGCAAACAAAAGTTCATGCTGTCCGGGCAGTTGTGCCGTAAGTGCTGTCATGGCTTCGCCCGCTGCGCCATTGCCTGCATCCCAGACAACTTTCAAATTACTTTGCTTGAACTGAACTTCGTCAAGAAGTCGGGCGATATAAGAATCAAAGATAGGATGTTCGATATATGCGCCTTCCCCTTCTTCAAAATCACCAGACTTTGCGACACGATCAATTTCTTTGATCTGTTCGCCAAAAAACGCCTGTTTGTTCTGTACAAGCTTAAAGCCGTTATGATTCCCCGGATTATGAGATCCGGTGATCATGATACCGCCATCGACAGGCAAGGTATAGGCCGCAAAATACAGCATCGGCGTCGGCCCCTGACCAACACCGTAAACACTAACCCCTGATGCTCTCAAACCTTGCGACAGCGCCTCGGCGAGAACGGGGGAAGATGTCCTTCCATCATAGCCAACGGCAACCTTGTCTCCACCAGCGCGGCGAATAATGGTCCCAAAGGCCCTTCCTATCGCGGTTGCATCAGCAGCAGAAAGTGTTTCACCGATGATACCTCTGATATCATATTCACGAATGATGGTTGGATCAAAATTATACAAGGCGATCTCGTCAGGTTTAGAGTTTTAAAACGTAAACTTTATTTAACAGAAAATGCAGAAAGCGGGCGACCAACACAAAGGTAGTCAAAACCAGCTTCTTTCATCTCGTCCGGATTATAGATATTGCGCAGATCAATCATAATCGGCGAGGTCAACAGCCCTTTGACACGCTCCAGATCAAGCCGACGGAATTCATTCCATTCTGTCACAATAACCAGTGCATCCGCATCTTTCATAATCTCATAGGCGTTCTCACCATAATCAACATCAGACAAGAGTTCAGCCGCCTCGACCATACCTTCAGGGTCATATGCGCTAACTTTTGCACCATTTTCCTGTAAATGAGGAATAATATCCAGGCTCGGCGAATCCCTCATATCATCTGTATTTGGCTTAAACGTCAGCCCTAGAACAGCAATCTTCTTGCCTGAAACAGAACCGCCACATTGGGCAATGATCTTTTCGGCCATTTGACGCTTGCGCACACTGTTATAGGAAATAACATCTTCAACCAGACTGACAGGCGCACCAAACTCGCGTGCTGTATAGGCGAGAGCTTGTGTATCTTTTGGGAAACAGGACCCACCATACCCAGGACCAGCGTGAAGGAATTTTCGACCGATACGCCCATCCAGACCAATGCCTTTGGCGACCTGATGCACGTCGGCACCAACTTTTTCACATAGATCTGCCATCTGATTGATAAAAGAGATCTTTGTCGCAAGAAAAGCGTTCCCCGCGTACTTAATCAGTTCCGATGTTTCCAACTTCGTAAACAAGATAGGCGTTTCGATTAGATATAGCGGACGATAAAGTTCCGCCATCACGTCTTGCGCACGTTTGGTTTCGGCACCAATCACAACCCGATCAGGGCGCATAAAATCATTAATCGCTGCCCCTTCACGTAAAAATTCCGGATTAGAGACAACATCAAAATCTGCGTCAGGCCGCGTTTCACGAATAATGCGCTCTACAGCACGCCCTGTACCTACGGGTACTGTCGATTTTGTTATAATGACCTTATAGTCATCGATGACTTCAGCAATTTCTTTTGCGGCCTGATAAACATAAGAAAGATCGGCCTGTCCATCATTTTCACCGGGTGGGGTTCCCACAGCGATAAAAATAGCATCCGCATCTTTAGCCGCAGCAGCAAGATCAGTAGAAAAAGTCAAACGGCCCGCTTCCGCGTTATTTTTGACAAGCGTATCCAAACCCGGCTCGAAAATTGGAATCACGCCGTTTTTGAGGCCCTCAATTTTGCTCTCGTCTTTATCGACGCAAACAACATCAGTTCCAAATTCGGAAAAACAGGTTCCGGATACCAGACCAACATAGCCGGTACCAATCATTGCAATACGCATTTATTACTCCTTAGGATACTTGCGACAAAGTATCCGCCATCATCTTAATTTGAATATTTTTTCAGAATATCACGCATGCGACCACCAAGGTCCTCGCGTTCCAGAGCATAGGCAATCGTAGCTTCTAGGAACCCGGCCTTACTGCCACAATCAAATCTGGTTCCCTCAAACCTCAAGCCATGAAAGTCAACGTTATCAAGCGTTGCGGCCAAAGCATCTGTAAGCTGTATTTCCCCGCCAGCTCCGCGCTCTTTTTTATTCAGCTCAGTAAAAACAGAGGGGTCTAACACGTACCGTCCAATAATTGACAGTGTAGAAGGAGCATTTTCTGGTGCAGGCTTTTCAATCAGGCTCCGGGCTTTTGCCAAAGGACCATTTTCCGAGACAACGTCCAGAATACCATAACGGTTGGTTTGTTCCCTTGGAACATCCATAACCGCGACCAAATGTCCGCCCGTATCCTGATAATTATCAATCATCTGTTTGAGACACGGCGTACCAGCCTGTATCAAATCATCCGCAAGCAAAACAGCAAAGGGTTCATCCCCAATTGCATTGCGGGCACACCAAACGGCATGCCCCAACCCCAAAGGTTCTTGCTGGCGCATATAAGTTACACTGCCTGCTTCGAGAAGTAAGCTCGTCAAATCTTTGAGTTCTTTTTCTTTACCGCGGCTTTCAAGAACAGATTCCAGCTCATATTCGCGATCAAAGTGGTTTTCTATTGCCGTTTTTCCCCGCCCCGTAACGAAAATAAACTCTTCAATTCCCGCAGCTTTGGCTTCTTCTACGGCATATTGGATCAAAGGTTTATCAACAACAGGCAACATTTCTTTGGGCATTGCTTTTGTTGCTGGTAGAAATCGGGTTCCTAGTCCCCCGACAGGGAAAATCGCTTTACGAACGGGTCGGCGCATAGAAGCCGCACTCCTCAATAAATTTAAAATTAGTTATGTCTTTGCCATAGTAAAGGTGGAAACTCAACCAGCGCCATTCAAAAGAATTTCTTTGGCTTGATTAACCTGTGTAGCAAGATAGGTGCTACCGCCATGATCCGGGTGTAACTTCTGCATCAACTTCCTGTGTGCCTGTCGGATTTCTTCTGCCGATGGCTTTCCTTTTAACCCTAAAATTTCCAATGCTTTCTTTCTATCCATATGGCTATCCATATGGCCTCTTGTACGCTTATCATCTGTGTCATCATCCGCCTCACCTTGGCCCTGTGCACTTTCGCTCTCTTTACTCGTCCAACTCTCACCAAAGCGCCTTGAAGCGTATGCCCACAACAATTCGGCAGACTTGTGATTCTCCAAACAGTAATGCCGGTATAACTCTTCTAGCTCACCAAGTTTCAATTCAGACAACCAATGTCCTTCATGATCCCCGCTCAGCACCAATCCATCCATTTCTCCACTATCATGATCCAGATTCATTTTGAGAAACTTGGTCACCACTTCTGAACTCTGCCCTGCGGTCCCGCCTGCCGCTGCCTTCATACGCGAAAACAAAGCCCGTGAACGCAATAACAGCGGAAGAAGCAAGGGTACCGCAGCAAGCACCATGAATATTCGCCCAGTGAAGAGCAAAAATAGGGCGATAAAGAGACCAATTATGGCAAGGATAACTTTGATCGTTTTCAGAACCGCTGTCGGATTTGCCCGGCTGTACCAACGAGCCAGAAAAATTGACCCTAAGAACAGTCCTACACCAAGAATAAAATAGACAATCACGTTTAAAAGCTCCGTCGATTTTTTATTGTGTTATGTTGCTCATTCAGGGATTTGAGCGAGTAGTTTTGCCGTCATTGTTTTATTTTTTTGCGAATAATCAACCAAGGCCTTTCGCCCACCAACAGCAAAAACAGCAACCGCAGCTAACAGATCTTTTAGCTGTTGGGCAGCACCATCATTAAAAGGGCAATAAGCCCCGCCCGATAGCCTTGCAAATTGTTTAAAAGCAGTTTGAACAATGGGATCGCCACCTTCGTGAAACATAAAACATGGAAGCCCGTGTAATCCCAATTGTCCGGCGAGATGACCAAGGGTATCTATATCTTCTTCCATTGCATCCCCGACAAAAACTAGGGCATTTACTTTCTTCTTAGTGGTCTCTTTAACAGCACGTTTTAAAACCTTTTCAATTTGCGTACTTCCGGCCAGACAATGAACAGATGTCATTAACCTAGTTAGATGATCGGTATCACTTACCCAAGTCGATGCCTTACATTCACCAAAGCCTCGATAAAAAATCAACTGAATTTCCAAATCACCAACACGGCCTGCTTCTTTGAACATCATTGCCTGAATATGACAGGCTTGGTCCCAAGTCATCTGCCGACTTGCCGTTGCATCCAAGGCAAAAATAAGACGTCCCTTTGCCGAGGTTGTTTTCGGAAGGCGCGCAAGCTTATCCAGAAAAATATCTACCTCTTTATCTGTAGATTTTTTTGCCGGGGGCGCCGACTTTCCTGATATAGCTGGCTTTCTCTCTGGCAACGAAAACTCCTCTACCATGGCGATGAGCAGAAAAAGAAACTTTCGATACTATATAGTTATCTATCCTCAAAATCATAGCCTTGATCATAACCTATGTTTCCTTTGAGGGTTCCTCTTTTCCCAAACCAATAGTGCTCAATAAAGAGCGTACTTCCTGACGAGCTGCGACGTGGCTCATGCTCATCGTAACACCCGTACCTTTCTGATCCAGATCAAGCAAGGTAAGCCCCTTGGGAAACAGCTCTCTGAAAATAACACGTTCACCAAAGCCCGATGCTAACCGGAATTGTAAGCGTTTTGCCAAGTGTTCCAGCAAAATTCCCATGTCTCTTTTGTTTTTTGCATCAATATGGGAAAGCCTATTCCTCATCACCACCCAGTCGATGGGTTTTTTACGTTGTATAGCCCGTTGTTGGCGTTGTTCCCACACCATTTGGCTATAGGTACTTGGTGTGAGTTTGAGTTCGTCACCCTCGACTTCTACCTTTGCCAGCATATCCATATCAAGAAAGCTGTCATTTAATGGGGTGACCAAAATATCCGCATAGCTATGGCCAAGCCGTGACAGATAATTGTCACTCCCCGGTGTGTCAAAGACAATAAAATCCAGTTCCCAAAGTTCCGTCATCGCCTGTTCAAGGTTCTCGCGATCTTCGGTTTCACTTTCTTCTGTCGTTGGCGCCTGAGAACGGTATACGCGCCTGTGTTCAGGCATAGGAATTGAACTGTCTGTTCCCTTCGCGAAACTAGACCTGTTCTCAAGATACCGGGACAAAGTGCCTTGTCTGGCATCAAGATCGATCGTCCCCACCCGGTATCCCTCTTTTAAAAGAGAAACAACAAGATGCATTGTCGTTGTGGACTTACCTGATCCGCCCTTTTCATTGCCGATGACCACAATTTTGGGACGATGTTGCACGTTCTGCTCAGTCATAAAAAAGTATCTAGTTCAAAATAATAACAGTTACAGACTATATGCCTTTTAAGTGCTTATAAAGCCACAAAGAATAAACAGATGCGGTATATTTTTAATTTTTACCACCCGAAGTTTCTTACCGCTATCGTACAAATCCTATTTTTTCCTTGCGCATTCTCTGGCGAGAGGCAAAAGCTGTCACTAAATAAATACGCTTCGGCTAACAAATGCTTTTCAGGACTTCATAATGCGCGCACCGACATTTTGGGATTTTTTACTGCTAACATCCTTGGCAGCTATCTGGGGTTCCGCCTTTTTAGCTATAAAAATTACAGTTGAGGATATCCCCCCGGCAACCATAGCCGCAGGTCGCCTTCTGGTCGCAACTGTTGTCATCTATGTGTATATGCGTTCTCGATCTCTGAGCCTACCGACAGACAAAAAATTCTGGCATCAGATCATCCTCATAAGTTTCTTCAGTATGGCTGCCCCTTTTGCAATGATCAGCTGGGCCGAGCAGTATATCAGCTCGGGCCTCACCGCGATCCTGATGGCAACAGGGCCGCTGATCGCCCTAATACTCTCACACTTTTTTAGTACGGATGACCGGTTTACGCTGTTTAAATTTCTGGGTGTCCTTGCTGGTTTCGCAGGTGTCATAGTTGTTTTGGGCTTGGAAACCTTTTCAGGTATTGGGGATAACTTTTACGCCCAGATCATCACAATGCTTGCTGCCATGTGCTATGCCTGTTCCGGAATTTTGGTGCGAAGAATTAAAGAGAAATCGAACACTGTTGTAACAGCATCAATTTTGATATCCGCCACCACGCTAATTTTACCTGTAAGCCTGATATTTGAAACGCCATGGGTTGCAATCGCATCCAGTGAAACCAATTCCATTCTTGCCCTTCTATACCTAGGTCTCATTCCAACCGCTCTCGCTTTTATCCTCAGGTTCTATCTGATCAGGGAAGTCGGCGTAACCTTTGCTTCCTATGTCGGCTATCTCGTTCCATTTTTTGGCGTTTTGTGGGGCGCCTTATTCCTTGGGGAACGATTACCCTCGACAACCATAATAGGCTTATTACTTATTTTGGCCGGTATCGCAGTCAGCAGGCTACATTTTAAGAAGTTGCAAAAAAACACATAGCCTTAAAAACACTCAACGCCATAAGGTCCGGAAACAAAAAATGCTGAGAACAGAGTATGTTCCCAGCATTTTGCAAGCGTACAAATTTTGACTTCTACGCGCTCTGAATTTCCTTAAGGAAATTCTGCACTTGGGAATTCAAACGATCCCCTTGTGTTTTCAGCTCATCAACAGCCGTCATAACCTGATCCGAAGCCTGCCCCGATTTATCCGCAGCCTGACTCACACCAGAAATATTGGCTGAAACTTCTTGTGTCCCACGCGCAGCCTCTTGAGTATTACGCGCGATTTCTTGTGTTGCCGCCCCTTGTTCTTCCACCGCAGCAGAAATACCAGAAGCAATTTCATTTACCTGATTAATAATCTTGCTAATACCCTCGATATCATCAACAGCAGATCCTGTTTGGCGCTGCATCGCAGCGATTTGCTCTGAAATATCTTCTGTCGCCTTAGCCGTTTGATTGGCAAGTGATTTAACCTCAGAAGCAACAACAGCAAAGCCCTTGCCAGCTTCGCCTGCTCTTGCAGCTTCGATGGTTGCATTCAAGGCCAGCAAATTTGTTTGTTCCGCAATATCATTGATCAAGTGAACAACTTCACCAATTTTTTGCGCCGCATCAGACAGTTCCTGAACAGTCTGACTTGTTTTGGTTGCTTCGCTAACTGCGCGACTGGTTACATTCGAAGATTCCATAACCTGCCTGCTGATTTCATTAATTGACGCAGACAGCTCTTCAGCTGCTGAAGCAACTGTTTGAACATTTGTCGATGCCAAATCAGAGGCCGAAGCAACAGCAGTGGACTGTGCTTTTGTTTCATCAGCAATTGTTGACATCGTAGAAGCCGTATCGCCCATACGGCCTGTAGAGCTTTGAAGTCCCGAAAGAACCTCTCTCACCTCACCATCAAAACGCTCAGCCAATTCTTCCAAGCGTTTAGCACGGGCTTCACGTTCCTGACGTTGCACTCGACGCTCAGCTTCATTGCGTTCGTTTTCGATCAAATTCTCTTTAAAGACAAGAAGTGAGCGCGCCATTTCACCAACTTCGTCACGATTATCAACCGCAGGAATATCAACCTCTTTATCCCCTTCAGACAAACGTGTCGTTACATTGGTAATTAAACGAATGGGGCCCGTCAGGCTTCGTAGAACCACAATGCCAATACCCACCACCAGAATAAAAATCACAATGGCTGCACCAATAATCAAGCTACGAATAGAAGATGCATTTTCGTCAGCTTCCTGTGATACTTTTTTAACATCCGTAGAAACTGCCTCGACATCGGCTGATACCTTAGTGACTCGTTCCGAAATAACAGCTAATTCAGCTTTGCTCAAATCCGCCATCTGGCTAATCGGGCCTCTGAGTTGGCCAAAAGCTGCAACCAATTGGTCTGTGCCACCATCAAAGCTGAGGGTCGTATTTGCAAAATTTTCAAAATCCTTCAAATAAGTGGCAACCAGTTCTTGAATTTTTTTCTTCTCTTTTTTCGAAAGCAAAGCATATTTCACATTACGAAGGAATTTTTTGCCCTGTTTAAGGACGGCTTTCATATCGTCCTGTTCATGCGTAATAATAAAAGTCTTCTCGACTGTACGAATAGCCGTCATCTCACCAGCAAGCTTGATAAGGTACGGGGCTTTCAAGCTATCTTCGATCGCAAAAGCTGAATTGTTAAGCTTCCCTTTTAGGCCAGCATTTTTTGTCATACCCAGGGTAGATTTATCTTGAACAACAACCCCGAAACCATCTTCGTAAGCACGTAACCTTTTTTCCAGTTCCTGTGCCGCAGCTTTGATTTCTTCGTTTGTTGCCCCTTCCTTCAGCTCTTTCAACTTGGCATTTACAATATCCATTTCCTGAAAGAAAAGGTCTTCAAATTTCAAATCGCTTTTTAATAAGAAATCTTTTTCGTTCAAGGCAAGACGGTTGATATTAACTTCGATCTCGTCAACTAGTTTTTGAACATGCTGAGACTCTTCCAACAGGCTTTGGTCCTTAGCCAATAGCTCTTGGCTTTGTGCTAACTTCACCTGATTCTGGGCCAGTTGTTCACGGTTTTGCGACAGAAGAACATCACCCACAAAATAAATTGCACAGATAACGCCAAGGGCAATAATACCCAGCAACATCAAGGAAGATATTCTTGTTGTTACGGAAAAGTTCCCAAGGAATGTTGTTCGAGGTGCGTCTTCTAACTCAGGATCTACCCCAAACTCTACTTCATGATCAAGCTCGTCTTGCCGATCCCGATCACTCCTCTCTTCTATTTCCTCTACGCGCCCATCAACGTTTTCTTGAGCCTGAAGCACATCTGAATTGACATCATCAACGATGGCTTGTTCTTGGTTTTTATCTGTATTTTTGTTTTGATCTTCTGACACGACTTGACCCGACCTTATTAACAAGTCTCTTTACGAGAGAATTATACTGTTGCTTTTATAGCAGTTAAGACGATTATTCGTGGTGACCGTTAACATAAAGTATATCAAAAGCTAAAAATTCCTGAATCTGCGAGATAAGTGATAAAATGTTAAAAAAAGATCGCGTTGAGTATGTAAACAAGCGCCTGAAAGAAATTTATCCCACCCTGCCGATTCCGCTAGACCACACAGACCCTTACACATTACTGGTTGCAGTTCTGCTTTCTGCGCAATGTACTGATGAACGTGTTAACAAAATCACCCCTGCTCTTTTCGCCCGCGCCGACAATCCCTTTGACATGTCCAAGGTGCCTGTAGAGGAAATCAGAGCAATTATCCGCCCCTGTGGTTTATCGCCACGAAAATCCAAAGCAATTTCAGAATTATCTAAAATATTGATAGACAAATATAACGGCGTCGTCCCCCAATCGATGGAAGCATTAGAAGAGTTACCTGGTGTTGGTCACAAAACCGCAGGCGTCGTTATGTCACAAGCCTTTGGCGTGCCATCCTTTCCCGTTGATACTCACATCCACCGCCTTGCACAGCGATGGGGCTTAACCAATGGGAAAAATGTAGAACAAACGGAAAAAGATCTGAAACGTGTCTTTCCGAAAGACCGTTGGAACGACCTTCATCTGGAAATCATTTATTATGGCAGAGAATACTGTTCGGCACGTGGCTGCGATGGAACTAAGTGCGAAATTTGCACAACTTGTTACCCCAACAGAACAAAGCCAGTGAAAACCAAAAAATCGTAAAGAATTACAATCGTCTTTGTAAATCGCCGCCCCCACAAAACAACAAACAAGACAAATGGAACGTTTGGGTAAACAAGCTGACTCAATATTCAGTCGATGAATACACTTGCAACTTGATTTTCAAGGAAAAATGCTCAAATCTAAGCTGTATTCTATCGCTTTTCTGATCTTGAAAGCGTTTTATCCAAGGGGGAATCATGACTGAATATATTGTTCTAGCTATTGTCGTCGTCGCAGGTTTTTATGCCATCACTGTTTATAACGCCCTTGTTGCCGGACGCAATTCTGTTGAAAATGCCTGGAAGCAGATTGACGTACAGCTAAAACGTCGACTAGACCTGATCCCTAATCTTATTGAAACCGTAAAAGGTTTTATGGCACACGAAAAAGACGTTCTCACCCAAGTGACCGAAGCGAGAACCCGTGCTTACAATGCAGATTCCAAAAGTGAAGCCATCGAAAGCAACAACCTGTTATCCAATGCAACGGCAAACTTGCTGGCCGTTATGGAGAACTATCCAGATATAAAATCACAACAAAGTGTTAGTGATTTAACCGAAGAACTGACATCAACAGAGAACAAAGTCGCTTTTGCCCGGCAACACTATAACGATATTACAACAGCCCAAAACAATCGCATACAACAGTTTCCTTCAAACATCTTTGCTTCATTTTTTAAATTCAAACTCGAAGATCTTTGGGAGCTTGACGAAGCAACCCGGACAGCAGCCCAGGAACCACCGAAAGTATCTTTCTAAGATACCTTCCCTTCCTATAGGCTTTATAGATGTCATTAGATACTCTTGCTCTGATTTCTACAGATTTTAAATCGGCACAAGCACGGAATAAGCGGAACTCATTTATTCTGTGTTTTATTATGATTTTTACAGCTACGTTTCTTGGCTACATATCCGGCTGGGCAGCAGAGATCTTTACCGGGACACATCCAGCATTAAAGTCATCGCCCTATGATGCTGATGTTTTTCAGCTCTTGCGACGAACCGCCTTAAGTGATTGGGGACTTTTGGCAGCGGCCGGAATGATCGTATTTTCAATTCTAGCTTTAATCTGGACCTACTACGCTGCCGACAAAACCTTATTGCATATGAACGGAGCAATAGAGGCAGATTACAATACTTACGAAGATCTACATAATGTGGTCGAAGAAATGGCCATTGCTTCTGGTCTCCCCAAACCTGCGGTTTATATCATTCAGGATGCTGGAATTAATGCTTTTGCCACAGGGCTGCGGCCCGACAAAGCGTCAGTAACCGTCACCACAGGCCTATACGATGTTATGTCCCGTGATGAACTTCAAGGCGTCATCGCTCATGAAATGGCACACATCCTTAACCGAGATGTTCAATATGCTGTTCTGGTCGCTGTCGGCGCTGGGCTCATCGCTGTGTTTGCTGAAATAATGACGAGGATTAGTCGGTTGTTCTTTTATTCCGGCTCCTCAAAATCGAAAAAAGATAGTAAAGGCGGGCATGGCGCACTCCTTATTATCGTTGGCGTCGTATGGCTTCTTGCTGCCATTCTTGCTCCGCTGGTTGCTTATCTCGTTCGCATGGCAATCTCTCGTGAGCGTGAATATCTTGCCGATGCAACGGCCGCGCAGTTAACGCGCAATCCCAAAGGACTGGCATCTGCGTTAGGCAAGATTGAAGGACATGCACACCTAAAGGAAAAGAATACGGCAACAGAGCATCTTTTTATCATCAACCCAAACAGATCTTTCAGTGAATTTGCCAGCGACTTAACATCGACACATCCCGCAACATCATTGCGTATTGAACGACTTATGAACCTGAAATAGCTGTCATCAACACCAACTCTTTACAGGTACAGGACAAATTCTTATTGCTCAGTCCTGTAGTATTATTTTAACCAACAGTCATTAAATGAGGCTCCGATGAGTTTTTCAGGAAAAACAGCAATTATTACCGGTGCCGCAGGTGGTATGGGACTTAACATCGGCCTTGATCTTGCCAGCCAAGGCGCGAATGTAGTTCTTGTTGATATCAAGCCAACCACAATAAATCTTAATACGCACAGTCATAAAGAGCTGATTAATTTTGAGCTGGGCGATGTTACAAGTTCGGAATTTGTAAAAGGCGTTATGGATAGGGCTTTCGAGGCAACCGGACGGATTGATTACCTTGTAAATGCGGCTGGGGTTCTATGGTTTGACAAAGATAGATCTACAGAAGAAACCGACTTGGATGCATGGGATCGCATCATGGAAATTAATCTCAAATCCATGATCATTACCTGTCGCCACGCCATGCCACATATGCGGAAGAATGGCTCAGGGGCGATGGTACATATCGCTTCTATCCAGGCAATGCGGGGGGATGATAAACCACAAGTGGCGTACCAGGCATCAAAGGCCGGTATTATTTCCCTTTCCAAAACAGTTGCCCTTGAAGGTGCCAAAGACAGCATCAGATCAAATTCTATATTACCTGGCCCCACCGTATCGCCAATGCAGGAAAGATGGATAGAAAACCCGGAAACTCAACGGATGACTGAAACCGTTATTCCACTTGGGCGCGCAGGCACAACCCAAGACATTACCGATGCAGCTCTTTTTCTTTTATCAGATAAAGCCAGCTACATAACGGGTACTGAACTGGTTGTAGATGGCGGATTGTTGGCCAGACCCTAACAGAAATAATCAAAAGAGATAAAATAAAATCAAGGGGCTGAAACCAGCCCCTTGATTTGCCCGTAGGTGCACAACACATGCACACTGCTTCCCGGGATTTCTCCCGAAACTTGACTTATTCAAGTATTAATATCAGTTCTATTTCTCTCACCACCAAAAGCGTCAGCAAGAAGCTGTCGAACACCGTCTTTTCCTTCAAATTCAGTACCACGGGCTCCATTAAAAAGTTGACCTATAGGGACCAGTAAATCCGCCTTCAAGCGGGTTACGTCATCTCCACTCTTTTCTGATGCGGGAATGTCTTCTCGACCACGAATGGTTAACAAGGGGCCATCTTTGAAAAGCGGCTCTAATACATTTTTGTTTTCTTCTTCTTTATCTTTTTCAGGACCTGTCACCAGTTTACGGATTAATTCACTAAGTCCTTGCCCTTGGTTATCAAGCAACAGATTATCCCCGGCCTCGAGAAGGTTACCCCCTTCAAGTCCATTCATAACCTTTCCCAATAACGCGTTTACACCCGCGGCAGAACCGGACTGAGCGACAGCTCTTGTCCGCGTTACTTCTGCTTGTACCGACGCAAAGTTAAACGACAGCTCACCTGTTGTATTGTTCACATAAATATCCAAGGATTGAACAGCCAGATAGCTTTGTTCTCTTGTACCCGATGCTGTTCCATCAGCTCCGGCATAGGAAATTGCCGTTCTGGAGCTTGTCGCTACGGACTGTTCAAAAGAAAAGCTGAATTCATCGGAATTTTTTGCAGACTCTTTAATAGAATTCACCAGATTTTGCGCAAATTCCAAAGCTGCTTCTTTTGTATTACCCAAGCGCTCGAAGACTTCAGCAAGCGTTCCGATAATAGAATCAAGTGCGGCCCCCAAAGTACGCTGAACGGCTTCTGAGGGGGTTAAAGCACCTGATTGAGCATCATCGCCCTGATTACTATCTTTTAATAAACTTTGCGGAACATCAATCTGGTCATCAATTACAGGGCGCTGGGACTGGCCTGTTGTATTTTGAAGATCTGTGCCTTTGCCTATCAGATCCCGAGCCTTATTTTGGTCAGCGAGTTCCTGACCTCGAAGACCACGAAGGGTATCAAGACCTTGTTGTAATAAGCCTAGTGCGGAAAGAGCCATTTTCTCCTCCTGAGGTCGCCCCAATCTTGAGCAAGATGGTCAAGTATGAGGATCGAGCTACATGCTCCGACAATATGTTTGATATATTAAAGTATAAAACTTTATTGTTAACGATTTCTTAATTCCATTTGCAGCCAATAATTTTGACATGAGAAAGGTTAACGGCCTCTTATCCAAACAACCCTATCAAGTTTATACCTTTAGTAACCATCAATTCGCCGACTTTACAGAGTTACCAAGTAATGATTTATGCGATTGGTGATTCAGAAAAACCCAAAGAAACGCAGCTTACTTATATTCTTTATCTATTTCCTATTTTCTATTGGTAGCTTATTGAACATCGATTATATACAAATTTGGCTACCAAAAACTAAAGTGTTATATAAAGTATAATTATCAGCCAGACACATACAAGCCATGCATTTTTTGCGCACAGCCATGCATAAATTGCATATCTGGGCTTCCGCTGGCACATCTTGTCGCAGGCTCTCGTTACCTTTAAGAAGGTTTCACAAAATATACTCCACAACACCAAGGAGAGCCCCTTCCATGAGCCAATTGTTAAAATGTATCTCACCCGTTGACGGGTCCGTTTACGTAGAACGCCCGCTATCAAGCGATAGTGATATTCAGGCAGCCCTGGACAAAGCCGTCGCAGCCCAGAAAAACTGGCGCAAAGTGCCGATCAGCGAAAAACAGGCCTTATTGAGCAAGGCTGTTGACTACTTTGTTGCTAACAAAGATGCCATTGCCGAAGAAATTACGTGGCAGATCGGTCGTCCGATTTCACAAGCTCCCGGCGAAATCGGCGGCTTTGAAGAGCGCGCGCGCTATATGATCGACATTGCGCCGGAATCACTTGCCGACCAGAACGTTGGTGATAAAGAAGGCTTCACACGCTTTATCCGCAAAGAAGCTCTCGGTGTCGTTTTTGTTGTCGCACCTTGGAACTTCCCATTGATGACAGCCGTTAACTGCATTGTTCCTGCCCTTTTGGCTGGCAATACAGTCCTTCTGAAGCATGCAGCTCAAACACCGCTTTGCGCAGAACGTTTTAGCGCAGCATTCAAAGCAGCAGGCTTGCCAGACGGTGTTTTCCAGCACTTACACATGGGCCATGATAGCGCTGCGAAACTTATCGGTTCTGACGGTGTTGATTTTGTCAACTTCACTGGTTCTGTTCCTGCTGGTCACGCCATCCAAAAAGCCGCATCTGGACGCTTCATTGCCACAGGCTTAGAACTCGGCGGCAAAGACCCTGGTTATGTGCGTGCGGATGCAAACGTTGCCTATGCTGTCGAAAGCCTCGTTGATGGCGCAATGTTCAACTCTGGCCAATCCTGTTGCGGTATCGAGCGCATTTATGTGCACGATTCCGTATATGACGACTTTGTATCCGGTGCTGTCGATCTGTTGAAACAGTACAAGCTGGGCAACCCGACAGACACAAATACAAACATGGGCCCTGTGGTTAAAACCAGCGCCGCTGAATTTGTACGTGGCCAAGTTGCCGAAGCGGTTAAAGCCGGCGCTGAAGCGTTGATTGATCCAGGTTTCTTTGCAGCTGATAAAGAAGGCACTCCATACCTTGCGCCTCAGCTTGTTGTTGGCGTTGATCATTCCATGCGCGTGATGAACGAAGAGAGCTTTGGCCCAGTCGTAGGCGTGATGAAAGTTTCCTCCGACGAAGAAGCCATCAAACTGATGAACGACAGCGAGTTTGGTCTAACAGCTTCTATCTGGACTGAAGATGCAGACGCCGCCTTGGCAATCGGCGACGACATTAACACGGGGACATGGTTCATGAACCGTTGTGATTATCTTGATCCAGCATTAGCCTGGACAGGTGTCAAGAATTCTGGTCGCGGCTGCAGTCTTTCAAAAATCGCATACGAACACCTAACCCGTCCAAAATCTTTCCACCTGCGAACTAAGATTTAAGATTATTTACAAAAGGCCCGAACACAGTGTTCGGGCCTTTTCTAATGTTACTGACACTTAGAATACGGTTACTCATTTTGTGTGATCGTGTCTTGCCAATACTTAATCACATCCGACAGCCCCCTTTTCAGAGAGTACTCAGGTACAAACCCGACCTCATCCGTTAAGCGTTGATTTCCGCCGACCAAATTAAGGGGCTCACCGGCTCTATCAGGGAAGGCTCTAGGTTTTATCAGCTCAGATTTTCCAATGAGCTCCCCAATCATTTCTGCAACATCGATCAGCTGAACGCCTGCACCGCTCGAAATATTAACAGCGCCCTGAACTTCTGATATCGTTAAAGCAGCAAAAGCACGTCCAACGTCTCTGCTATCTAGAAAATCTCTCACTTGAGAGCCAGATGACATCTTAGCGTCACAATCATCGAGCAAAGAAGTGATAATAGAAGGTACAAATCGCGTGCCTGACTCTCCCCTACCATAAAGGAGGAATACACGCCCCCAAGCAAGGCTATGCGTCAGATCGCTTAAGCTCTCAAGGGTACGAAAACAATCTACCTTACATTGCCCGTAAACGGTCCCTGGAAGCAAAGGGCTGTGAAATTCATCCAGCGGACTTTCTGAGGTTTCGGCAGACCAATCATACTCTGCACAACTGCCCGCACAAACAGCTCGGTGCCCGCCTTGCTCCCAAAAAGATGTCACAAGATTTATGCTTTGCTTCTTCCAGAGATAATTGCTTTCTGCATTCCAAAAATGGCCGTGCTCAGTCTCCCAAGCCAGATGAAGTAAATACTCCGCACGGGCTTCTTTGACTATTCTCTCTGGCTCGCCTTCTTTTAGAAGGTCACCATACAAGAAGGCACCAGACGTTTTTGCCTCGATTTGTTTTCGCGTAACGAGAAGAAGTTCATGTCCTGCATCTTCCAATGCCTTGACTGCATGTTGGCCGATAAATCCCATCCCACCTGTGACAAGAATACGGCTCATGAAACAACATAATCAGGGTAATTTGCGTCACGGTCGGCAATAATCTTTGGTTCAAAAGGCCATTCAATCGCAAATGCCGGATCGTTCCATCGCTGTCCGCCAGCCAAATCGGGTACAAACTCCTCGCCCATTAAATAGAGAAGTTCACTATCGTCCTCTAAAGTCAAAAATCCGTGGGCGCAGCCGCCGGGTATTACCAAAGCCTTGCGATTTTCTGCGGTCAGTTCTGCCCCAAACCATTTGAGATATGTCGAGGATTTTTGTCTCAAATCAACGACAACATCCCATACCGCACCACGGATACAGCGAACCACTTTGGGGTCGGGTTTAGGGGAAGTTTGATAGTGAAGTCCCCTAAGCGTACCTTCGGACGTGTTTCCAGATAAATTAATTTGTCGAACTGAAAATTCTATTCCGTTCTCGGCAAACAGTTGGTCACAAAAGGCCCGCGCAAAGAACCCTCTTTCGTCCCCAAAGGTCGTAAGCTCAGTTAAAAAGAGCCCATCAACATCTGTCTGCTCAAATTTCAAGAAATCACCTCTGTTGTCGGCACAGGTACAACAAACTTACATCCCCATTCACTTACATAGGATAGAGACGATGATATTTCATCCCTCAGATTCCACGGCAGTATCAGGATATAATCCGGTTTGAGTTCCACGATTTCTGTTGGCGCAATAACAGGAATACGACTTCCGGGTAACAACGTATTTTGTTTATGGGGATTAAGATCAGCAACATGGGAAATCAGATCCACACCCACACCACAATAATTCAGCAAAGTGTTTCCCTTAGCCGCAGCTCCATAACCAAGAACCGATTTACCTTCATCCTTCGCCTTGTGAAGAAAATTCAACAGTTCTTCGCGGAGCTTTCGAACTCTGGGTTCAAAATTTTCATAGCCCGCGAGGCTATCTAGGTGCGCCGCTTTTTCCTTTTGACGAATAAGGTGCAGATTCTCAGTTTCAGTTCTGTCACTTGCCTCCTTACAGGCCCAGACACGATAAGACCCACCGTGAGTTTCCAGCTCTTCAACGTCAAATACACGTAGCCCGTTCCGTTCAAAACATTTCTCGATAGCAAAAAGAGAAAGGTACGAAAAATGCTCGTGATAAATAGTATCAAACTGAACTTTTTCGATTAAGTTCAACAAGCTTGGAAACTCAAAACTAACCGCACCATCTTCTGCGAGAAGAACTTCAAATCCAGAGACAAAATCATTAATGTCCGGCACATGTGCCAGTACATTATTGGCAGCCATCAAATCTGCTGCCCCGTGTTGTTCCTTAACTTTACGTGCCGTTTCGCGGCCAAAGAATGCAACCTCTGTCGGCACTGATTTTTTTCGCGCTTCTTCAGCAACATTAGCCGCAGGCTCTATACCAAGAACCCGGATGCCATTTTGAACAAAGTGCTGAAGCAAATAACCATCATTGGAAGCAACTTCAATCACCAGGCTTGATTTATTTAAACCAAAGCGTTCGGACGATTTCTTCGCATACTTTTTCGCGTGTTCTACCCAACTGGATGCATAGGAGGAAAAATAAGCGTAGTCAGAAAAGATATCTTCAGGCGGCACAACATCTTCGACCTGAACCAAGAAGCATTCGCTACAAACCCGAGCGTGGAGCGGGTATTGTGAATCAGGGATGCTTTCCTTACCCTTTTCGACATAGGAATTAGCCAAAGGTGTTTTACCCAAATCAAGAAGGGTATGCTTCAATTCCGTACCGCAAGAGCGGCAAGTCAATATGCTCATTCGTTCGCCAATAAAGTTTGGAAAGTTTCAATTTGTTGCTGCGTAATGTTTTTAACACAATTACCCACAGCGTGCTCTTTATGCCAGGAAACGATCCAGTTCAGTGTTTCGTCCAGATCAAGGCGGGGATGCCAATTCAAGCTTTGTTCTGCTCTGGAAATATCAAGGGCAAGTGCATGCGCTTCCGCGGGCTGCTCTTTCCCTTCCAACAACCAGGAATTTTTCCCGCCCCATAGATCAAGCATTTTTTCGACAACAGTCTGCACATTGTCAGAGCCATGCGGGCCAAAATTTAAGGCCGGCAGTGTCATTTTTCCCGTCGCCAGAGCCTGCGCATAAAGCAAGTACCCACCAAGAGGCTCAAGAACATGTTGCCATGGACGCGTCGCCAGTGGATTACGAAGAACAATATCCTTTTGTTCGTAAAGAGCTGTAACAAGATCAGTCATCAAACGATCTTCGGACCAGTCTCCACCACCGATAACATTTCCGGCCCGCGCAGTCGCAACAGGAATTCCTTTATCCGCAAAATAATTTCGCGCAAAACTGTGAGTCACAATTTCCTGACATCCCTTAGACGCGCTGTAAGGATCCTTACCACCCAACGCATCGCCTTCTGAAAAAGGAACACCTCTTTCATCATTTTCATAAGCCTTGTCACTGGTCACAACCAGCACAGCTTCAAGAGATTGGCATCGTCTTAGTGCGTCTAACAGGTTTGCCGTGCCCATAACATTTGTCTCGAAGCTTTCTAGTGGGTCACGATAACTCCGACGAACCAAGGCCTGTGCAGCCAGGTGCAGAACGATTTGTGGCTGGTGCTTTTCGACAATTTTCTGTACATCCGAGTAACTTCGCAGATCACCAATAACGCTCTTCTCGTCATTGTGTGCCAAAAGTGTATGAAGGTTCGGATCGGTTTCCGAAGCAAGAGAGAACCCGATGACATGGGCCCCCATGGTACGGAGCCATTGATTAAGCCACGCGCCTTTAAAACCAGTATGACCTGTCAGTAAAATCCGCCGACCACGCCAAAACTCAGGATCAAACTTCATGATTTAGCCCCATGTTTTACCCCCAGGTTTTCCAGGGCGCGTTTCCACTTGCCCACATTGCTTCGAGTTCATTTTTCTCGCGCAGGGTATCCATAGGCTGCCAAAAATCTTCGTGAGAAAAAGCGGTTAATTCACCGCTGGTTGCCAAAGCCGTCAGGGGTTCTTTTTCCCAGATTGTTTGATCGTTATCAATAAGATCAATAACCGATGGTTCACAGACAAAATAACCTGCGTTGATCCGTCCGCGCTCCCCTTGTGGCTTTTCGGCGAAAGCTGAAATTCCGTCCCCTTCGATTACCGCGGCTCCAAACCGACCCGGTGGAGACACAACAGTCATTGTTGCTTTACGCCCGGCTTTCTTATGTGCCTCTATTGAGGCGCGAACATCCACATTTCCAACACCATCACCATAGGTCAGACAAAAAGGTTCATCAGGATTTAAGTAAGGCGCAATTCTTTTGACACGTCCACCAGTTTGCGTGTGGGGTCCCGTATCAACCAATGTTATTTTCCACGATTCAGCTTTCGACGCGTGATATTCTAGCTGATTATTTTCCAAATCAATCGTTACGTCCGCGTTATGCAGGAAATAATTCGCGAAATATTCTTTGATCACATACCCTTTGTACCCAAGGCAGATAATGAATTCATTGATACCGTGGCTACTATAGATTTTCATAATATGCCACAAAATCGGCATGCCACCGATTTCAACCATCGGCTTTGGCTTAAGGTGTGTTTCTTCTGAAATCCGGCTCCCGAGCCCACCCGCGAGAAGTACTGCTTTCATTATTAATACCCTTTTTATTCTATGGCGGCTTTATTCTACTGCGGCCGGAAGAACTGATGCCCGTTTTCCCAACAAAAATCCAATCGCACCAGAAAAGCGAGCAGCATCACGCCACGCTTTGCTGCGTTTTAACACCAGCGCGTATCCCAAAGCTTTGAACGCATAACGACAAGCATACTTTAGCGCCAGACTTCGCGCAGCGGACATGCCGCGATGTTTTTTTTCAAAATAAAATCTGGACCAAGAAATGTGCCAAAACTTTTCCCAATAGTACGCCCTGTTTGGTCGCACCGACCCGCCGCCTATGTGCGTAATCACCGCATCCGGCACATGAACGATACCGTAACCAGCCTTACGAAGACGCATGCAAATATCATCATCTTCGTAATAAAGGAAAATTTCCCGATCGAAAAAATTAACCGCGCGACCAGCATCCATGCGCAATAACATAACTGCCCCGGTCACAAAATCAGCGCTTAAAGGGCCTTCAGGATGGATTTCGCCAACACGTTTACCCAAGGCGCCTCTATTAAACAAATTCACATCATGCGAAAGTTCAACTGACCCGTCAGGATTTAGAATAGCTGGTCCAAATAATCCTGCATCCGGGAACTGATCTGCGGCTTCGATTAATTTAATGATTGCATCTTCACTAAGAATTGAATCAGGGTTAACAAGCAATGCAAATTCAGTTTCCACATTGTGCAAACCGCAATTCATACCATTACCGTACCCCAGCCCCACTTCATTCAGGATTAACCGAGCCTGAGGTGCGACTGCCCGAACGATATCAAGTGTGTCATCGCTTGATGCATTATCGACAACAATTAACGGCATCTGGGAAGGTACCGTTTTCAACATATTACCGATGACTTCACCACCATTATGAGTAACCGTTAAAACAGTTACCCTCGACCAGATATCTTTGGGCGTCATTTCAAAGTTTTTCCACAAAAAAGATTTCGCACAATTTAGAAACCTTCCCTTGTGATAGCAAGAATTATTCCGTGTTCAATATAGCTATGGATAACAAAATAACGTATAGGTAGATCTTAGGAAAAGAGCTTTGGTAACCCATAAACACGGAATTTATTAGATTGAGTAACGATCCATTGGAGCGCGTCCGTTCCGAACTTATCGAGAATGAACAACTGATTTGGGCGGATCGCCCAGTAAGCGAGCGTTTTTACAGAAAGAAAATCAAAGCAGCAATTGCCGGAAAAGTCATAATCGGTTTGATCGTTTTATGGATACTAGGCGTCATATACACAAGCTTCTCCAGTGGAAATTTACCTGCACTCGCACTCGTCTTTTTTGCGTTACCGCTTCTTTTCATCGCCCGAAAGCTCTTGAAGAAACCAGCTGAAGCCAGACAGCGGGCAGAACAAACTTACTACGCGATTACGGACAAGCGATTATTGATTATCAACGATTACAAAGACAAATCTGTTGAAAGTTATGATCTGGATAAATTGGAATTTGTAGAAAATGCCGAAAACAAAGACGGCACTGGGAATGTCTATTTCACAAAAACATTAATAACGACCATTTCCAACAATGACCGAGATGGACGTTCATCAAGAAACAAGTCGGTACACGAAGTGAAAAAGGGTTTTAAGGGAATTTACGACGCTGAGAATGTTACAGCAGAAATTAATAAGCAGAGAACATCATAATTCTTGCATTATTTCTTACCTAAAAATGCAACCTAATCATTTCAGCAAGCATACCAATAGCTCCATCTCCTTTCGCAACCTCCAAAAGAATAGTCTGCTTTTGTCACTAGTCTCTCTCTATCAAAGTATTCAAAAAAACTACGGCTCACCACTAGTACTATTAAGGACGAGCTAATGCCATCCTCATGGCCAATATCGTTAACCAATTACCCATTTGAGTCCGGCAAAACAATCTTATTTTTCACATGGGGCTAGCCGACAATAAAGCAGCCCTAAGACAATCCAATTTAAGCGAACTGAAGTGCAGAGCAAGCTAACGATTCACTGTTGTTTGTTATTATTTTCCCAGAGATTAAAGCGGTCTGTTTGAAGAATTTTTTCATAATTCTCAATAAGATAACTATTTACGTCAAGATGATTTTGTAAAATTTTCTGACTATCTAACCCATGACCAGTTACCCAGGGCGTAGCGTCATTTTTTTGTACAACAAAATACTTTGGCGGAGATCGCTTTAATCTATCCAATAAGTCACTGGTATAGCGTCCATCATAAAAATTAACCGAAAACGGCCATATATAAGGATAACGGTATTTTGGAGGGGTCTCTTGTAAAAAATACAATCCTGTTTCATAGCCCCAAATAAATATATCTTCATCTGGCTGACGAATTGCAGACAACATATTGCTAAATTTTAACGTGTCAGGAAAGCTGTAATCCGCATTTATATCATATCTATCGAAACGAGTTTCTAGGGATGTTTTTTCGAAAGCATCTCGAAGAGAGAAAGTATTTATTCTAAGAGTACCTGTATCTAAAATAACAATAACGACGAGAACGAAAGATGATATCAGGTAGTTAAAATTAATATTGAAACGTTTTTTGATAATGATCAAAACTTCATTAACTGCGTAACCAAAGAATAATGAATAACCAAATAAAATCGGAATAAAATGGTATATGAATCCCTTCCCCTGTACATAACCAGATAGACCACCACATAGCGTTAGTATGATAGCAGTAACATGGAGTGTGTTGGTCTTTTGCCGAAAAAATCCTGCAACAACCATTCCGGCCCCAAAAAGGACTAGGGTACCATTAACTATTGAATGACCTAAAGCAATCGTCACAGGAGCACTCAAGAGGTGCACCATACTGCCATTGTAATTTAAATAACCTCGTAAAAAGTTTTGTATTTCAATAAAAGGTACAAAACTATCTGTGGCTAAAAGTATGATAATGATGAAGCATAAAAAGACGCCCCCCCCGACTATAAACCAAAAAAGATCTCTCCAATAGAATTGAATACTATCTTCCTTAACAAGAAGCGGTGTAAAAACTAATATTCCTGTAACAGCAATTGTGTATTTATAGCTAAATCCTATTCCAATGAAGACACCAGCAAGGAAGATAAAAATAAATCTCTTATAACTAGCGCTATATTTCCAGCTAACAGTAAGAAAAAAAAAGCAAATAATTATGCATATTATTGCCCACTCATCTGTTTGAGCATGCTCCCAATATGTCAAAGAATAATACATAGAGGAAAAACCAACCGAAGCACCAAGTGCTATTATTTTTTCGTACCCCAACCTTAAAATTGACGAAGTCAAACACGCCATGCCAAGCATTACGAATAACATGTCAAGATATCTAATCGAAAAAATAGAGTGTCCAAAGATTTCTAACGCAAGCCAATGCATAGCTGTCGTCATAGGTGGTTTAATATTAAAAACATCAAGGTATGTCGTTAAACCACTTTGTAACGAAAAAGCAATAGTTGCATGAATCCCCTGATCTCGTCCAAAAGGTTCGGACAATGTATAAGCACCAATAATAATTGGAATCATACTAGACAATAAACATACCGCTATGTGGGAATGATCATTTGATCTCACCTGCAAGAAATTTATTCTCCGTTAATCAGCACTGATATAGACTTTTCATAAATCTTCTTAGCGTGAACTATATAGTGTTGATTATGAAAGTATAATTAATCCTATATGTTATAGCGGAACTCTAAGCGACTTAATGGCAAATTATTTTTCCTGGGTTATTACTAATGGACTCCCAATACCAACTTATATCTATTGTCGTTCCCTTTTTAAACGAACAAGATACGCTAGAGACTTTAAGTAAAAAAGTCGATAAAGCCTTTACTATATTAGATATCTCGTATGAAATTATCTTTGTTGATGATGGCAGTACAGATAACGGCGCTAAGATTATTGAGAAATTAAGTAAAAAAAATGACCGTGTTCGTTTGATTCGCTTTACAAGAAATTTTGGAAAGGCTGCTGCAATTTCTGCTGGATTTCTCGAAGCGAAGGGGCAAGTCATCATTACAATGGATGCTGATTTACAAGATGATCCTGCTGAGATACCAAATTTCCTTAACAAAATTTCTGAAGGATATGATTATGTATCTGGTTGGAAAAAGAGTCGCCAAGATCCTTTGGGGAAAAAGATACCATCGAAAGTTTTTAACTGGATGACTTCAAAGTTATTCGACATTAAAATTCATGATATTAACTGCGGCTTTAAAGCCTATAGCAAAAGAGCAGCTGGGCACCTTAATCTTTATGGCGAAATGCATCGTTTTACACCTGCGATCCTTCATTCCGCGGGTTACAGGGGCACAGAGATTTCTGTTCATCATAACCCTAGGGAACATGGAGTTTCTAAGTATGGAACAGAGAGGATAATTAAAGGGTTACTTGATATGTTTACTGTCAAGATGATGACAACGTATAACGCAAGACCACTCCATTTTTTTGCTATGTTTGGTTTACCCCTTTGTATCTTAGGAGCATCCTTTATCATTTATCTTACTGTTCTTTGGTTTTTAGGTATGGGACCGATTGGGGATCGACCATTACTTTTAATTGGAATTTTATTGTTTGTGACGGGCACACAGGTTTTAAGTGTAGGATTTGTAGCTGAGTTACTTCAATCGACACGTATTAATGAGCAACAAAAATATGTGATAGATCGCATTGTTGAAAAAGGGCAATACCGTTGAAATTATTCAAAAACTTATCTGCTCCTCTCTTTTAGAGACAGCCTAAGATTGTATAGTATTAATACCAGAGTTGCTGCCATAACAATAAAAATTGAGAAAGAACCAACCCTTATTGCTTCAAAAGCCATTAGCAACGAAGCTATCGCTCGTAATAGAAAAAAGTAGGGCGAAACAACAGGTTTTCCTGCCTGACGAGTTTCCCAAGCTTGTAAAACCCAAGAACCAAAGAAAATGCCACCACCTATTAAACCAATAATTTCGTTACTATACAGCTGCTGCAACAGCTCCCATAAAGGCATTCTTTAATTCTCCATATTTAGATGTCGTAGTGCCCATATATATTCTATTATTGTTTTGCCTTGAGCCATCATTTTTAAGGTTAGGGTAGCTGTATTATCGTGATTTTGTTTTGTTCAAATGAACGGAAATCCATACTACATTCTTTTGATACGCCTAAATAAAGTTTCCTTTGCGGAGGTAGCTTTATTCATGTCGAATTGACGTTGGAGAATTTAAACCCAAATCAAAAAGACTAAACGTATAGAAGCCTCTTAGGCCCCATAATTATATGAAATTTTCCTACGAATTTTCTTTAAACTTCATTTGTTTAATTATGATATGGCTTACGTGCAAATAAATAAATTGTCATACCATAAGGGCATGATATTCCTTTTCCTGCAAGGTACGCCTCGACGGACATAATCTTACCAAAAGTCAAGTCAACCACATAAGGTAAAGATGATTTTTGTTTAATAGGCATTGAGCCCTGCTCTGTGGTTTTGTTCTTCGCGTTATAACAAAGTCGAGCGATCGCTGCTAAAGGAAAAAGAGCCGTCATAAAATAACCGCTCCTGACAAGTTCAAGATTAGACGGAAGCAATTTTAAAAGACGCGATCGCGTGTAACGTCGAAAGTGATGATTAGCAATATCGTGAGGGCCCCAAAGCCACGAATATGCGGGTACAGACAAAAGCAGTAAACCACCTGGCATCAAGTGATCAACCAACCATTGTAAAGCCAATTTATCATCCTTGATATGTTCGAGAACTTCCAGTCCAACTATAGCGCTATAATTCTCTTCAATCTTGTCGTTGGGGATCGCTGATGTGTACAGATTTCTTACAGGCTTCTGCTGAATTAAAGGCCACGATTCAGGGGCAACATCTATCGCATCAACCGGGCCATATTTTGATAATTTTTCAATAGCATGTCCACTGCCTGCACCAATTTCCAGTAATGGTCCCTCAACAATGGGGGTATTTTTCAACAATGAATCCATTAGCTCTATTCGACTTCTATTAAGCCAGTTTGGACTTTCGCTATAAAGTAAATCACGAGCTGCTTTTTCCATAAGCCGAATACCTTCTTTTGTGGTCAGGTCTCCCCCTAACCAATGCCTCATTTACTATAATTTTACCCAAATAAACTTTTAGGAATAATGAATAGATGCATTTAGATTTATTGCTGTTTGACCTACTCCCCTGAAATGTTCCTGATTTTGAGCATCACAGTCTCGACATTCCCACCTTCCGATATACCGAATACCCACTCATTAACACCCGAAAAAAAAATATCATCATATCCGTCAGCTCCTCTGGTTAATTTTGGTTCACCGAGCTCATCTAAAGGAAAGGATTTGTATTCAATTGGTTTGGATGATTCGAGGAAAAACACCAAACGTTTAGATGTCAAAACATAAACCAGCCGGCGGCCCAAATAATAGATCCAACAAAACCTGAGGATAACACTCCCTATCGCAACGATAAGAATAATGTTTAAAATCGTCGACAGACTGAAAAAAATAAAAGCCATAACATTCAATAAAGCGGCGAGAATTGCAGCAAACAAGAAGAGCTTTGTAGTCGGAGATCTATATTCCTGTTGCCAAACATGGGAAAAGCGGGGTTGAGCAAACCAGAAGGGCTTCTCATCCGCACGAATAGCAGCTTGTACAAACTCTGTCAGGTCATCTTCGTGCAAATTACGTATCCGTTTCTTCATGCTGCGCTATGGGAAAAGCATCACCAAGATAGTTCATAAGATACGTAAGGCAATAAAAAAACCCGGCAGCCATCCAGATAAGGACAACGACCGGGTTTTCTAATTTTTATGAGTAAAATTCAGTCGGAAAAATCAAAGTGTCATGAGCGAGGTATTTCCGCCTGCCGCTGTTGTATCAATCGAGATAGAATGTTCCGTTGCAAAGCGGTGGAGATACCGGGGGCCACCCGCTTTCGGCCCTGTTCCAGACAATCCCATGCCGCCAAAGGGCTGCACCCCGACAATCGCCCCAATCTGGTTACGATTTACATAGGTATTCCCAACCCGAACACGGCGCGCAATGTAATCCACGGTTTCATCGATACGACTATGGATACCCAGTGTCAGTCCAAAGCCAGAGTTATTAATCTGATCAATAATACTATCCAGCTCCGAAGCCTTATAGCGAATAACGTGTAGGACCGGACCGAAGACTTCCTTTTTCAACATATGTAGCCCCTCTATTTCAAAGGCAACTGGTGCGACAAATGTCCCGTTCGATATACCGGATGGAAGAGGAAGTTCGCGTATAACCTTTGCTTCCGTTTTCATACGAGAAATATGGGCATTTAGCATTGCTGCAGCGTCTTCATCAATCACAGGTCCGACATCAGTCGAAAGCTGAGATGAATCCCCTATCGTCAATTCATCCATTGCCCCGGCAAGCATGGCGAGGATTTTATCCGCCACATCCTCTTGTAAGAAAAGAACACGCAGAGCGGAACACCGTTGTCCCGCAGATTGGAACGAAGATGCCAGCACATCCCGCACAATCTGTTCAGGTAATGCGGTTGAATCCACAATCATGGCATTCTGACCACCGGTCTCGGCAATAAGCGGAACGATTTCCCCTTCACGTGCAGCCAGGGCTCGCTGGATAAGCTTGGCCGTTTCTGTTGATCCGGTAAAGGCGACGCCTTTAATACGATCATCTGATAAAAGCGGCCCAGCCACAGTCGGCCCATCCCCGGGCAAAAGATGCAAGACATCACCCGGAACACCTGCTTGATGAAAAAGCTTCACAGCTTTAACAGCCACAAGACTTGTTTGTTCAGCCGGTTTTGCAATCACCGCATTCCCCGCAGCCAAGGCCGCAGATACCTGCCCCAAGAAGATTGCCAAAGGAAAATTCCAAGGACTAATGCAAAGGAAAACACCCCGCCCATGCATGGACAATTCGTTTCGCTCGCCCGTTGGTCCAGGCATCACAAGCGGATCGCCAAAATCCTGACGGCACTTCACCGCATAATAACGACAAAAATCGACTGCTTCGCGAATTTCGGCAATAGCATCAGCCGTAGTTTTGCCCGCTTCTCGCATGCACAAGGCGATGAATTCCGCTGTATTTTCTTCAAGCAAGTCTGCCATACGTTCCAAGCAGTCACCCCGAACCGTTGCCGGGGTCTGATCCCATCCCCACCAAGCACGATCGGCACGGGCCAAAGCATTCTCGGCCTGTTCAGTAGCAGCCCAAGCAATTTCGCCAACATTGTTCCGACGATCACTTGGTGATGTTACAGCGTGCATTATCCCCACCTGTTCGGCACCACCAATAATCGGAGCACCTTGCCAACCTTCGTTCGCAAATTTGCGGACTTCTGTTCCAAGTTTGGACAATTGGACCGCATCAGAAAGATCAAGACCTTTTGAATTGTGACGCTCTGTGCCAAACATATGTAATGGCAAAGGAATTTGTGGATGCGGAATGTTAAACAGACCACGCGCCTTTAGAATAGGATCTGCAATAATCTCGTCTATTGGCAGCTTTTCATCCTGAATTCGGTTCACAAAAGATGAATTTGCCCCGTTTTCCAATAATCTTCGAACAAGATAAGCCAACAGATCTTCGTGGCTACCAACAGGTGCATATATTCTGACCGGGTGTCCCTTGCCAGCCGAACCAACCACTTGATCATACAGTACTTCGCCCATGCCATGCAGTCGTTGGAATTCAAAATCTTGTTCTGGCCCCGCCATCTCCATAATGGAAGCAATGGTATGCGCATTATGAGATGCAAATTGCGGATAAAAAGCTTCGGGGTCGGCCAGCATCTTGCGGGCACAAGCCAGATAAGACACATCCGTAGAAACCTTGCGGGTATAGACGGGGTAACCCTCTTGTCCCTCTTCCTGCGCAACTTTAATCTCGGTATCCCAATAGGCGCCCTTAACCAGGCGGACCATCAAACGTCGTCCATGACGGTGTGCCATATCAGCAAGCCAGTCGATCACAAATGGGGCACGTTTCTGATAGGCCTGTACCGCCAATCCAAGCCCATTCCAACCCTTGAGATCAGGGTCGCCGGAAACAGCCTCAAGAACATCTAACGAAATTTCAAGACGATCAGCTTCTTCTGCATCAACAGTTAAACCAATGTCATATTTCTTGGCATCCAAGGCCAGCTCTTTCAGGCGTGGGACAACTTCGCTCATGACACGGCTACGATGGGAAAATTCATACCGAGGATGGATCGCAGATAATTTGATAGAAATACCCGGAGAATTGATAGGGCCTCTTCCTGCCGCTGCTTTTCCAATTCCAGCAATGGCAGCACGATAGGCTTCGAAATAACGATCGGCATCAGGCATCGTACGTGCGCCTTCGCCAAGCATATCGTAAGAATAGCGATAGCCTTTTTTCTCGTCGTCAATAGCGCGGTTCAAAGCCTCTTTGATACCGCGTCCCATGACAAACTGACGGCCCAAAATTTTCATTGCCTGTCGAACAGCCTTACGAATAACAGGCTCTCCGCTTTTTTGAACCATTCTTTGTAACAGGCCAGAAAAATCGTTGCTTTCTTCCTTTTTGATCTTCACCACACGGCCCGTTAGCATCAACGCCCATGTAGACGCATTCACGAACAGGGAATCACTGTGACCCAGGTGTGCCTCCCAATCAGCCGAAGAAAGCTTGTCCCGTATCAGTTTATCGATTGTTTCGCTATCCGGAACCCGAAGCAATGCCTCGGCCAGGCACATCAGAACAACGCCTTCTTTTGACGACAGTTCAAATTCGTGCATGAAGGCGTCGATGCCCCCCTGTCCTACACGCGATTTTCGAACTTCCTTCACTAGATCACGCGCACGAGCCGAAATCCTGTCCAGTGCATCACTTGGTAGATCAAGTGCATTAACCAAGTCGGTTACCGCTTGCGTTTCATCCATACGATAAGCAAGACGCAAAGCCTCCATTAAAGGCGTAGCATGAGCCAGTTCTTTATCGATAATCATGTCAGTAAATCCCAGATACCGCGTTCAGGCGCGTATTTCGTATTCATATCTATGAGCAATATACACTAACACTAGCGATATATGCTGCCAAATTCACAAAATATACAATATTATCTCTAGTAAATTTCCTATTTACTAGTTATATAATCTATATGAGTGAAAGAAAGCTGGATCGAATAGATCGTAATATCCTGCGCGTCTTGCAAGAAGATGGCCGTGTCTCTAACGTCGAACTTGCTCGTCGGGTTAATCTTAGCCCCACGCCCTGTCTAGAAAGGGTTAAAAGGCTAGAACAAAGTAACTATATCAAGGGATATATGGCTTGGCTTAATCCAGCTAAGGTAAACGCAAATCTATTGGTTTACGTCCAGATCACGCTTGAACGAACCACCTCGGCAGCCTTTGAAGAATTCAAGAAATCCATTATGGCAATCCCAGAAGTTTTGGAATGTCATATGGTGTCCGGTGGCTTTGATTATCTAATCAAAGTTCGTGCGGCTGACATGGCCGAATATCGTGGTATTCTAGGGGATAAACTAGCGGCAACACCGTGGGTTTCCCAAACCCATAGTTACGTTGTCATGGAAGAACTCAAAAACACCAATATTCTTCCAATCAAAGATAACTTTTAGCACCCTCATTTCGACGAACACCAGTAACCCATAACAATTTGTACTTAGCGGAATCGTCATGAAAAAATCAAATACACAGGATACCACACAAAAAAAATTGAGTAATTTTGGGCAACATATGGGCTATAGCCTTGCTGAGTGGACCGAAGGATCAGCCAGCATTGCCCTGACTATTGCTGACTGCCACTTAAACAGCGCAGGAATTATGCATGGTGGTGTTCTCGCGACCCTAATTGACACAGCTTGTGGCTACACATTGATCCACAATCCAGACCCAGAAAAACGTCGTCGTGCCGTGACCCTCTCTCTCAACACACAATTTACTTCGGCTGCTAAGGTCGATGATAAATTAGTAGCAACAGGCATTTTAAAAGGTGGTGGCAAACATATCAAATTTTTGACTTGTGATGTCAAAAACCAACATGGACAACTCGTTGGTCATGGCGAAGCCGTTATGAAACTATTCTAATCTTCGGGTCTTAAAAACGGCCTGCACACGATTACCGCACAACATCTTTCACCGGCGCAACGATAATCACCAGACGGCAAACATCACCCTGCGCATCACAAAAGGGGAAACATCCACGATACAGATCAATAAAAGACCGATCTGATCGGGGGACAGGACTTAGGGTAAAGGATGTACGCCGCTGTTGCGCCACATCTTCCATTTCTTGCCACTTAATCTGGGCCATTTCAGGATCGAACGCTTCAGCCAACGTTTTCCCCATGGAATTGACACCGGAAGCTTCTATTATTTTATCGCCCTCAAGTTTGATAAGATGACCGGACGGACTGGCCTCATTTCGCTGAATCACCATTGTCCAAGCTAAAATTTTTCGTATTTCTACCGGATTAAAGTCTGACCATAGAGGGAGAGGTAACTGTTCCGAATCATTGGGTCCTAATCTCGGCAACCGATCATAATAGGAAGCCATAAAAAATACCGGGGAACTCTCTGGGATCTCATTCAGATCCAGCATTTTATACATACAAAACCAGCCAATTCAAAAACACCGCAAGAACAACTTCCGACAAAGCCCTTTAAGTATAATCATTTTAATTGATATTAAGATAGTGATTAAAGCTTGGATAGACGCCAGATATCATAATTAAATATCCCAAATGGGGTGCGCAGAAAAGCCCACCATAAAATCAAACTGCAAATATACCTCTGACCAATCTTCGCTATTTCTAGGCACCTGTGAACCTTGGTTTTCGCTTTTCAAGAAACGCAGCAATTCCTTCTTTATAATCCGCAGTATCACAACAAAGAAATGGTTGAGACAGCTCTTCCGCCGTCAAAGGCTTTGCGTCTTGCGCCCGTGAAGCGTGTTTTTTATGCCAACGCGCCACCAACGGCGCGCCTTCTGCAATACGTCTCGCAGAATTATAAACTTCCGCTTCAGCAATATCATCTTCTACAATTCGGCCAATCAACCCTTTTATATACGCTTCTTCGGCCGAGAAAATGCGACCTTCTAAAAGAAGTTCCATTGTGACGCTTCGCCCGACCAGCCCCACCAAAGCAATCATCGCCGGGTAAGGCAGCACGTTCCCGATTTTGTTGACCGGAATACCAAACCTTGCAGAGCGATTGGCTATCCTGAGATCACACTGCGCGGCAATTTCCAGCCCACCGCCCATGCACGCCCCTTCGATAAAGGCGAGGGTTGGGTGTGGACATTGACGAATGGCATCTGCCGCGCGGTCCATTGGCTTGGCATAATCAGCAGCTTGTTGTGATGAAAAGCGAACCTTCCGAAACTCTGCAATATCTGCCCCTGCAGCAAAGGCTCTCCCCCCAGCGCCCCGAATGACAACGCACCGCAATGTCTCATCAACCCCGAGTTCAAGCATAACAGTCCCAAGGTCTTGCCACATAGCCAAATTAAAGGCATTCAGTTTTTCTGGGCGGTTCAAAACAACCGTCGCAATATTATCTTCACGCCAAACCAAGACAGTGTCTTGGTTATTTTCTTTATTACTCTTTTCAGAACCTTCAGACATTCTTCCTCGCGAACAGGTCTCGTTTGGCAAATACAGTTTTGAAACAAGATAACCAGTCTCACCTTAGGATGCTATTATTTACATGAATGTTTTTTGACTTACGTTCCCCAAGGGGGAAAAATATTGCAGCAGGGCAACGCAAGAGGTAAATAGATCAAAATTATTCGGATAGCTGTGAACAAAGAGCTATCGGCAACTGACCCAAGGATCGGATACTCGATGAGCAAAATTACCGAAACCGCCAGAACAACAGCCTCAATTCTGATGGAAATCGAAGCTGTTCTCTTCCGTCCGGAAGACCCATTTACTTTTACATCTGGTCGCATCAGTCCTGTTTATGTTGATTGCCGGAAGATTATCTCTTTCCCCCGCGCCCGTGCAAAGCTGATGGACATGGCCGTTGAACTGATCCAACGTGATATCGGCTATGAATCAATTGATGCTATTGCTGGCGGAGAAACCGCGGGCATTCCTTTTGCGGCAATGATTGCAGAACGCATGGGTCTGCCGATGCTTTATGTTCGCAAAAAACCAAAAGGTTTTGGCCGTGACGCGCAGATCGAAGGATATATGGAAGAAGGCAGCCGCGTTCTTCTGGTTGAAGACCTTGCAACCGATGGCGGCTCAAAGCTTAACTTTGTCGAAGCAATCCGCAACGCAGGCGGTAAATGTGACCATACCTTTGTTTTCTTCCACTATGGCATCTACCCACAGTCCGTAACTGATCTCGCCAAAGAAGGCGTGACACTTCATGCCCTCGCCACTTGGTGGGATGCCTTAAAAGTTGCCGAAGAAAAAGGTTATCTCGAAAATGATAACCTTGTCACTGTTCGTTCATTCCTGAGCAGCCCGAATGAATGGTCCAGCAAACACGGCGGAAAAGCAGATTAGTTCTGATAAGAAGTACTATCACCAAAGAAGAAAGGCTAGCCCGAGAGGCTAGCCTTTCTTTTATATATTTATCACTTCGACCAAACGTCCATCCCTAAGCTCTTCCCAAACATGCGCCACCGATTTGACTGTTAAGCCCAAACCATGCAAAGCGGCACCCTCTTCCATAACCAACGTTTTTCAGAGCTCTAATATATAAAACCCACCTTCAATCATACATGATCTGTATGTGACGGCTTGACAAACAGCCCCTCAGATATTATTTCGATAAATACAGAAATAATATCTGAGGATGATATGGAACTGGATAAAGCAGCAGTCTGTCTTTCAAAACTTGGTAATCCGGCACGTCTGGCAATGTTCCGCCTGCTGGTTAAGGCCGGGGACGAAGGGCTTGCGGTTGGCGATATTCAAAAAGAACTGGATATGCCACATTCCACACTATCACACCATATCTCTCACATGATGACATCGGGACTTCTGATCCAGTCACGTGAAGGTCGGGTCTTACGGTGCCGATTGGATTATCAACTAACAAACAGTCTGTTGGATTATCTGATGGAAGACTGCTGTAATGGACTTCAAGAGGCTTGAGCCCAGAACTTAAACCCAGAACTTAACCTAAGAGAACTTAGTCCTAGAGAATTTAACCTCTGAACGAATAAGACCATAATTTAGAAGAAGAGATCCATGTTGAATAAAGCTTGCTTAAATATTTCGATAATTCCAGAAATAAGGTAATGTTATGTCTTTCCTTGAAATAACAAAATGGAACAACTTGCGGCTGGATAAAGTTATCCTCGCATTTTTGCTTACCCTCGTGTTGATTGCCATTCTAGATCAAAATCAACTTTGGCCTTCGATTGTTTTTAGTGCAAAAAACATAGTGGCCATTCTTCCCTTTATTGTACTTTCGATTGGTGTCGCGGCCTATACCAAGGCGAGTAATCTCGACAGCAAAATCAATACGACAACATCGGGAAATCCCATCGTCAGTATTGGCATTGCTGCATTATTTGGCACGCTATCTCCCTTTTGTTCCTGTGGGGTTATTCCGTTGATTGCCGGCCTCCTACGGGCAGGAGTTCCCCTAGCCCCGGTCATGGCCTTCTGGATTTCCTCTCCCCTCATGGATCCGGAAATGTTTATTTTGACCAGCGCCGTTTTTGGATTGGAGTTCACAACCTTCAAAACCATTGCTGCCTTTTTGATGGGAACAACGGGAGGCATTATCGCTTACCTGATGGTCCGGGCGGGTTATTTTCAGGAAATCATGCGTCCGCAAACAGAAAATGGGTGCGGATCATCCTGTGCCACAAGCTGTGGCACTGATCAGAAAGACAGCGCCCAAAAGCCTGACACAACAATTTACTGGAAATTTTGGCACGATCCCAAACGAACAAAAACCTTCAAAACCGAAGCAATGACCAATGGCTGGTTCCTTTTCAAATGGCTCGCACTCGCCTTCCTGTTCGAAAGCCTGATGGTTGCCTATTTGCCCGTCGATAAAGTTGCTCTGCTTTTTGGGGACGAGCAATGGTGGTCTATTCCGCTTGGAGCTCTCATCGGTATTCCGGCTTATCTAAACGGTTATGCCGCCATTCCAACCATCAACAGCTTGATTGAACTTGGTATGGGGGCTGGTACAGGCATGACCTTTATGCTCGCGGGATCAGTTTCCTCTATTCCGGCAGCAATGGGTGTCTATGCACTGGTCAAGAAACCCGTTTTCGTCCTCTATCTTCTACTCGGCCTTTTTGGCGCAATCGTATCGGGTTATGCCTTCACAGCTTGGTTAACTTTATAGGAAAACCCCTAAACTTCATAAGGGCCTTAGTATTATCTAAGGCCCTTATAATACTATTAAATTTAAACTTTCACCAAAGCTCGATTGACCTCAGAAAATAACCGCGTAGAATTGTGACATGGGGTTGCGAACACCCCGTGAGGCGACAGCCCAAGTTTCGCATCCTAATTGAACACCGAATGTGTGAGAGGATGCGCTATGCCATCACCAAATGAAATTAAAGTATCTCAATTATCCCGCCTCGTCGGTACACCGGACGCTCCGGTTATTATCGACCTACGGATTGACGAAGACTTTGCCAAAGATCCAAGACTTATTCCTCAATCTTTTCGCTATCCCTTTCAAAGCATCGCTGCGCTAGCAACATCCTTGCAAAATCAACATGTGGTCGTCACCTGTCACAAGGGAAAAAAAATCAGCCAAGGAACCGCAGCTATCTTGCGTGATCATGGCGTTCGAACGGAAAGCCTGGAAGGCGGGTTTCTCGGGTGGGAAGAAACAAACAACCCACTGGTTCCTGTAGAGAGAATTCCAGATAGAAATATCGAGGGCCGAACCGTATGGGTGACCAGATTACGCCCCAAGATTGACCGTCTGGCTTGCCCCTGGTTAATCCGTCGCTTTATCGACCGCAATGCCCAAATTCTTTATGTAACAGCATCTGAGGTTATGGATGTTGCAGACAAATTCAATGCAACGCCTTTTGATGTTGAAGATGTTTACTGGAGCCATCGTGGCGAGAAATGCACCTTTGATACCATGATTGAAGAATTCAACCTTGAAACAGAACCGCTTAAACGACTGGCAACAATCGTTCGCGGTGCAGATACCAACCGACATGATTTGGCACCAGAAGCTGCGGGGCTTCTTGCTGCATCTCTGGGGTTATCACGCATGTACCGTGATGATCTGCAGCAATTGGATGCGGGTATCGCGTTATATGATGCCTTTTACCGCTGGGCGCGCGATGCCACCAGCGAAAGTCATGATTGGCCTGCTCCCAATTCCCAACATCCCTCAAAAGGGGATTAAGCCATGTCCTCTATAGAAAACAATATGACAAAAAATAGTCGCGTATCATCAGAAGTAACATCCCAAGAGACAGCATCGGCTGCCTCTGCTCATCCCTCTATGAAGGAATTGTTTCATGTCTGGCTCAAGATTGGACTGTTGTCATTCGGAGGTCCAACAGCTCAGATTGCCTTAATGCATCGTATGATTGTCGAAGAGCGGCCTTGGCTAAGCGAACGACAATATCTCAACGCACTTAGTTTTTGTATGCTATTGCCCGGACCTGAAGCCATGCAGCTTGCCACCTACACGGGGTGGCGATTGCACGGGTTTGTTGGAGGCTTATTGTCAGGATTACTTTTTGTTATCCCCGGCGCGCTGGTCGTGCTGGCCTTTGCCACGATCTATGCCCTTTTTGGCGATGTTCCACTTGTAAGTGCCTTGTTCTTAGGTGTGAAAGCTTGTGTCTTGATTATTGTTATCGAGGCCCTTCATCGCGTCGCCAAGAAAGTCCTGCATTTGTCGGAACATTGGATTATTGCGGGACTGGCGTTTATTGGCATTTTTTTTCTAAACCTCCCCTTCCCCATGATCATTGTCGTTGCCGCCCTGTTTGGCTTCCTGCGCAACAATGCTGATATAAGCGCCCCCGAGGAAATCACAAAACGTACCCGTAATCTCATGCAAACTCTTGGGACTATTGCGCTATGGCTTGTCTTATGGGCAACGCCGCTTGTCTTGCTCAACGTATTCGCGCCACAGTCGATCCTCAATGATATCGGGATCTTCTTTTCCAAACTCGCTGTGGTTACCTTTGGCGGGGCTTACGCTGTTCTTGCCTATATGTCACAGGATGTTGTTATTCATTTTGGCTGGTTAACAGCCGGGGAAATGATGGACGGGCTAGGACTGGCAGAAACCACTCCCGGCCCCTTGATCTTGGTGACCGAGTTTGTCGGATTTATTGCCGCTTTCCGCGAAGGGGGCCTGAGCCTTGGTCTGCTTGGTGCACTGGTAACACTTTGGGTGACCTTTGCTCCCTGTTTTCTCTGGATCTTTGTTGGCGCTCCATACATTGACTGGATTGGGACGCAGCCAAGATTACGGAGTGCGTTGAGCGGTATTGCAGCCGCAGTCGTTGGCGTGATTTTAAATCTATCCATCTGGTTTGGCTTACACGTTTTCTTTGCCAAAGTAGAAGCCGAACCTTTCGGTCCCTTCAATGTCTGGATACCTGATTTAAGTTCACTCGACTGGCGCGTTATTTTACTCTCGTCAGCCTGTGGCTTTCTGATCCTGAAGCTCCATTGGAGCTTGACTCGTGTTCTTCTAATCTCAGCTCTTAGCGGAGCGGGATTGGTCTGGATCGGATTATAAGAACCTCAACAAATGCATGACCGATGCTCTTATGGGAAAAGAGCATCGGCCTTTAATCAATCATCAAAATTTACATAAGAACCTAGAGCCAAATAGAAATCACATAATTACATATATAAAAATCCATCCCTTATCCATGTCAGCCCTTAAATAATGTTAATTCCAGAAATCAGAACTATTGCAAAAACCAGAACACAAATAAATTGAATACTCGTATTAAAGCTCTGCCAAATTAAACTTCTAACCCATTTTTTTGGTGCTGAAACCTGATTGAAATCTTCATCTTTTTGATATTTTTTTATAAAGTATCTTACAGGAAATGGGTAACAATCAATAAATTCATTCATTATTTTTTTAAAATCAATTGTCATATCAATAAGGCTATTACTCTCTTTTGCAGCCTTCCCAATCTCGTCTTCATTGCCCATGTGCTTTTCAATTATAGGTAACAAGATTTCCTTCATTCTTTGAGTAGAATGGACCCCCGTTTGAATTGATAAAGAATTTAATTTTGAAAAAACACCAAAGATTGCAGAGGGTATTAGGAAAAAAAGTGCCCATTGAATACGATCTGAATTAATTATTGGGACTAGCCTATCCAAGTTTAATATAAACAATGATCCTATCCCAGCGCTTCCTGCTAAAAGCCAAGTAGAAAACTTGTCAATGATTGGACTTGCAGATGCGATAGAAGTAAGCATTCCGACAAGAACATCAATTTCTGCGTTTTCTTTAGTAATAGCAGCCCAAGCTTGGACACTGTCCTGCCATTTTTTTAGGCTTTCGTCGGCATTATCTATCATCTTAGTCTCTTTTAAGCTTTAACTAATAAAATTTTGAATTCACAAATAACATTGGATCACACAACTTCAAATCGATATTTATAAATTGCCATCAACTAAAGTGATATTAAAAATAACTGGAAGTGCTCATTTATATTTTTGACCACTGCTTCATGTCATCTAATATAATACTTGTTTGCTTTTCACCCTGATTAGCTCAAAATTAATAATAAATACAAAACTGGACGTACCATGGGACACGATCATTCACACGACCATACCGATCCACCTTCTGATCCTGCACTCAGGGTCAAAGCACTTGAATCGCTTCTTGTTGAAAAAGGGTTAGTTGATCCCGCTGCCATAGATGAAATTATCGAAACTTATGAGACAAAAGTCGGCCCCCGGAACGGTGCCAAAGTTGTTGTGCGCGCCTGGACAGACTCTGACTTTAAATCTCTTTTACTCTCGGATGCCAACAAAGCCATTCATTCCATGGGTTATACAGGCCGTCAGGGCGAACATATGAAAGTGGTCGAAAACACCGATACTCGCCACAACCTTGTCGTCTGTACCCTTTGTTCCTGTTACCCATGGACGGTTCTTGGCTTGCCCCCTGTCTGGTATAAATCTGCTCCCTATCGGGCACGGGCTGTATCAGACCCCAAAGGCGTTTTGGCCGAATTTGGAACAACGCTTCCCAAAGATACGAAAATCTCGGTCTGGGATTCAACATCAGAAATGCGTTTCCTTGTTCTGCCCCAGCGCCCGGAAGGTACTGATGGGTGGACGACAGAAGAACTTGAAAAACTTGTGACACGAAATTCCATGATCGGTGTTGAACAAGCCCTAACGCCCGAAAGACTGCAAGCACGAGAATCAAACCCAACACCCTAATCCTTGTAAGATAAGAACCAGAGATATCCATGACAGGAGAAACCTTATGAACGGCGCGCATGATCTTGGTGGAATGCATGGCTTGGGACCAATCAATCCGGAACCTGAACACGAAGAGCCTCTTTTCCACGCGGAATGGGAAAAACGCGCTCTTGGCTTAACCTTAACGGCAGGATGGCTTGGACAGTGGAACATTGACATTTCTCGCTTTGCCCGCGAACGCCAACACCCCGTGGCTTATCTTTCGAACAGTTACTATGAAAACTGGCTGGCTGGTTTGGAAACACTTTTGGTGGAACGAAGTGTTATCTCATCCGAAGAACTCGCAATGGGAAAAGCAATTAATCCAGCCCATAAAGAACTCACAGACAAATGTGTCCCGGCGTCAGCCGTTCAGGATATCCTCGCGTCCGGGGGGCCTTGCGATTTTCCGACCAATGACCCTCAAGAATTCAAGATCGGCGACAAAATCAAGGTCATACAGTTCAATCCCGCAGGACACACGCGCGCCCCTAGATACATTCGCGGACACGAAGGTACCATTTGCGATTATTATGGCAGCTTTATTTTTCCAGATGAGAATGCGCAGGGAAATAAAACAGGTCAACACCTCTATAATGTATCGTTTGACGGCAGCCAATTGTGGGGCGATGGCAACGATACGACCATACACGTTGATCTCTGGCAAAGTTACATGGAAAAGCTATGAGCAATATAACCCAACACTTTTGTAAGAATTTACCGCAACTGCCAACCGATGAAGAAGGCCCCGTTTTTGCCGAGCCATGGCAAGCACAAGCCTTTGCCTTAGCCGTTCGCCTTTGTGATGAAGGCCATTTCACATGGTCGGAATGGGTAGATATGTTTAGTCAGGAAATCAAGCTTGCCCAAGCTGATGGAGACCCGGATCTAGGGAACACCTATTACAACCATTGGCTCAATGTGCTCGAGAAAATTGTTACACAGAAGCAAGCGATAAAATCAGAAGAAATGACCGCCCGTAAAGAAGAATGGCGCAGGGCTTATTTGCGCACACCCCACGGACATCCTGTTGAACTATAAGGCCCACCATCTTTTTAAGACAAAGGGCCTTATATCAAGAATATCCTAACAACAAGTTCTGGGTTTGAGCTTATTATTCTCAGCAATATCACTCCTTATCTCGCCAACGCCAAGATATGTACTATCTGAGAGATAAAAGTCTGTGAATGCTTTCTCAAAATCATCCGCGACAGATTTTTCTGCAAACTCAGTAGATAGTATATTCGACTGCCACTGTTTTACTTTTGGGTAATTAGCCAGAAAATCAAAATCCCGATGTTTTGAAATAATCGCAGCACGATGTAACAACGGTAACCATGCAATATCTACATTTCCCAAGGTGCCACCATTGAAAAACGGGCCAACGCCAATTTGTTTTTCTACCCGCTCAAAAGCCTTGTTCAACGTCTCAAGACGCTCAGAAAGGGTATCTGCATCAGGACTTCTCATCGTGCTACATTGGGCAAGATAATGCTTTGAAGCCTGGTAACTCCAAGCACGATCTTTTGCTTTTTGTTCTGGTGTCAATTCAAGAACAAGTGGCGCATAGATCTCATCCAGATATTCCATGATAGCATCTGATTCAAAAAGCGCTTCGCCATTTTCTGCTATTAACACAGGCACTTGCCCGGTTGGGGAAACATCCAGAAACCATTGAGGTTTATTTTTCAGGTCAATGTATTCGATATCATAGGGAATATTTTTTGCTTCAAGCAAACCAGTGACACGCTGGACAAAAGGACAGATCTTAAAGCTAACAATTTTAATCATGTTTTTACTCGTATTATGTTGAAACTACCTAATAAGACGGTTCAACAAAGCAAAAGACGAAAAAAATCAGCATTTTTTACAATTTGTTGATTTTTCGACATAATTAACAACGGTTCCTGAATAATCAAAAGTCAGGTAACAACAATCTTCAAAGAGCCCCTTTAGCTCCTGCCGGCTTTTTTGAACTCTTGATTTAAGAGTTGAGTATTTAATACCCTTTCTTGCAGCATAGCTCTTCTGTTCCTCACCTTTTATATCAATCGCCGTTAAAAGTTCTGCACTTTCAAATGGCAAAGCCTGAATAAACGGTTTCACACAACCAGCAAGACCAAATTCATTACCGGCCTCCTCCTGACCATACCACAGGTCATCAGACCTAACTTTGCCCGCTTTACTCTTCTCCCGATAAAAATCGATAATCGTGTTGTTCGCAATCTGAAAAAGCCACGATTTCAATGAGCTTTCTGATTTTATGCTCTTAAGATTTTCATGTGTTTTTATCAATATTTCTTGAAGCAAATCTTCAACTTCTGTCGGGTTTGACACCTTAGAATGCAAAAAAGCCTTTAGCACAGCCCTATATTCTGTCCAGACGTGAGCCATATCCAGCATTTATACATACCTCGCCATTGAACAACATTAACCTCCGCTGATCTTCAATTGTAACAAGTACTCTTTTTCCAGAGGACTTCAAGCCGTGCTGTCATCTATTAAGTACTGACAGGGGTATTAAGTACTGACGGGCCGCCTGCTTATTAATTCCGTCAATAGTTCTGATGCTAACGGCACGGCGCAGGCATCAGGATGTGATCACCTGTGATAAAGATAGATATAACCACGCTTACCATTACATCATCCGTTAAAACCCATAATTTTTGGGGACGTATCTATATGATCCCTGTGGCCACGGCCCAAAAGTTGATTGTGCGTGCAGATTTAAAACGTATCAAAGCGCAAACCAGTTGGAATCACAGCCCGTTAGCATAGGTCTTTGCGAGCCATAGAACCAAGGGAATGCTAAAGAACGATACCACTGTCTGCACTGTTGACGTCGCTGCATAAAGGTCCGCATCGCCCCCCATTTTCTTAGCTAACAAATAACCGTTCATCGCCGTCGGCACCGACGCACAAACCATCAAAACAGAAAATGACAGGTCAGAGATACCAAACCATAAGGCCCACCCTGCCATAACAGCAGGTGTCAACAGAAGCTTCCCAATCAACCCGACCAGCAATTCGCGCGAAGGATTGAGTGCAGCCTTAAGGCTTAGCCCAGCCCCCAAAGCCAAAAGCGACATACTCAACGCTGCCCGCCCCAACAGATCTGCCATTGTCATGGCGGGTTCCCAGACATTCACATCCAAAAGATTAAGGACTAGCCCGGACAAAACACCCCACAACAAAGGGTTTACAACAATGGTTTTCACAACTTTGGACAAAGAGGGACCCGACTGATTTTCATCATCAGAAAAAGTCGCCAACACCAGAATATTGGTTATTTGTAAAAAAGGCACCATGACCGCCATCGCCAAGGCGATCAACGCGCCACCCTCCGGCCCATATAGCTTCAAGACAATTGCCAAAGCAATAAAGCCATGCCACCGCGTTACAGTCTGATAAACGGTTGAAAACTGCCCCCTGCTCGTTCCCCACAAACTACGCAACAGTGGCCATAGGAACAGCGTAAAAATACCAAGGCTAACCATCATCGCCAAAGCTGAAAAGACATAAGGTCCCAACTCAATCGCGGATAGATCAGCCTTGATCAGAGTTGTCGCCAGAATACAGGGGAAAAATATCCAGAAACAAAGTTCTTCCAAAACCCGCCAATGCTCTTTTGGGACAAAGTTGCTTTTCCGCAAACCAAACCCGAGTAAAATTATAGCAAATATCGGAAAGATACTCTCGAAAACAATCAGCATCGGGGCCTGCACCTAAGGGATAGAAAAGGGATAAAAAACTGTTTACTCTTAGACCAGTTTTTTGTTGATACGACAACCGCTTCCGGTCCTGCGGCCCCGACGAAAACCTGACTTTAGTGCAATTATACAAATTCCAGGGAGCGGTTAATTTGTCAGCTTATTAATTGTATTTAACAGAATTTCGGGCGCAATAGGCTTCCCGACACATTCATTCATACCAGCTTTTTGATACGCTCTTTGATGTTCGGCAGCATAATCAGCCGTCAAAGCAATAATCGGCACATTACCCGTCCAAGACAGCACCAGACCACGGATAACTTCTGTTGCCTCCCCCCCATCTTGGGCATAACGACGTCCATCAAAACAACATCAAACACTTTTTTTACAAACCTCGACAGCGTCAACACCATTTTCGACCAAGGTAACATTGCAAGGTTGATCATTCAGGAATCGCTGGATAAGAATTTGATTAATACGATTGTCTTCTGCCAAAAGACTTTCAAGATGTTTTGTATTCGTCACAGCCATTTTAACAAGCTGTTTTCGAGGGTTAATTTTAGCTAATTGCGAGGATAATACGTCAATAATACGCTGAACGTCCTGCCCAAACCCCTGCCCTGCCCTGCTTTTTTAGGTTATGCATCTCACGTCGAATTAGTTCGATCGCAATATTCTTTAACTGTGTATTCCCTAAAAATAGAACAGAAAGTATTACCAGAATTATAAGCTTATGAACTTCTTTCCCCATAAAGCACCTTTGACAGAATTCTCTGTAAAATAAATTTCTACGCGATGATTTATCGACTTGAAGTCCCTATAGCTCTCAGGTGTAATCACAATCAGAAACAAAAAACCTTTGAGCAGGATTCAACATGAGTGATTCAGCAAATTTAAGCACACCTAATTCCATGGCCGGACGCGATGTCGCCTATTGCCTCCACCCTTATACAAATGCCCGTGCTCATGAAGAAAAAGGCCCGTTGATTATCACTCACGGTAAAGGCGTCAATGTATTCGACGACCAAGGAAAGTCCTATATCGAAGCTATGGCCGGTTTGTGGTCAACTTCCCTAGGCTTTGGCGAAGAACGATTAATAGACGCAGCAAACAAGCAAATGAAACAGCTGCCCTATTACCACAGCTTCACCCACAAAACGCCGATCCCCCCGATTGAATTATCAGAAAAGCTCCTTGCCATGGCACCTGTCCCCATGTCGAAGGTCTTCTTTGCAAATTCCGGATCAGAGGCCAATGACACGGTGGTCAAGTTGGTCTGGTATTACAACAATGCGGTAGGACGTCCGGAAAAGAAAAAAATAATCAGCCGTATAAAAGGGTATCATGGTGTGACGGTTGCCAGTGCCAGTATGACAGGCCTTCCTGCAAACCACACCGATTTTGACCTGCCGATCGCCAATATTCTTCATACGTCCTGTCCCCACTATTGGCGCTTTGGGCTGGACGGCGAAAGTGAAGAAGATTTCTCAACTCGCATGGCCGATGAATTGGAGAAAATGATTCAAGATGAAGGCCCTGAAACCATTGCCGCCTTTATTGGCGAGCCTGTCATGGGGGCCGGCGGTGTCATTGTACCCCCCAAAGGTTATTGGGAGAAAATTCAGGCTGTTCTGAAGAAATATGACATTCTGTTGATTGCGGATGAGGTTATTTGCGGATTTGGCCGCACGGGGAATGCCTTCGGCTGTGAAACATTTGGTATGAAGCCTGATATTATTAGCGTCGCCAAGGCTTTGAGTTCATCATATCTACCGATTTCTGCTGTTATGATTACGGACAAGTTATACCAAGGGATCGCAGATAATTCGGCAAAAATTGGGGTTCTGGGGCATGGCTACACCTACTCAGGCCATCCTGTGTGTGCCGCCGTTGCTCTGGAAACCTTGAAAATTTACGAAGAACGCGATCTCTTTGTTCAAGCGGCAAATACGGGAGAGCGTCTGCAAGCTGGTCTTGCCCAATTCAAAGACCATCCCCTTGTTGGTGAAGTTCGTGGCGTTGGCTTGATTGCTGCTGTCGAACTTGTACGGGACAAAGTAACCAAAGAAAGTTTTGATCCTATCGGCAAAGTCGGCACCTATCTGAACGAACGTGCAATCGACGAAGGTTTGATCTTAAGAAACATGGGGGATTCAATTGCCTTCTGTCCGCCCTTGATCATTACCGAAGATGAAATTGATCAAATAATTGAGCGTTTCAGCGTTGCTTTGGATAAAACTTTGCACTGGGCCAAAGAAAAAAACCTAATTTAAGTAGCGCCCGAGACACCTTACAATCATATTGCGCCACAGAACCTGCCCCTAAGTGTCGACAAAAGCCTATGACATAAACTCTGTGGCGCAACAGTTCTGTGGCGCAATCTGTTTCGTTTTTTTGTTAAAATCACATATCGCCCATCGAATTGACATCGATCAATTACGACCGCATTAAGTTGCGATAACACTGTTGTGTATAAAGAAACTAAAACTTTATGCGTCGTTCAGTCGCGTTGGTGATATAATAGCGGCGCAGTAGAGTGCGAATTGTTGTTGAATTCAGGTAAACTATTCATTAATTCAACAGCTGATAAGCTTGTTACAGCAAAGCCTGTATACGAGTATAAGAACAAGCCGGTTAAAGCGGCTCACGTTAGGCGAGAAGAGCAAATGAACTACGAAGAGTATTTCAGTACGGCGATAGATGACTTGAGAGAAGAAGGTCGTTATCGTGTTTTTGCTGACTTGGAGCGTAAGGCTGGTAAGTTCCCGAATGCAACTCACTATGGCACCGACGGCACCCGCCCTGTCACAGTTTGGTGTTCCAATGACTATTTGGGTATGGGCCAAAACCCCAAAGTCATCGCCGCAATGCACGAAGCATTGGATAGATGTGGTGCAGGTGCAGGTGGCACCCGTAACATTTCCGGCAACAACCATTATCATGTATTGCTTGAAAGAGAGCTGGCCGACTGGCATCAAAAAGAAGCCGCGCTGCTCTTTACCTCTGGCTACGTTTCCAACTGGGCTGCACTGAGCACCTTGGCATCAAAGCTGCCGAACTGCGTGGTTTTATCTGATTCTATGAACCATGCCTCTATGATCGAAGGCATCCGCCACAGTAAAGCGGACCGGGTTATCTTTGAACACAACAATCCCGAAGATCTTGAAGCAAAACTCAAAGAAATTGACCCTGACCGTCCAAAGATTATTGCCTTTGAATCCGTTTATTCTATGGATGGGGATGTTGCGCCAATCGAGGCGTTCTGTGACCTCGCAGATAAATATAATGCTCTGACCTATCTGGACGAAGTCCATGCGGTTGGCCTGTATGGGCCACGCGGTGGTGGTATTACCGACAGAGAAAATCTGACCCATCGCCTCGATGTTATCGAAGGCACCCTAGGTAAAGCTGTTGGCGTCGTTGGTGGCTACATTACAGGCTCTGCAAGCCTCGTTGACTTTATCCGTAGCTACGCGTCCGGCTTTATCTTTACGACATCTCTCCCCCCTGCTGTTGCAGCTGGCGCTCTGGCATCAATTCGTCATTTGAAAGAAAGTGCTTTTGAGAGAAGCCGCCATCAGGATCGCGCACATGAAACCCGCAAACGACTGAAAGAAGCTGGTTTACCCGTTATCGAGTCGGAAACACATATTGTTCCCGTTATGGTCGGGGACCCAAAAACTTGTAGACAGATCACCGATACCCTTATGTCCCGCTATGGTATCTATGTTCAACCTATTAATTATCCTACGGTACCTAAGGGTACAGAACGGTTACGGCTAACACCATCGCCCGTCCACACTGATGATGATATCGATTATCTGGTCAAGGCACTAAAGGAAATTTGGCAAGAACTGCAATTACAAATCGCTGCCTAAAAAACGCTTTAATTGCGAACAGTTCTCATTTAACTGGACAGATAAAAAACTTCGAGATATTTTAGCTCTAGTTTGGTATCTTAATCAGTGACGTCTTCTAGTTAGATGAGAGAACTCTATGTACCGCGATAATACACTGGTCCCAGCAGAAGCAACTCGCCTTCTCGCGCTTGGCTTGCTTATGGAAAGCCCCATGAGTTATGCCATGTTGGCCCAAACAGTACGTGGTTTCACCAGTCTTGTCGTTGGCCCATCGCTCGATCTGATTGGCCCCCCGCTAGAAGTCCTAAAGGTCGAAGGACTTGTCAGTCTTGATAAAACTTCAGATGCGGAAACCCTCTCTCTAACAGATTCTGGTCAGGAAGAGTTCATTTATCTGATGGGGTCGAACCTTCGCGCACCGGTCACAGATATGAGCAAGCTGATTATCGCCATCAAAATGCGCTTGCTCCACCTCGCAGACCAGGCGACACAAACGATGCAGGTAAGTTTGCTTGTTGATATCTATGAAAGACAGCTGAATCGTCTTTTGGAACTAAAGCAAGAATACTCCACGGCAAAAGGTCAATTTGATAACTGGCTTGACCTTGATATCAAACACACAACCGAACAGCTTAAAACTTACGAAGATATGGCCGAAGATATGGCAAAAAGCCTCGCCTAAATCACATCTCGCCCAAGAAGGGTTACAGTCCAAAACGACAACACGCACACGCAGTGCATAAAAAAGATGTGCTTGTCGCTTTACATAGTTTCTCCCATGCTCAAAGAACCATAACTGTTACACCAATCCGGACATCATTACAGTTGCCGTTGGAAAAGTATTATCCACCAGTGTTACTTAGTCCTTCTTAAGACAAGTTATAATTACCTTTCTTTTGTTTTTGTTTTCATTTAATATGTTCCCTGTTTGTTCTGAAAAGTTGGTAATTACAATACGGAACACAGATCGTACAGCGATTAGTCAAAAGCTAGTAGGTCTCTGACACATTTATAAAGATAAAAACTGCAATTCTCAAATACACTACTGATACACAAGGGAACGAACTTGCTAACAAATATTTCTCTTAATATGGAAACTGGCAGTTTTTTTTGTGATCCACCTCCTTCTGCCAAGGAAACTATGCCGATACCACGTTTTCTAGACTTACTTACGAGCGAACGCTACTTCGAAAACATCGAAGTCGATGGTTATAACATTCATATTTCTGGCCCATTAGAAAGCTCTAAATTCGTTCATTGTGCTCTTCAACATATTGATTTTACAGATGAATATTTAGAAACTGTTTTTTACGGGTCCCACTTGAAAGCATGCAGATTTTTAAATGCAACTTTCAATGGATTACGCTTTATACACTGTCGGTTTTCAGGAGATCGCTATCGGGATACATCTATGTTTCAAAATTCAGACTTCCGCGATGCAGAATTTATAGGATGCGAATTATCAAATATAAAGTTTGACCGGACAATCTTATCTAGAAGTTTTTTTAATAAATGCCGCCTAGTCAATTGTGATTTCACCAACTCTCAGTTTGTCAGACAAGTGAGCAAAAAAATATCTAATTCAGGATGCTCCTTCATAGAATGTAACCTTCAAAATTCTGACTTCAGTGGGACAGAACTAGTAAACATAGGGTTCTCTAACTCAGATTTATCTAATGCCAATTTTGAAACCTGCAATCTGAGCGATGCAGATTTTTCTGGTGCAACTATGGTTAATTCAAAAATTCATAGAGCGGTATTGGACAGTGCAGATTTACGATTAGCCGATATAGGAGAGCTATCAATTGAAGATGCTGATAGTTGGCAAGGCGCAAGAATTAGTTCGTCTCAGTCTTGCTTGATCGCTAAAAAAATGGGATTTGCGATTTCATAAATCTCAACGCAATAAAAAAGATTTTATCATGAAAAACTTTACAACACCAAAGACAGCTCACCACATTGTACGTGATATAATAGTCAGTGAAGGCAATATTGATGACCTGAATAATAGTAAATTGAGCGACTTACACTTCATCAAATGTAATTTCTCGGGTGCAATACTAAAAAACATAACGATGACAAATTCAATCTTCGAAGATTGTGATTTTAGGGGCACCACATTAGAACATTCAAACTTGGATAATTGCCATTGGTTACGATGCAAAGGGCATCAGCTCTCTTTATCATACGCGAACTGTATAGAGAATTTTATTGAATCTTGTGACTTCTCTGGATCGAAGTGGTTTGGCACTAAGCTTGCCCACACTAAGTTCAAAGCCAGCAAACTATTAGGGGCTAACTTTTTAGATAGTCGAGCTATGGGGGTAAAATTTGAGGAATGCAACCTTACTTCCGCTACTTTACGACAATTTTCATTTAGAAATCAGATTGTGAGTGCCCTTAATTTTACTGAAGCGGATCTTGGAGGTTGTGACTTTCGAGATACTGAATTTGAGGATTGTAAGCTTACAGGTGCGTCAATGAAAGACGCCAACTTCAAAGGCGCTGATCTTCGCCATGCAGACCTTGGTTTAGTTGATATGAGAGACGCTTCAAATTTTCGGGGGGCGATAATCTCTAAATCCCAAGCATCGGACTTATTGAAAGCTTATGGCATGCTTGTTATGTAGTATTAACTAGACTGGATCTCATATCTTTTACTAAGCTTAACGCTTATTCTTTGAGATAGAAAACACGTTAAAAATATGGATCATACACATGCTGATCTGAGGCCCTATGAATATGTTATGGAAACAGAAACAAATATTCTTGTCGCCACTCATTACCAATAACAAGGAGTTATCAATTCAGAGACGAAATCAGGGATCACAAGATGAACACTCATCCTGTTGACAAACTAGAATGATTTTAGGCCGACCGAATCGCATTCAGGAAAGTTTCAACTTCACCACGCAAGTTATCCGCTTTACTATTAAGTTCGCGTGTCGCTGCAGAAACTTGCTCAGATGCTGCGCCGGTATCATTTGCCGCCAGACTTACCGATTCAATATTGTTTGTGACTTCGCCAGCACCATTCGCAGCAAGCTCAATATTTCTAGAAATTTCAGACGTTGCCGCGCCCTGCTCTTCAACTGCAGCAGCAATGGCAGAGGCAATTTGATTAATCTCGCTAATTGTTGAGGTAATAGACTGTATCGCGGTTACCGCGCTCTTGGTATCCGATTGTACAGCCTCAATTTGTGACGATATCTGTTCTGTCGCCTTGGCTGTTTGATTCGCCAGATTTTTCACCTCGCTGGCAACAACGGCAAAGCCCTTACCTGCGTCACCAGCACGTGCAGCTTCAATCGTGGCGTTTAGCGCAAGCAGATTAGTCTGTTCTGCAATATCTGAAATGAGGCTCACCACATCCCCAATTTGGTCTGCGGTATTTGCCAATCCCTGAATTTGTTGGTCAGTCTTGCCTGCCTCGGCAACCGCCTTACTGGTAATCTCAGAAGACTGGTTAACCTGCTGGCTAATTTCTTTAATCGAGTAAGACAACTCTTCGGTCGCACTGGCAACCGATTGAACATTGACGGATGCGTTTTGGGCAGCGCCAGATACAACAGTTGCACGTTCTTTTGTCCGCTGGGCAATATCAGACATTGATTTTGCAGTGCCTTCCATATCGGAAATCGCGGTTCCCACTGATTCCAGAAGAACCGATACCCCGCTATCAAAATTCTTAGTTAGAGACGAAATTTTATTTGTGCGCTCTTCGCGCATTCCCTGTATCTCTTCCTGTTCTTTGGCCAGCTCTTCCGTTTTGATGATATTGTCTTTGAACACCTGAACAGCCAAAGCCATTTCGCCAACTTCATCGCCGCGTTCAAGTCCAGGAACATCCACATCCTTTTCACCACCCGCCAAGCGTCCCATGACACCGGTCATATGTTTGATAGGCTGTGCAATACCACGTCCCACGAGCATTCCCAGCCCTCCCCCGAGAAGTATCGCAACTACCGTTGCAGAAATGATTACTGTATTGGTGGCTGTTACTGTGCTTTCCGTTTCCGCTTTGAGGCTTTCAAGCTGGGCAAGCTCATTCGTTGCAAAGGCAGTCATCGTTGATCGGAAAGCCGTAAAATACTCTTCGCCCTTTGCCTCACCAACAAGGTCCGCCATGTCATCCATCGTTTTAGCCGACCCAATTTTTCTTCGTAAAGAAATCATGGGTTCAACGACGTTTGCCTGCCATTCTTTCACCGTCGCTTCCAGCTGATTGAGTAGTTCAACCTGATCTTTATTATCTTTAAGTGCGGTTTTAAGATCAGTTGTAATTTTAAACAATTCTTCACTGCCATCGGAATAAGGCTTCAAGAAATCTTCCTGCCCAGCCAAAAGATACCCACGCATTCCGGTTTCCATATCTACAACAGCTTTAAAAACGGCATTGGCCTGTATAATGACACCATTGGTTTCATTTACTTCTTTCAACATCTTCCCAACGGAATCAGCATCCAACTTCGTAAACATCAAAACCGCGTCTATTTTCTTTTGTCGCTCCGCCCGCTGTGTAACAACCTGCTTAATAAGCCCTTCTATTTGGCTTTGTACCTTATCAAAATAAACCTTGCCCTTATTCTCAGCGACCAACCGCGCCATGTCATTCATGGTTTCTGCATCACCTATTTGACGACGAAGGTCTATTGATGGTCCTGTAACAACATCTTGCCATTCCTGCAAAGTCGCTTCGGCTTCATTTAAAAGCGCCAACTGTTCAGGATTATCACCTACATGATTTTTAAGCTTAGCAATCTTGTCATAAGTTTCTTCTTGTCCCTGTTCATAGGGGGCGAGAAAACTGTCTTGCCCCGCAAGAAGGTATCCCCGCATCGATGTCTGCATATCCACCGCCGAGGCAATAACATCCGTCATCTCTTCTAATGTCGTATGAGCTGATTCAACATTCTCAGTCGCAGTTGAAATATTACCAATAGAGGTAAAGCTCACAAGACTAATAACAACAAGTAAAACCAGAGGAATTGCCACACCAATTAAAATCTTCGGCATGGTCTTTAGAGATGACCACTTCATAGAACTGCTACCCGGGACGTAATTATTGTTTTTTCAAAACCATAACTAATTATAATTACCAAGGTATTAATTCTATTTATTAGTTAAATTTGATCTTATATTTTAAGGACGTTACCAATAAAACGGCGAGCAAAACACCCGATAACGTATACATAAAAATACATCGTCACTTAAAAACACTACAAATTTAGTAGTCTGTTAATAAAATCAGTTTAGTTGCTGCATACAATAGTATGCGTAAAGAAAATATTCCTAAATGATAGTAGCTTAAAACATGTAGCACAAGATGGAGTGTTATGTAGTGAAAAATATAAACAGACTGAAGTTAAGTGTAAGTACAAAAATCTTGGGCGTCATCACGCTTTGCCTTATATCCCTAATCAGCGTTTCTGGATTTTCGATCTATCAAATGCAACAGATCGGTACAGAGTTAGAGGGGATAGCTGAACGGGATATTCCGCTAACCAACATACTAACAAAAATAACGACCCACCAGTTAGAGCAAACTGTAAGCTATGAGCGCGCGGCAAAATATGGTGAACATCATAAAAATGATCCTCACCTGGGGAAGTTTTACGATAAAGCTAAAAAACACTTCCAAGAATTAACCACACTCGTCGATGCAGAAATTATCAAAGGCGAAGAAATTGCTGCAATGGCCATAGCCAATGCGCATGGTGAAGTTCAACGTAAAGAGTTTCAACATGTTCTTGATATATTGAAAAAGATAGAGCAGGAACATCATGACTACGACAAACATGCAAATGAAATATTCGACCTGTTAGAAGCAGGTGAGAGCAAAAAAGCCATCGTTCTCGAAGAGAATTTCGAGAAAGAAGCGGAACTGTTAGTCCATGAACTTGAAGAGCTACTTTTCGAAGTCGAAGATTTCACTGCACGAGCTGCTTTAACCGCTGAACAGCATGAAATATTTGCCCTGCGTGTCCTGATCATACTAACAATTGTCACCCTACTACTCTCTTCCTTAATTTCCTACGTTCTTATTCGGAAAAGTATAACCTCCCCCTTGGGAAGGGTTGTCGTCGCCATCGAAAACTTGCTAACTGGCGATACCAAAACACCTGTAGAGATTGTCAATAACGATGAAATTGGTAAAGTCGCTGAAGCCCTCAACATCTTTCGGGGAAAACTTGCTGAGAACGAAAAACTTCAAATAGAAGCGGCAGCACAAAAAGAAAGGGCAGAAAAAGCAGAAGAACAAGCACGACTTGATATGGCGCAAAATCTTAAAGACACCGTCGGGCATGTCATTCAATCCGTCGCAGCCGCAGCCACAGAAATGAATTCATCTGCCGAATCTCTGAGTACAATCGCTAAATCCACAGACACACAAGCATTAGCCGTCGCTTCTGCTTCTGATCAGGCTTCACAGAATGTGCAAACTGTTGCCTCAGCAACGGAAGAGCTTTCCTATTCTGTTCAGGAAATTACGCGCCAGATAAATGAATCATCCACGATTACAGAACAAGCTGTTTCTGAAGGGGAGAGTGCTAATTCTACGGTCCAAGGTATGGCTGAGATGGCCGATCGTATTGGTTCTGTCGTCAGCCTCATCAACGACATTGCAGAACAGACTAACCTGCTTGCATTGAATGCGACTATCGAAGCCGCACGCGCAGGTGAAGCAGGGAAAGGTTTTGCAGTTGTTGCCAGTGAAGTTAAAAATCTTGCGAATCAAACCGCCAAAGCAACTCAGGAGATTTCTGAACAAATCGCAGAAATGCAGAACGTTGCTGGTAATACAGCCGAAGCCATTGGCCATATCAGCACAACCATCAACAAAGTGAACGATATCACCAAACAAATCGCCAGTGTTGTACAAGAACAAGAAGCAGCAACTCAGGAAATTTCACTTAACATTCAACAAGCATCACAAGGCACGCAAGAAGTTTCGAACAGTATATCAGAGGTCAAAAACGGAGCGTCACAAACAGAAACAAATGCACAGGAAGTTTTATCCGCAACCAGTGAGCTTTCATTACAATCAAACGTTCTCAGTACGGAAATAGATAAGTTCCTCATGAACCTAAGATCTGCGTAAATGACTCAAGAACTTAAGATGCCACCGACCATGGACACCGATTTTACCTGAGCATAAATATCTTGCTCCACCTTAAAATCAAACTTCCGTAGTGACCGTTGTGTGATACGAGCTAAAAATTTTGCGCCATGCTGATCTCCATGTCCGACAGACAAAAGCAAATTACATCGGGCACCATCCAACAAATGTATGTCCAGAATACGGGCTGGCAATACATTGAGGATGGTCGTTTCAGATGGTTTGTCTCTGGCGAGGCTTACGTCATTTGCGGCAATCGAAATTCGATGTTTACTTCCAACATCACCCAAAACACCCGGAATCAAAATCTTCCCGCCATCAACAACCGTCTCGGTAATCCTGTCAGTTTCCGAGAAAGACATAACCTCGACATCAATTACCGAAGATGTCTTTGATCCCTTTGCGATAAAGAGGGCCGGGTCAGACAGAACTTCGCTTAACGGCCCATTTGAAATAACCTTTCCCTGATCCATAAGAACCATGTAATCCGCCAACCTCTCAACCTCTTCGGTATCGTGACTGACAAATATTACGGGAATATCAAGGGTCTTAAACAGACGATCCAGATAAGGAATAATTTCGTTTTTACTAAATTTATCCAGTGCTGCCAAAGGTTCATCCATCAACAACAGCTCTGGGCCTGATAACAAAGCCCGACCGATAGCAACACGTTGACGTTCTCCCCCAGACAGGTGATGGGTCGAACGGTCCAACAGCTCTTCTAATCCTAAGAGGCCGATAAGATCATCTATGGGAACGATATCAGATCGCCCCCTTGCCCTTTTCTTTCCAAAAACCAAGTTTTCATACACAGACAAATGCGGAAACAAGCTGGCGTCCTGAAAGACAAAACCGACAGGCCTTTTATACGTTGGCAAAAAATGATCTTCATCATGCCAGACTTGTCCTCTGATAGATAAAAACCCACCATCTGTTTCTGACAGGCCAGCTAAACATCGCAAGACAGTTGTTTTTCCACACCCTGATCGGCCAAACAGGGCAGTAACCCCACGCGCAGGTAATTCGAATGCAACCGAAAGATCAAACTGATCCAAGGGGCCGGAAAATTGCGCAACAATGCCATTATTTTTTAAATCAGAATCTTTAGTATCAATCATCGCAAACGGCGCCCCAGTTTTTTCTCTAGAACCATCATGCTCAGAATAACAAGGAACGAGAAGACAAGAAGCCCCGCCGAGAGAATATGCGCCTGTCCCCATTCCAGCGCCTCAACATGATCATAGATAGCAACCGAAAGCACCTTGGTCTCACCGGGGATGTTTCCCCCGATCATCAAGATAACCCCGAATTCCCCAACTGTATGTGCAAACCCCAAGACGGCACCCGTTAATAAACCTGGCCTGGCCATTGGTAGCGCGACAGAAAAGAAACTATCCAGTCGAGATGCCCGTAAGGTCGCCGCAACTTCCAACGGGCGATCCCCAATTGCTTCAAAAGCATTCCGGATCGGCTGGATTACAAATGGCATGGAATAGATAACCGACCCAACAACCAGCCCTGCAAAGGTAAAAGGTAAAGCTCTGCCAAAAATTTCTGTTGTAATCTGCCCAATGGGGCTATCCGGACCTAAAGCAATCAACAAATAAAAACCCATAACAGTCGGCGGCAGGACAATTGGCAAAGCAACAACCGTTGCTACACCTTCTTTCCACCAGGCTTTGGACCGGGCCAACCACCACGCGACCGGTGTCCCCAACACCAGCAAGATAACTGTTGTGATAAAAGCCAGCTTTACAGTGATCCAAATAGGATCCCACATATATAAAACTCCCCCGGAAAGGCTTCGTTGGTGTTGTTAAGTTTTACTTTGGCTCAAGAGTGTACCCGAATTTTGTAATGATAACAGCTGCATCTCTACTTTTCAGATAATCCATAAAAGCCAGGGCGGCTCCATTAAACTGTCCCCTTTTCAGAAGAACAGCATCTTGGCCCAAAGGCTCGTAATCTTCTGGAGGAACAAGCCAATGTTGGCCAGATGCACTCCCCAAAACCTGAGCATAGGCAACCACAGCTAGCTCCGCATTGCCTGTGTATGCGAACTGATAGGTCTGGGCGATATTCTCGCCATAAACTGTCTTGCCTTGGATCTGATCATAAACGCCAAGCTTTTTAAGGTACTGTTCTGCGGCAAGACCGTAAGGTGCGGTTTTGGGGTTGGCAATGGCAAGACGGGTTATCTTGTCCCCGGTCACCAGTTTTGCAACATCTTCGTTGCTCAGTTTTTTACTATTGAAAAGTTCATTATGTCGCGACCAAAGAGCAATCTGCCCATAGGCATAGGTAAACCGGGAAGATAAAACACCATGACCTTCGTCTTCCAATTTACGGGGGCGTGCGCGATCGGCAGCAAGAAAGATTTCAAAAGGAGCGCCATGAAGAATTTGCGCATATAGCTTGCCAGTTGAGCCAAAAGAAAGAACGGCTTCGTGGCCTGTACTTTCTCTGAAGTCCTGCGCAAGTTCCTTTGCAGTCGCCGTAAAGTTGGCCGCAACAGCAACATTAACACGTTCGGCCCAGACCGGCGAAATCCCAAGTATTATTCCCCAGATAAGAACAGGAACAGAAAAATAATAGGCGAGGTGTTTTTTCATCGTGCCCAAATCGCTTAACCAGATCACGTAAATAGTCTTTATCTCTTATCCCCACCAAAGGCCGCTAACCCCAGTTGATTGAATAGTGTTACCAGTGCTTAAAACAGATGTTGACCGCCTGTTACGAAAATTTCGGTTCCTGTAACGTATCCAAAATTTGGTGTACAGAGTTGATAAACAGCGGATGCAACTTCGCTTGGCTCGCCCATTCGATTCATCGGAATTCTCGGGATCAGAGCTTCGTATTCCTCGCCAATCATTGCCGTTTCAATTTCGCCTGGCGCGACCGCATTAACACGCACTCCAAACTGGGCAAACTCAACCGCGAGTTCCCGGGTAAGCGCAGAAAGCGCAGATTTAGATGTTGAATAAGCAGATCCAGCAAAGGGATGAACCCCGTGCCCGGCAATCGATGTAATATTAACAACCGCCCCTTCTCCTCTACCCAACGCGGATGCAAACCCGCGGCACAGCATCAAGGGAGTAAAAAAGTTCAGCTCAAAGACTTCCCGCCAAGTATCGACATCTCCATTGAGACAACCAAGTCTTTCTTTATAAGAAGTTTTAGGGGACACAGCGGCATTGTTCACCAAGGCATGAATAGGTTCTCCATCCAGAATTTCGTTCGCACGGTCGATAAAACTCTGGGTACTCGCTGTATCGTTGAGGTCTGTGACAATATGATCGGCCCAGTTCGGGTCCCGCTTACAGTGCTCAGGAACATCTTCGCGAGAACAAGTGATCACTTTCCAGTTTCTCTGACTAAAATACTGAACCGTCGCATGGCCAATACCCCGACTTGCACCAGTCAAGATCAAGGTTTTACGGGTATCTGAATTATTGGCATCAGCACCGTGAGTATCAGCATTGTTATTGGACCGATTATTCATAACGTCCGATTTTCCTTCACCCTGCATTTGCAGTCTCTTCGCCAGGGGTGGCGCGTTTCTTTTTCTTCAGTATCTTCTTGTGTACTTCTATCCCGTAAGGTTCCTGCAGAACGATAATCTCTGCATGCGGATATATCTGACAGATTTCCTGATCAACCTCTTCTGCAATATCATAGGATTGCGCCAAACTGATGGCACCATCCAGTTCCATATGAAACTGAATAAAAAGGTCTGGCCCTGATATTCTGGTCCTGATGTCGTGCACACCCAGCACCTCTTCGTGAGCCAAAATCAGACTTTTAATCCTAGCACGCTCACCGTCATCCAATTCCCGATCCATCAGCATATCCAGCGCCTTTTTCAAAACACCCCATGCATAGGTAAGAATATACAGCGAAATTGCCAGAGCAAATATCGGATCAATCCAAGGAAGATCGAAATGAAAGCCTAGAACCAATGCCAGAATAACAACACCATTCACAACCATGTCGCCAACATAATGCAAAGCATCAGCCTGAATAGCCACTGACCCTGTTTCCTTGACAACATAATGTTGATATCTGGTCAGGGCAAAAGTGGTTAGAATAGAGAAAATCATAACCCCAATCCCGACGCTGCTGTTCTCAACAACATGTTGGCTTGAAAATCTTTCTCCAGCTTGCAAGATAAGGAAAATAGCCGATCCAGCAATAAAGGCGGCCTGAGCCAAGGCGGCCAAGCCCTCGGCTTTACCATGCCCAAAACGGTGTTCATTATCCGCCGGCGTCAGTGCGTGCCTGATGGCGAGAAGGTTTAAAAGAGAAGCCCCTGCATCCAGAAGTGAATCAACCAATGTGGTTAAAACGGAAACCGATCCTGTATAGGCCCAAGCCGATAGTTTTGCCGCAATCAAGATTAAAGCAGCGGTAATAGCCGCATAGCCAGCCCGCTGCATCAACTGTGCAGTTCGTTGCCTGTGTTCTTGCGGGCTTAACTTCTTGGCGTTATCGACCATGGAATCGGTTCACTATGCCTACCTATGGGAAAAGTCGTTCAGTGTTCCACTGTCCAGTTTGCTTTATATCCTCTGTCGAATAGACCAATCGGTCGTGCAATCTAAAAGGGCCATCCTGCCAAAATTCAATACGTGTAGGACAAACGCGGAACCCCGACCAGTGTGGTGGACGCGGTACTTTACTAAGGCCATACTTTGCCGCGTACTTAGCAACTCTTTTCTCAAGCTCAAAGCGCCCTTCAAGTGGGCGGGACTGATCACTGGCCCAGGCACCGATCTGGCTTTGTTTCGGCCTGCTTGCAAAATATTCGTCAGCTTCTTCGGGTGTTACCTGCTCAACAAGCCCCTCGATACGAACGGATCGACGTACCGATTTCCAATGAAACATCAAGGCAGCCTTGGGATGTGCAAGCAACTGTTCACCCTTTCGGCTTTCATAGTTTGTATAAAACACAAAACCTTGGCGGTCCCAATCTTTGAGCAAAACCATCCGCGACGAAGGCATTCCAGTTGCATCGACCGTCGACAAGCTCATCGCTGTCGGGTCATTGAGTTCTTTTTCCTCGGCCTCTTTCAACCAAACGTCAAAAACATCATAGGGATCAGAAGGAGTATTATCGCGGATCATAATAAAAACAGCCTTTTAGAGGGTAGCCATACGCAAAAATAATATTAAAATGCTTTATCAGAACAAGGTGAAGGTCACAACAGCATAGCGTGCGACATCTTTGTTAAAACCTTGCTCGAATAAATAATCAGGGCAAAACACAATCACGAACACAGATATGTCACAGAAAAGACCTTGGGGCCATAATAGTGCCTCAATTATCTTTTAACTGATATGTTGAAACTTAAGCAACTGTGTGTGAAAGAACAAGATACTGTTAGTGTTCTTATACATTCAATGCAGATAATAACTACACAGAGAGCAAGACGATGAAAGTCAAAGCAAGTATAGCAGTCTTATTGATAGCCTTGTCGACGACAGCCTGTTCAAACGATACCGGAATTAAACAAACCGTAGGTGGTTTAGGTGGCGCTCTGGCTGGTGGCTTACTCGGCGCTCAATTTGGTAAAGGTTCTGGCCAAATCGTCGCTGCCGCAGCTGGCGCTGTCGTTGGTGGGTTTTTAGGAAGCGAAGTCGGCCGTTATATGGACGACGAAGATAAGCGTAAAGCAGATACAGCTTACAATCGTGCCCAAACGGCACCTGTTGGGCAGACTATCGCATGGAATAACCCTGATTCAGGAAACTCCGGAACCGTGACACCTGTCCGTGACGGCACTTCTTCCGAAGGTAAATACTGCCGCGAATATCAGCAGACGGTGGTTATTGGTGGAAAAACCGAGGAAGCCTATGGCACAGCTTGTCGCCAAGAAGATGGGTCCTGGGAAATCCAGTAGACACGCGCTTAAAAGCAAAACAGACTTCAGAAGCCCTGCTCTGTGCAGGGCTTTTGTGTATTCAGCTCAATGAAGGATCCAGACACCAGACGATTAGCTGTAACCATTCAATCACCAAACTTAAGAGAGATTTCTTTCTCCCCCTTTTAAACTTATGTTTAATTTATTACATTAGCGTAGCACAAACGTGTATAACACGGCTTATGTATTACCTTTATAACGTTTGAATGGTTTCATCCTCGACAATGAAAGACCTCTATCAAATCCTCGGCACCAGCAGGACCGCTTCGGATGCGGAAATTAAATCTGCATACCGTAAGCTCGCAAAAAAATACCATCCCGATCTTAATCCGGATGACAAGGCTATTGAGCAAAAGTTTAAAGAGGTATCTCAGGCATATGGCATTCTTGGCAATGCCGAAAAAAAGCAACAATATGACCGGGGCGAGATTGATGCCTCCGGCCAACAGGCAAACCCGTTCCATTCTGGCTATACTCACCAAGGTCACCCAAGAAGCGGTGCCGCAGGCCAAGGTGGTGGCGGCTTTGATTTTGGTCAGGAAATGGATATCGGGGATATCTTTTCCGATTTATTCGGTGGTCGGCGACAAGGTCCACGCGGTGCGGGTACGGGTGCCAGAGGTGGTGTACCCAAACGCAAAGGAAGTGATGTAAAATACGAATGCAGTGTCAACTTTGTCGAAGCCGCAGCTGGCGCAAAGAAACGCATTAACCTTGCCGATGGAAAAACACTGAATGTCACCATTCCACCGGGAACTGATAACAAACAGGTTCTGCGCCTGAAAAATCAGGGGTTGCCCGGCAAGGGTGGTGCACCAAACGGTGATGCACTGGTTGAAATTAAAATCGAAGCCCACCCAATGTTCACGCGAAAGGGCTATGATGTACATCTTGATGTCCCCATTACCCTTATGGAAGCGGTCGAAGGAACAACCCTCACCGTGCCGACCGTAACAGGCAAAGTGAAAGTAAAGGTTCCCGCAGACTCAAACACGGGCACCACTTTACGCCTAAAGGGTAAAGGTATTGATGACATCAAAGGACACAACCGGGGGGATCAATTGATCCGACTGATGGTGACCTTGCCGAAAGAAACGGATAAGGAGCTTCGAGACTTATTGCGCAACTGGGCAAAGTCAAAAGATTATGACCCACGCAAAGATACAGGCATTTTTGATTAACCGCACTTTTGACTAACCGAAGCAATAGAGACACAGCTTGCATTCAAAGCGTGTAGCGCCTAAATAGTGCCGCTGAGATTACTTGCCCAGCAACGCAAGGCTAATACAGCTTTGGATAAAGGACCCCAAAAGCATGAAAACCTTTGATGAAATCGTCATTGATCAAGACGTCAGTGGTTCAGAACTATCCAACTGGATCGAAAGCAACTGGGTCATGCCAACCCAAGAAGACGGGACACTCCTTTTCACCGATGATGATGAATTACGTGTAAAGCTTTTACGCGAACTTATTCACGAAATTGGTGCCAATTACGAGTCAATGCCCGTCATCCTTCGCAGTATGGATCAGGTTTATAACCTGAGGAAACTACTCGGCGCTCTGGCCTCTGCTATTCAGGAATTGCCCGCAGATGCCCGTCAGGATCTTGAAGATATTATTCGAAATCAGGGGCTATAACCCCGCATTTGTCTTTCTTAAATTTGTCTCAACCAAAGGCGTTTCTATCGAAACGCCTTTGGTTTTCCCCGATATCTCTTCCGCCGCCTCGATCATATTATTCAAAAGCATAGTACCGTAATAAAAAGCACATCATTTCCCAATATCTTCAATCCATACTTTCTTAAAAAGAGGAATGAGGCTATTTCGAAGCATACCAGAGTTATGAATCCATTCAGACTTATCTTTGTCATGCTGCCATTCAAACTCATAGGTATAGGCTTTGTCTGCAGAAACGATAACTTTCAACATCGTAAATCCGTTTTTACTAATGCTCTTATCAACTTTGCCGATATCTCTCTCGTCACAAAATAGAGCTGTTGTTCCTGAAATTGTTTTTAAATCTGATTTTCCAAAAGAGTTTGTACTTGGTTGGTAATTCATCGGCGGTGTAATTGGAAGAACAACATTCATTCTTTGAAAGTATTTACACTCAGAAGAAAACTGATCAATTCGATAGTTTAATATCTCCCTAAGAGCTATTCCTGGAACTTGGGAAATCTCTCTACTTGTAGAAGTAATCCTCAAATTCCACTGGTCTTTTTTTTGTCCCTTTGGCACATGCCTTACGATTGAAACATCCTCAATTTTACCGTTTTCTACTGCAAAAAAATTCTCAGGCACAGGATAGTGAGGGACCTCAGCTTTGATAGGGCTCAATTCCAGAGCCCCTAACTCTGCAAGCTTGTGTTCTATCGCAACTCCACGCACCCCGAGCTGGAATGCCAATTCGTAATCAGATTTGGCTGCCATCCACTTTTTTTGCTGCTCAAACATAACAGCACGATTATAATAAATTTGATTATATTTGGGTTTTATTTCTAAGGCTTGATCATAATCTCTCAAAGCACTTGCGTAGTCTCCGACACTTGATTTTGCATTTGCTAAGTTAATCAAATCCTCGACATTAAAATTCATCTCAAGAGCTCTCTCAAAATCAGCAACAGCTTCCTCTGGCTTATTCATTCGGCGATAAGTAATACCTCGGTTTCGATAAGTTAAGGCTAATGTACTTTTTGATAATTCACCTTTCTCTATACATTCATCGAATAAATTGATGGCTTGGGTATACTGTCCTTTTTCAGTTGATGCCCACCCCATAAAGCAAAGCGTTTTATCTTCAGCTTTCAAAGGATTTGTTGAAAAGAGAGAAATAAAGACCAAAGTCGATAATGTAAAAAAATGACGCATAATAATCAGACTTCTATAAACAGAAAACATCAGTAAGACATACAAAAAATGCAGCTGTAAAAAACCACAACAATACAACTTACAACTAAACCGCTTTTTGTAGAATCTCTTTAAGACTTTTATCCCTAATGTCTTTGGGGTTTTCTTCCAGAACATCAAGAACGTCCCGAACCCCGTCGGGCCAATTGCGCTTGGGGTCATAGTTCAGATCCATTTCCCGAAGAAGATCGCCCAGAGTCATGGTTTCAAGGTCACGGCAAAGTACCCAGCGTCCCCGACCTGTACGCTCCGCAATATGCATATCTTTCAAATCAGATAAAACTTCTGCTGTTGCCTGTAGGTCCGCAGGAAGACCCCGCATCATGACGGTCTCTTTCAAAGTTGCCCCAACCCTTCCGGCACCTTCCAGTTTTTGAAGTAAAGCAATTGCCAAAGACAATCGGTCACCGATCCCCTCGCGTTTAATATCTTTACGCAATGCAGCACGTCTTTCCGGTAAAGCGGCTGTAATTTCAGCCCCAAGCAGAACAACAACCCAAGAGAGATACATCCAGATCAGGAATATTGGAATCGTGGCCAGAGCGCCGTAGATGACCTGGTATGACGGAAAATATTGTAAATAAAGTCCAAAGCCACGTTTCAGTAGCTCGAACAACATTGTCGAAACAACCCCGCCAACCAAGGCATGAGAGAACAGAACAGGACGATTGGGAACCACAAGATACAAAACAGTAAAAGCGATGCAGCCCAGAACAACTGGTGCAAGTAACGTAACCAACGAACTCGTACGCCCCGATTGATCAGCTAGTTCGGCAATCGCAAAACCGTAACTCGACACTGTTAAGGACGCCCCCAGCATCAGTGGCCCAAGAGTTAAAAGCGCCCAATAAACAAGAATCAGATTAAATATAGGACGGCGTTCTTGAACACGCCAAATACTATTAAAGGAATTAGAGATTGTATAAAGCAGCATAATTGCCGTCACAGCCAACGCCAAAACGCCGATTGTCGTCATATTCTTTGCATTATCGACAAAGGCATTCAACTGCTCACTGATTTCAATTTCGGCGGAAGGTAAAAGATTATTAAAGAGAGTCGCTTGTAATTCGCCTCTGGAATCTTCAAATCCGGGAAAGGCCGAAAGCAGAGCTAATGCAATCGTCATCATGGGCACGATTGCCAAAAGGGATGAATAGCTTAACGATGCAGCCACCCGTGTTCCGTTGTCTTTCCCAAAGCGTTTAAAGACGTAACCAAGAAAAAGAATAGCATTATTCAGATTCTCTTTTTGAAATACCGCGCTCAGTGTCATTAACAAACGCCGATTTTTCGAATCTACCATCTAAAGTTGCCCTCAAATTCAACCATTTTGACATTTCTTGTTAACTATCGCTGGCAGAAAGCGAAATTCCCAGCTAAAAGTCAGAAAAAGTATTCTACATGTCGCCAAATCTTTGACCAATCTCGGCAATGTTGTAGGATGCTTCACTTTTTATTTTCTAGGACAATCTCACAGTGAGGAACCCGATGTCCAACCCACAACCGTTGATGGCTGGTAAACGCGGCCTAGTAATGGGCGTTGCCAATGACCGCTCTATCGCCTGGGGGATCGCCAAGGCGGTTGCTGATCAAGGCGCAGAACTGGCTTTCACCTATCAGGGCGATGCCTTGAAAAAGCGTGTTGCGCCGCTCGCAGAATCAGTTAATTCCGATATTCTTTTACAGTGTGACGTTACCGATGACGCCAGCGTCAAAGCTGTTTTTAAAGAAATTGAAGAAAAATGGGGCAAGATGGATTTTCTGATCCACGCGATTGCCTATGCTGATAAAGAAGAACTCAAAGGTAAGTATCTTAATACAAGCCGCGAAAATTTCCTACAGAGCATGGATATTTCCTGCTATTCCTTTACCTCAATTGCTCAGCATGCTGCGCCATTGATGACCGAAGGCGGCAGCATGGTCACATTGACCTATTATGGTGCTGAACAGGTTATGCCGCATTACAATGTTATGGGCGTTGCCAAAGCTGCGCTTGAAGCATCTGTGCGTTATCTGGCTGATGACCTTGGCCCGGATAACATCCGTGTTAACGCCATTTCTGCAGGCCCAATCAAAACGCTTGCTGCTTCTGGTATTGGTGATTTCCGTCATATTCTGAAATGGAATGAGCTAAATTCACCAATGCAACGAAATGTAAGCATTGAACAAGTTGGCGGCGCAGGTCTTTACCTTCTGTCTGATATGTCCGGTGGTGTAACGGGTGAAATTCACCATGTTGATTCCGGCTATCACGTCGTCGGTATGATGAATGTGGACAAAGCCCAAGAGCTTTCTGAATTGCTGAGTAATTTCAACCCGCAATCTTAAATCTCTGCTGAAAAGCAATATATGAAAAGGGAGCGCGGCTGAGCTGCCGCTCCCTTTTTAATTCAAACGATCTAACGCTGCGAGTACATCATGGCTGGTAATACATTTGGTGAAATTTTCCGTTTTACAACCTGGGGCGAAAGTCACGGCCCATCGATTGGTTGCGTTGTCGATGGAACACCACCGCTCATAGAGATCACCGAAGAAGAAATTCAAGTGTATCTGGATGCGCGTAAACCAGGCCAAAATCGCTTCACAACGCAGCGGAAAGAACCAGATAGCGTTAAAATCGTTTCCGGCGTTTTCGAAGGCAAAACGACAGGAACTCCGATCGGCCTAATTATCGAGAACACGGATCAGCGCTCTAAAGATTACGGTGATATCGTCAAGAAATTCCGCCCGGGACATGCCGACTTTACCTATTGGGAAAAATACGGCATCCGCGACTATCGTGGTGGTGGACGCTCTTCTGCCCGCGAAACAGCCATGCGCGTTGCCGCAGGTGCAATTGCCCGCAAAGTTCTGGATACCCAGATAGAGGGCGGCGTACAAATTCGTGGGGCACTGGTTCAGATGGGCCCCCATAAAATTGATCGTACGCGATGGGACTGGAACGAAGTGTCCAATAACCCTTTCTGGTGCCCGGACCCAGTTGCAGCCAAAGAATGGGAAACCTACCTGGATTCAGCCCGAAAGGCTGGCTCTTCACTGGGCGCTGTTATTGAAATTGTGGCTTCAAATGTGCCCGTCGGGTTGGGTGATCCAGTCTATGACAAGCTGGATTCAGATCTGGCAAAGGCGATGATGTCAATCAATGCGGTCAAAGGTGTTGAAATTGGCGATGGATTTGAAACCGCAGCCTACAGCGGCGAAGAAAATGCGGATGAAATTCGCATGGTTGATGGTAAGCCCCACTTCATCACCAATCATGCTGGCGGTATACTCGGCGGTATTTCCACAGGTCAGGACGTGGTGGTGCGCTTTGCCATCAAACCAACCAGCTCAATCCTCACACCGCGGAAAACAGTAACAACAGATGGTGAAGAAACCGATATCTTTACCAAAGGTCGTCATGATCCTTGTGTTGGCATTCGCGGTGTTCCGGTTGGCGAAGCAATGATGGCTCTTACCCTTGCGGATCATTGGCTGCGCCACAAAGCACAGAACAGATAATTTCGCATAAGAGATAATCGGCGTCAGCTTATTCAACAAACAGCTTTAATACATTTTATAACAATGGATTAAAGCTGTTTTAACTTGTGATCAATATTATCCGATACCTGAATAACAAGGGTATTTGGATTACGATGAATAGCACGCGTAATAACAACGAAATAACAACGAGCTCAACGAACAGTGTCTCTACCCGTTACCTGTTCATACTCACCCTGTGTTGTAGTGCTTTTCTTTTATTTTTAATCCAGCCAATGTTTACCAAGCTGGTGCTGCCATTACTGGGTGGCGCGCCTGCGGTATGGAATACCGCCATGATTTTTTTTCAATCAATGTTATTGGCGGGTTATCTCTACGCGCATTTCCTCTCATCAACCTTCAGGCTCAAAAATCAGCTTATCATTCATTTACTTTTAATGGCTGTGGCTCTGCTTTTTTTACCAATTGCAATTCCTGCTGAACACAATACACCTTCTGAAGGCTGGCCATCTTTATGGTTACTAAGTCTTTTTTCATTGGCTATTGGCCTCCCCTTTTTTATTGTTTCTGCGAACGCCCCTCTTTTACAGGATTGGTTTCGTTCTTCTGGCGATACAGAGGCGCATGACCCCTACTTTCTTTACGCAGCCAGTAATGTGGGCAGCATTACGGCTTTGGTCGCCTATCCTCTTTTTATCGAAATACAATTTGGATTAAAAACACAAACCTGGCTTTGGTCCTATGGGTTCATAGCGTTGCTGCTTTTAATTTTCACCTGTGGCATAGCCTTGCGTCCAAACAGAAAATCACTTGAGATATCTGAACAGCAAAAAGAGACGAATGATGATCACACGACACCAAGTCTTAAATCCTACATCAAATGGATAATCCTGGCTTTTGTTCCTTCAGCTCTTTTACTGAGCGTAACAAATAAAATTACAACGGACTTGCTCTCAACCCCGTTGCTTTGGGTCTTTCCGCTAATTCTATACCTCCTTACCTTTGTCATTGTTTTTTCCAGACGTCCGATAATTCCCCATCGCTTCACAGAAAAACTGGCCCCCTATTGTTTGATATTAATTATTTTTTTTAATGTGTCCGTTACCCACGCAAACACTGTCCTTTACTTTGCTCTCGGGAATTTATTTTGCTTCTTCATCCTCGCCCTTTACTTCCACGGACTTCTGGCCGCGACACGTCCCCACGCAAAATATTTAACCAACTTTTATATTGCGATGTCTTTTGGGGGCGTTTTAGGAGGAATCTTTATTGGGCTTATCGCCCCCATTGCGTTCACTGATATCTACGAATACGTTATATTGCTGGTCGTGGCCGCTTTTTTGATGCCAACTAAAACAACTACGCTTGTCGCTATAATAAAGAGCCGCATAGGGGCAAAAGCACAAAGCTATCGTGCTGATATAATCTTTTCTTTGTGTTTGATTGGGCTACTGCTTATCGGCAGGGAAGTGGGCACAGAGAGTGTCGGTTCCAAGTTGGTCTCTGTCGTGGTACTAACCCTGTTCCTGTTGATAATGCTAGAGGGTGTTGGACGACCTCTTCGTCTGGCCCTTACCGTGACAATTGGGTTATTCATCATCCCGTTCTTATTGGGTTCTCATCGTGATATTCTTTTCCAAGAACGCAGTTTTTTTGGGGTTTATGCTGTAAAAGAAACAATCACTAATGAAGAAAACAAAAATTCTTCCGCACAAGTTGCACATATCGCCAAACACGGCACAACGATACATGGTATTCAGGTCAAGGGATCACTGGAACCACAGAGCTATTATCATCAGGAATCCGGTCTGGGGAAACTATTTGAAGCCTATAATACCAATGATGAAAAAGTCCAATCGATCGGTGCAATCGGTCTGGGGGCAGGCACCGCTATCTGTTATCGACAAGCCGGACAAAACTGGACTTTCTTTGAAATTGATCCGCTGGTTGAAACTATGGCCAGAAACCCCAAATTTTTTAGCTACATGCAAGAATGTGCGCAAGAAACAGAGGTCATCATTGGTGACGCCCGCCTCTCTTTAAAAAACATTCCTGATGCAAGCTATGACTTACTTATTGCTGATGCTTTCTCGTCAGATGCCATTCCCTTGCATTTGATGACAAAAGAGGCATTTGATCTTTACAAAAAGAAAGTCAAAGATAACGGCATCATTATTTTGCACATATCCAATCGGTATTTCGATTTGGAACACGTCGTCGCCGCGACCGCAAAAGCATCTGGGTTGACCTCACGTATGTATAATTATACGCGGCAAGAGAGGGATGTTACGGAACACCCTTTACGTTATTCTGCAACTTGGGTTGCCCTCGCTCAGAATGTCGAAACACTTAATGATCTTATTCCAATAACAAACCAAACTGGCAACAAGGCACTTAGGGGATGGAGTGAGCTTTCAGTTAAAGAAACAGACGAACCCTGGACCGACGATTATTCCAATGTTCTTTCTGCCCTTAAATAAGATCCGCGCTAGATCCATCCCTGGAGTTCGCGCACTGTAATTTCTTTAATGACGTCCATGCCAGCCTCGCTATCATTTAAGCAAGGAATAAAGGCGAAGTTCTCACCCCCATTTTCCAAAAAGGCTTCGCGCACACCGATGTCGATCTCTTCCAAGGTCTCAACACAATCAACCGAGAACCCAGGTGTTAGAATGACCAAATTCTTCACACCATTACGTGCCATTTCCTCGACGGTCGGCTGCGTATAGGGTTTGAGCCATTCCTTTGGCCCAAAAAGCGACTGAAAACACAGTTTCAACTTGTCTTCGGACCACCCCAACTTTTCGCGCAGCAAGCGTGCTGTCTTGGCACAATGACAGTAATACGGATCACCCTTTTCATGGTATTCAACCGGAAGACCATGGAAAGATGCGATGGTAACATCAGGTTCCCATGAAAGCCCCTCGATACCTTGTTCTACTGATTTAGCCAGCGCATCAATATAGACAGGGGCATCATGATAGGCTGGTACACACCGCACAGCTGGCTGCCAACGCATTGTCTTCAATGCATCAAAACACTTGTCATAAGCCGTTGCCGTCGTGGTTGCAGAATATTGCGGATAAAGCGCAAAAAGAAGAATACGGTTACACCCTTGCTTCTGCAAACCCTCTATTCGCTCCTTAACCGCGGGATTACCATAGCGCCACCCCCAGTCGACAACCACATTCGGGTACTCTTTTTCTAATGCAGCTTGCAGTTTCTCAGCTTGATCACGTGTAATCGTACGAAGAGGAGATTCGTCCTTTTCCTTATTCCAAATTTCCTTGTAAGCCTCGCCACTCTTACTTGGCCGGGTCGTCAAAATAATACCCTGCAAGATTATCTGCCAAAGCCACTTTGGCGCTTCGATCACCCTGGTATCACTCAAAAATTCGCTCAGGTAACGTCGCATAGACCAATAGTCAGTGCCGTCGGGTGTACCCAAGTTCATTAACAGAACACCAACTTTTTCATTGGGAATTTTCGGATGATCTTCGGGAGTAAATTGCAGGTTCATAGATATATCAAAGGCCAAATAATTATTGAAAAACACAGCAAGTCATCATGTCAGTATACAGCTCTGGAAACCATATAAGTAAATGACCGACCAGCAAAGCTAGTAATCATTGCTTTTAGCAATAGCGCCATAATGCCTCATGCAAAACATGGGTATTATTTAGGAAAAGGACTTGGTTCTACAAGCCCTCTTCGTCATTTTCATCATCCTCAAAATCATCAAGTTCGAAACAACCAACAACTTCTAGATGACCACTCCAGATAAACTGATCAACAGGGGTGACCTCTTTGAGGGTGTAGCCCCCTTCCACAAGTATTCTGGCATCCCGGGCAAAGGTATTGGGACTACAAGAGACATAGATAATCGTCTTGATATCTGATTGCGCCAATTCATGGCATTGTTCCTTCGCACCCGTTCTGGGAGGATCAAGGACAACACAGTCCCCACCTTGCAATTCATCAGCCGTAACCGGATCCTTCACAAGATCACGACAATCGGATGTGATGCGATGTGTTGTATCGTTTCGACGTGCGGCAGATATCAGTGCCGTAATTGCTCGTTCATCCCCTTCAACAGCATGAACTTGTGCATGTTTAGAAAGCGGAAAGGTAAAGGTACCACACCCAGAAAACAAATCGGCGACCGTTTCAAGTTCTTCAGGCAAATACCCCAAAACCAAATTTGTGAGCGCATCCTGCCCTTCTTGGCTTGGTTGCAAAAATGCACCTTCGGGCGGCAGCACCTGAACATCCCCAAACTTTTGATAGGGATTATCCCTTATGGCAACAGGTTCAGGTTCTTGCCGCGGGCGCCCCCAAGCAAAACGCGCTATAGAATGTTTCTCGGCAAAAACCGTGATCGCTTCCCGCCCTTCCAGCACGAGCTTTGCATCTGTAACAACCAGAATATCCGGTCCTGCTGATGATCCAATAACTGTGATATCTGCTTTTGCCTGTTCCGGCCCTAAAAGCACTTTGAGTAACTCTCTTAACGGATCAATCAGCTGGTTTAATTCAGGGGTGAGCAACTTGCAGTCAACAACTTGAACAACCTTGTGGCTCTCACGTTCATGAAATCCGAGATCAATTTTCTTGCCGCGCGCTGCAGCTGCAAAAACGGCCCGTCGCCGAGTGCCAGCTTCTACCTGAACAAGCTCAGTTACCTCTCCACCGCTAAACCCCTTACGTGTGAGAGCCTGTACAACCGCGTCTCTTTTCCATGTTCGATAAAAATCAGGGGCAACGTGCTGCACTGTACAGCCCCCACAAGGACCAAAATGTTCACAGGGCGGATCGATATGGTTCGCCCCCAATTCTTGAAGCTCCAATATCTCTGCTTTGAGACCACCAGAACGTTCGCCCACCAACTTCACGCGAAGTTTATCACCCGGCATTGTCATGGGAACATACACAGGCCGCCCTTCATGATCGGCAACACCATCACCGCGAGCACCCAGAGTATCAATCTGAATCTCTATTTGCTTTCCGCCACCACGGCGCGCCTTACGTCTCATAATTCCTGACACCTGACTTTATAGTTATATTCCAGCTAAATATTAGCGGGATGATTTTCCGCCAATCTAACAGCTTTTTTAAAAGCCGCAATCTTCCGAGCTACCTTTTGCTGATGATAAAGGGAATATCTATATTATATTTCCATCAAAATAGAGCCCATATGGTATACCGTGCTTGCAAAAACGTCTTGTGCCTATCATCCTTATGTCCAACTGTTTCTATATAAATTTCAGGTTTTTGAATTCATGTCTTTTTTTAAATTTATCTTCAAAGGTATCGTAGGGTTATTTGCAGCCCTTGGCCTACTTGTCATTCTTCTAGGGGTTTTGTTAGGTGTCACCCTGAATAATATCGAAGAGGTTGGTAAAACTGTTGATAACCAGAGCTTGCCACAGGAAATGATCCTGACAATTGATCTTTCCGAAGGCCTCTTCGAGGGGCCGACAAAAGCTTCGTACTTTAGCAGCTCTTTTCAACCAGGATTACCCTTGCATGACGCCATTGATGCACTTTATCGCTCACAGGACGACAATCGAGTCAAAGGCCTCTTGATTAAAGCAGGACAAGGACCTCTTCAACTGGCTCAGGCACAGGAGCTTAGAAAAGCCATCCGTGCCTTTACTAAAACCGGAAAATGGTCTGCTTCTTTTGCTGAGACCTATGGTGAAGCAGGACATGGAACCCTGCATTATTACCTGGCCAGCGCCACTGAAAATGTGTGGATACAACCATCTGGTGATCTCGATATTTCAGGCTTTAACATGGAAAATCCCTACTTGCGTCCCGTTTTGGACGAATTGGGAATTCTGCCACAGTTCAGTCAACGGTATGAATACAAGGGCGTCATGAATATGTTCACTGATGATCACATGCCAGCGCCTGTCAAAAGAAACACCCAAAGCGTTCTGAATTCAATTTTTGATGTGATCGAAAAAGAAATTTCCATCAGCCGCGAAAAACCTGGCGAGATTGGTTCTTTGATGGATAGATCTCCCTTAAGCGCTGTAAAAGCTATTGATGCCGATTTGGTTGATCGCGTTGGTTACTGGGATGAAATTTCTGATGAAGCCCTAACAGGCGACCGCGAATTCGTACACCTGGCTGATTATGCCATGAGCACAACACCAGAGGCATCAGAGAATGCCAGTAAGATCGCAGTCGTATACGGTATTGGCGAAATTCACTTGGGAAAAAGCCAGGGTGACCCCTTCTTTGGCGGTGGCATGACAATGGGCTCAGACACAATTGCCCAAGCAATTTCTGATGCGATTGATGACGCTTCAATCGAAGCTATTATTCTTCGTATTGATAGTCCCGGTGGGTCCTACGTTGCATCTGATGTAATGTGGCGTGAAGTCGTCCGGGCCAAGGAAGTTGGCAAGCCTGTGATTATTTCTATGGGTGACGTTGCGGCATCCGGTGGGTATTTTGTATCCGCACCAGCCTACAAAATCCTAGCGAACCCTGTGACGATCACCGGGTCAATCGGTGTTGCTGGAGGTAAAATGGTCCTCACAGACCTCTGGAAAAAAGTCGGCGTTAAATGGGACGGCGTAAAAGCCGGGGAAAACGCCGATCTCTATAGTGCCAACAAAGCATTTACCAATGAAGGATGGGCACAATTGCAAGGCTCTCTGGATCGTATCTACGAAGACTTTACAGTTAAAGTTGGTGAAGGCCGGGGCAAAAGCCAGCAAGAAATCCATTCAATTGCCAAGGGGCAAATCTGGAGTGGAGCCCAGGCAAAAGAAAATGGACTGGTTGACGAACTCGGTGGGTTCAGGGATGCCATTCGTGTGGCTCGCGACGCTGCGATGATCAAAGAAGAAACTGATCATCAACTTGTTTATTTCCCAGAACCAAAAGATCCACTCGAAGAGCTTTTTGAAAGTGCAATGGGGGGGCAGATGATTTTAACCGATCCAGTGGCTCTCAAATCATTGAGTACACTAATCAAAATAACAGCCCCGATCCTTAAGCCTTTTGAGCAATCTGTTCAAAACCCCAAGGCAAATATTTTGAACTCACGTGTTACACCTATCGGACAAGAATAGGAAAAACATCCGTTCAAGAGGATTAAAAACTGTTTATTGAAGCAGGGATCCACGATCAATCAAACGATCTGACGGGAAGTTTATCGTTACCGATGTTCCTCTATCAGGCTCGCTCTCTATAGAGAGTGAGCCTTGATTGCGCTCAATAATCGCCTTCACAATACTCAGGCCCAAACCACTTCTCTCTTCAGCTTCTTCATCAGCCTTCCAGAAAGGATCTGTAATGAAGGGCAAGTCTTCTTCTTTAATGCCGACCCCAGTATCAGAAAAACGAATGCTCAAACCAGAATAGGTATCGTGCAGGACCGTAATATCAATTCGACCTTCACGAGGGGTGAAATGAATCGCATTACTCAGAAGGTTGACAATAATCTGTTTAAAGCCTTGAGCATTGGTCCTGAGATAGGGCAAGTCATCCTGAATAGAACACTCGACTTGGACTCCTTCGTCAGAAGCGCGCATGTCCAACGCCCGAACACAACCGAGTATTTCATCGCCGACATCAAGCTCTTCGTCCTGTAAGCCCGCCTCTGCTGATTCAAGCCTGGATATTTGCTGAATATCAGTCACCATGGTCATCAGGCTGGAACCCGCTTCAAAGATATATCCCAGATATTCTTCCCGCCGCTCTTGGTTGACCTTGTAGTCATCTTCTTTCATCAGAATTTCAGAGAAGCCGATGATGGCGTTAAGGGGTGTTCTGAGCTCATGGCTCATATTCGCAAGAAAAGAAGTTTTTGCTCGATTTGCAATTTCAGCTTTTTCCTTCGCCTCGATCAAAGCCCTATCATGCTGCTCAATAGTAATGAGCATATTGTTATAAGCTTCTACAGTTTGCCCCAATTCATCGTCGGATCTCCACTTCACCAAAACAGGTTTTTTCTGATTGGCCATTTCATCAATAGAATTGGACAGCAGTTTCAAGGGGCGTCCAACAGCACGATTGATTGCAATGGCAGCCCCACCACCAAGTGTTGTCAAAATTAGCAAAAAGATAAAAGCATCAACAAAAACCCGGGTCCATACATCGGAATAAGCCCGCTCGGTCGTATACCCGACTTCCAGATGTCCCAAGGTTTCGTTGTTATCAAAAACAGAATACATTAGGGGAATACGAATATATTCGACTTCAGAAAAATTAATGTCGGATACATTAGGGTCTTCTGCAGGATAAAATTCTCCCGCACCGTCGGGTAGGGTTATTTTAACACTGACAAGATCTGGATCTCTCATCAACGTTTCAAGAACCAGTATCACAGTGCTTTCATCGTAATCCCAAAGGGATCTTGTTAAAGGGATTGAAACCTTCGTTGCAACATCAAGTGCACGTTGGGCAATGCGTTCTTCTTCTAACTGGAAAAAACGGGCTTCAAAAAAGAGAAACGGCACCAGCCCCGTCACCAAAACGCAAAGAGTGCAAATTACCAATAATTTTGTACGGACAGATTTAAAAGCCATATCGATCTAGTGCCTATCATTCACCGTAACATCAACAATAGACGGGTAAAAGTCTGTGATCTTTGCCTTTTTTACTTCCACACCCCTACCCCCAAAGCAGTCATCTCAAATTATGTCGGGTTAGCTACTACCTAAATTTATAGCATCATGAGAATCCAAAAAAATGTCCTGTTGGATGAAAAACTCTCCGAAATGGTACTATACCCGACGATTCTTATACCTAAGTACTGTAGCAAAGATACCCTGAGACAGTTAACAGGGGATAAAGATATTAACCTTAAAAAAAGAAAGGCTTCACAACGATTTTCTCATTGTGAAACCAATTTTAAATAGAAGAATTAACCATATTAGGGCAGAGTGAAATTCAAGGGTTAAATAAATTTACGAGCTGCAATCAAAAATTCAATATTCCCCTCTGGTCCCTTAATCGGGCTTTCTGTTAAGCCAAGTACTGCCCAATCGGTTTCCTCGTTCAGCCAGTTTTCAATTCGATCACAAACTTCCTGATGCAATTCAGGTTCACGCACGACCCCGCCTTTACCGACACGCCCTTTTCCAACTTCGAACTGAGGTTTAATCAGCGCAACCATAAGCGCACCGGGCCCCGCCAAGGCCATAGACGCAGGTAATACTGTTTCCAGACCAATAAAACTGGCATCGCAAACAATCATATCCAGAGCTTCGGGGACTTGTTCGGTGGTCAAATGGCGTGCATTTGTACGCTCCATGACGACAACCCGTTCATCCTTACGTATTTTCCACGCAAGCTGTCCATGACCAACATCAACAGCATAAACCTTCTCGGCCCCATTGGTCAGTAAAACATCGGTAAACCCGCCCGTTGAGGCCCCAACATCCATACAGATTTTCCCTGTCGGATCGATGTTAAATTCTCTGAGACCTTTTTCAAGTTTAAGACCTCCCCGGCTAACCCAGGGGTGATCTTCTCCCTTTACAGTTAGCGGTGCATCTTCTGCCAAAGGCTGGCCAGGTTTATCAATCCGTTTGGTTTCCGTATAAACCTGCCCTGCCATGATCCGTGCCTGAGCCTTGGTTTTGCTCTCGACCAACCCCCGATCAACCAGTAATTGATCAGCTCTTTTTTTTCCGACTTTAGCCACGTTCCATGCTCTTGTAATTCATTAATCCCAGACGCTCTCGCCATGCAAAGCGTATTACAAAAACAACGGATACAAAAGCAAGACCCGCAGCAAGACCCAACCAAATACCTGAGCCTCCTCCACCAAGAACAAAGCCACAATAATAGGAAATCGGTAAACCAAACACCCAATACCCCATGATTGCCCATAACATCGGCACCTTGGTATCGCTCAGTCCACGTAAAACACCTGCCGCAACCACCTGACATCCGTCAACTAGTTGGAAGAGTGCAGCAACGGCCAAATAGGAAACAGCCAACCCTAAGGAAATTTGATTTTCAGGCCGATCCAAGTCCAGATAAAACCCAATAAAAAACTTTGGTATCAACCAAAATGCCAGACAGGTTGTGATCATAAAACCGGTCCCGATTACGATCGAAACCCATCCTGCTTTTTTTATACCCTCGGGATTATTTTTGCCCAAGGCAAGACCAACCCGAATTGTAGCCGCCTGACTGATCCCCAGCGGAACCATGAACGCAACCGATGCACATTGCAGGGCAATTGCATGCGCGGCCAATTCATTTGTGCCAAGCCATCCCATCAAAATTGTTGCCGCGGCAAACAAACCGGTCTCGGCGGTTAAGGTACACCCTATTGGAAATCCAATGCGGAAAATTTCTTTGAACCGCGCCCAGTCAGTTTTCCATAATCTAACTAAGATCGCGTATCGTTTGTAACGCTTATGCGTCAGGATATAGCCAAGTATTAATAAGAACATGACCAGATTGACAAAGGTGGTACTAATCCCGGCCCCTGCCAACTCTAAACGGGGAAATCCCCAGTGACCAAACATCAGGGCATAATTACAGATTGCATTCACCACAATACCAATAATGGTAATGTTTAAAACCACGGTTGTTTTACCATGAGCAGACAACAAACATCTTAAAACAAGAAACAAAAATGACGGGAAGAAATTCCAAACTGCAAACCGAATATATCCCTGGGCCAACGCGGCATTTTCCTCTGTCTGATCAAGTAAGAGAAAAAATAGCTCTGCATTCCAAATCAAAGCGGTAAGAAACGCGGCAATAACCAAAGAAACCCAAAAACCCTGACGCGTGGTTCGACGAACTGATTTAAAATCACGCGCCCCAATTGCCTGTGCCATCATAGGCGCAACCGCCGTAATAAGACCGATGCCAAATAGAAGGAATGGGCTCATCAAACTGGTGGCCAGCGTCCCCGCAGCCAGAAATTTAGGGCCCAACCATCCCATCATAATTACATCAGTGGTAAAGAGAGCCATCTGCGCCACCTGTGCAATCACAAGTGGCCAAGCAAGATGAAAACTTGCTTTGACTTCATCTGTCCACCCGATAGAAGGCGGCAATGGCTGGCCAGAAGCCTCAGGGGCTCTGCCTGCTAAAAGTCCGGTTGACATGATACGGATCCCAAAATTGAAGTTTGCCAACGCACGCAGCCGATTATGCGGTTGTTCGTCGCCCCAGAAGGTATGGCAAGCTTGACTCGAAGAAGGATACCCTAGCTTCTTGAAAGAAAGTTGTATAGAGCTTTTGTTAAGTTACTTAAAGTCGCGGTACCTGAAAGCCAAAAAACTAACAAAGGGGCCTAGGCAATTGATGACGAGGACTTTGCGACTTCCTGTCCTAAGGCACTCATCGCTTTCTTAAAGATACCGTCTGCATCCAGACCTGCCTGCTCTAATTGTTTCGCAGGACTATCATGATCAATAAAGATATCCGGCATACAGACAGGACGGAATTTCAACCCATTATCAAACAAACCTTCGTTTGCAAGTAAATTGGACACAAGCGAAGAGAATCCACCAATAGAACCCTCTTCCACTGTCAGGAAAACGTCATGATTAGCCGCGAGGTCTTTAACGAGATCCGCATCTAGTGGTTTGGCAAACCGTGCATCCGCCACAGTTGCACTAAACCCATGAGCCGCAAGTTTATCTGCAGCTTCCAGACAATCTGCAAGGCGTGTCCCCAAAGCAAGAATAGCAACATTCTTTCCTTCGCGAAGAATACGCCCTTTACCAATTTCCAGAACAGTACCTCTTTCTGGCAACTCAACTTTACCCGTGGCTTCGCCACGCGGGAATCTGATGGCACTTGGCTTATCATTTATAGTGGTAGAGGTCGCCACCATATTCATCAGCTCCAGCTCGTCTGATGGTGCCATAATGACCATATCCGGAATACACCCAAGATACGCAAGATCATAACTTCCCTGATGCGTAACACCATCAGCACCAACCATGCCTGCCCGATCAATAATGAACCGTACAGGTAAGCTTTGAATGGCAACATCATGAACGACCTGATCATAGGCACGTTGCAAAAAGGTTGAATAGATTGTTGCGTAGGGTTTATATCCATCACAGGCCATACCTGCACAAAAGGTCACGCCATGCTGTTCAGCAATACCAACATCAAAGGTCCGATCAGGAAACTCTTCCTGGAACAAGTTCAACCCCGTTCCTGATGGCATTGCCGCTGTCATAGCAACAACCTTGTCATCGTGTTTGGCTTCGGCAATCAGGGCCTTGGCAAAAACATTTTGGTACAGAGGCGCCTTTGGCGGTGTTTTTTCCTGCTTGCCGCTCACCACATCAAACTTGGAAACGCCATGGTATTTATCTGCAGCTTTTTCAGCAGGCTCATACCCTTTACCCTTTTGCGTTACAGCATGGATAAGGACCGGACCATCAAAGCCGCAATCCCGAACATTTTTCAGAACAGGTAACAGGTGTGAAAAATCGTGCCCGTCAACAGGACCTATATAGAAAAACCCGAGTTCTTCAAACAAGGTTCCACCTGTGAAAAATCCACGCGCATATTCTTCTGCACGTTTGGCAGCAGTCTCAAGACGCGGCGGAAATTTACTGATAATTTCTTTCGCCAGATGGCGCATGGATTGATAAGGCTTAGCAGAAATTAGTCGTGACAGATAAGCACTCAGAGCACCCACGGGTGGTGCAATAGACATATCATTGTCATTTAAAATCACAACCAGTCTTGAATTCATGGCACCGGCATTGTTCATGGCCTCATACGCCATACCTGCGGTCATGGACCCATCACCAATAACCGAAATAACGTTATTGGTTTTACCCGCCAGATCACGTGCAACGGCATAGCCAAGACCTGCAGAAATAGAGGTCGAACTATGTGCCGCGCCAAATGGATCATAAATAGATTCTTTACGTGTGGTAAAACCAGATAGTCCACCACCCTGTCTGATCGTACGCAGTTGATCACGACGTTCCGTCAGAATTTTATGCGGATAACATTGATGCCCAACATCCCAAATCAATTTGTCATCCGGGGTATTAAAAACATGATGAATAGCAACAGTGAGTTCAACCACCCCCAATCCGGCGCCCAGATGGCCTCCCGTGCGTGAGACGGCATCGATCATATCCAGACGCACTTCTTCGGCCAGCTGTGGCAGCTGGCTTTCATCCAGCTTTCTTAGATCAGCTGGATTATGAACTGTGTCCAACAACGGGGTCTGACGATTGTGCCCGAACTGACTCACCCTTATCTCCATCACATCTTTTCTCAAAAACTGTTACACAGATCTGAGATAATTTCATATTTCTTAACAGCCAGCCCCAAAGTATAATTCCCTTTGGGTTAACAATTCCATAGGAACATATCAGGACTTAACGTTTTAACCTTAAGACCTACGCTCAACTATAAATGTGGCCGTATCGCGAAGTAACTGCGCCTTTCCTGCGAAAATATCAAGTCTAGATTTTGCAGAATCAATTAATTCATTGGCCTTTTCACGCGCGTTTTCCACCCCTAACTGACCGACAAATGTCGCTTTACCCGCATCACTATCAACTCCTGTGGGCTTACCCGTTTCTTCTGGTGTTGCCTCGTGGTCGAGTAGATCATCAATAATCTGAAAGGCCAGTCCAATATCTTCCGCGTAAAGGCTAAGTGCACGGTGTTCCTCTGGCTTAGCATTTCCCAATATCGCACCAGCCTCACAGGCATAGCGAATTAATGCTCCTGTTTTAAGTGCTTGTAAGCGGGTGATACCTTCAAGATCCAGATTTGCCCGTGACGGAGACAGGTCAATCATTTGCCCCCCAACCATACCTTTGGCGCCTGCAGCAGCAGCCAAACCAGATATCAGCTTCAACCGGATAGCCATATCGGGGTGCGTCATTGGGTCTGCGATGACAGCAAAAGCCTCCGTCAACAATCCATCACCAGCCAAGATAGCCGTCGCATCATCCCATTTTTTATGGACAGTTACCTGCCCACGCCGCAGATCGCTATCATCCATTGCCGGAAGGTCATCGTGAACCAGACTGTAACAATGAACCATCTCTAACGCAGCGGCGACCTGTAATGCATAGGTCTTTTCAACGTCAAAAAGTTTGGCCGTTTCCATGACCAGAAACGGACGCAGCCGTTTTCCACCACCCAGCGCGCTATATCGCATAGCATCAACGACTTCACCCTCGGGTGTCTGTACAGTTGGCAAAAGCTCATCAAGCTTTTCTTCTACGACACGCGCACAGTTCGTCAAAGCAAGGGAAATATCAGACATGGGAATACTTATCGATTACAAATCCAGATACGACAAAGGACATATACCCATTATGAAACATCAAAGGGTTCGGTACGTGGTTGTCCATCCGGACCCATTGCAATTTTTTCAATTTTTTCCTGAGCTTCACGAAGCTTAGCCTCACAATGAGCCTTCAACTTAGCGCCGCGATCATAAGCATCAATTGCTTCGTCCAGTTTGCCTTCGCCCTGTTCTAGACGCTCAACAATTGTCTTTAGCTCTGCAAGAGCAGCCTCAAAACTCATAGCATTGATATCGACTAAGTTTTCAGCAGGTTGCGTATTTTCCATAGAGAAACCTCAAATTACAAATTCTCCTGCACTCTACGTGTTAAGATGTCCGCAAACAAGGGTAAGTCTCGCTTCTTTGTGCTAAATTTCTAGCGAAAATTTGCGCACAATTTTCCGTAGAAAATCCCCAAAAAAACACTCTACAAAAATTCCCTGCAAAAAATGATACAGAGCTAATCTGTTGCGTTCATCAATGCCCGGACATGCAAAGCAACCGATCTTGAAAGGGCATGAGTATTATACCCCCCCTCGAGAATTGAAACGAGGCGCCCATTACATAGCTCTTGAGACAATTCTACAATTCTCCGGCTAACCCACCCAAAATCTTCATCTTCCAGATTCAAAGACGCAAGAGGGTCCTCTCGGTGCGCATCAAATCCAGCGGACACAATGATAAAATCGGGTCCAAAATCTTGTATCCCTAGGAAAATCTTATCTTCCATCACCTTGCGAAACTCATAGGAACCAGCGCCACTCGGCAAAGGGCAGTTCATAATATTACCCGCCACGCCAATTTCCCCCTCACTGCCTGTACCGGGGAAAAGAGGGGACCCGTGTGTTGATCCATAAAACATATCTGGATCATTCCAAAAAACATCCTGAGTGCCGTTGCCATGATGAACATCAAAATCGATCACAGCTATCTTCTTGATCCCATGTTTATTTTTGGCCTGATAGGCACCAATAGCCGGATTACAGAACAGGCAAAACCCCATAGCACGATCACGCTCAGCATGATGTCCCGGTGGCCGGCTCAGACAAAAAGCGTTATCAACCTCGCCATTCATGACAGCATCAATCGCTGCGCAAATACCGCCCGCGGCCCGCAATGCCGCCTCACCAGAATCTTTACAAATAACGGTATCACCATCTATGGCAACATACCCCGTATCAGGTATGGCTTGAAAAACACCATCTACATGACTTTTTGTATGTGCCCATAATAGTTTGGCCTTATCTATAACCGGGGCTTCACGCCGATCCAGTGCATCAAAGTCTGCTTCGGATAAAACGCTCAGGGTTTCTTTAATTCTAAGCGGAGATTCAGGATGATGAATACCCGTATCGTGCAGAAGGCTGACCGGATGATAAAAAAGCGCCGTCGTCATAAATATTTCCTCAAAAGAATGCTATGCACCGAAGAAGCGTATAGGGACCAATTCACCATTTTCCTAAATAGATATAACATTATTTTAATCGAAACGACGGAAAAATCAGAATTGTACGTTTAAAAGAACGACGGGTAATCAGATCTTTACCTGACACCCAAAATGTAATTTTATAATTTTATATTATGAGGAACTCTTTACAGATCCAGAAACAATCAACTACAGTACAAAAAGAGAACAGTGCCGTATTTAGTGGATGTTCGCCTACTTTCCTATAATGTCGCCAGTGGTGTTGTGCTATTTAACAGCAACCATTGAGTTGAATCGTTTCAAATTTTGACCAGACGATCGGGTTTGGTTTCATATCGGGAGGCCGGTTTGCGCCAGCTGTTTGTCACTTCTTTTCTTTTGATCACCGCGAGCTTGATGATCGGCCCCATGCCTGCTTCAGCACAACAACCTTCTTTGGTTGGTGTTGATAAAGTACGTATTGAATCTATGAATCAAACGGTTCCTGTAATTGGCCGCTTAGTTGCACAACAAACCGGCAATGTCGCAGCACGCATAGCTGGCCCCGTGGATGAATTGTTGGTTGAGGTAGGCGATAAAGTCAGCAAAGGCCAAATCATAGCTCAATTAAACGCAGCGACTCTTAAAGCAGATCGCGATCTTGCTGCCAGCGAAGTTTCCGCAGCCAAAAGTAAGATGGGAACTTTTCAGGCGCGCCTTAAGCTGGCTAGCCAAAATCTGAAACGTTTGGAAAAGCTGAAAACGTCCGCAGCGTTCAATAAATCCCGTTATGAAGATGCCATTCAAAACAGTTCGATTGCGAAAGCAGAAGTATCTCAAGCCCGTGCAGATATCAGCACAGCGCAGGCACGCCTTCGACGCGCCGAGATTAATCTAGCTTATACAGAGATCAAAGCGCCCTACGACGGTGTCATAATGACAAAGGAAACTGAGACTGGTGCCTATGTTGCTATTGGTGCCCCTGTTGTCACATTGCTTTCACAAGAAAGTCTGGAGATTGAAGTCGATGTACCGGCACGACGCCTTGCTGGTTTAAAAGCTGGTATGGAGTTCACCCTTAGCCTGGAAGATGGCACCCCACTTATCGCAAAAATCCGGGCGATTTTACCACGTGAGAACCCCCTGACTCGTACCCGCCCTGTCCGACTAACAGCGCAATTGCCAAATCAGAATAACCTTGCCAATAACCAAAGCATTACACTCTTGGTACCCGCAGGCCCCCAAAGAGATGTCGCGACAGTCCACAAAGACGCAATTATCCAAAGCCCCAACGGTCCCATGGTCTTCCTTAATGCTGAAGGGCGCGCACAACCTCGTCCTGTGCAATTAGGGCAACAGGTTGGCGAACGTATAGAAGTGATCTATGGCCTAAAAACCGAGGATGAAGTCGTGATCCGTGGGAATGAAAGACTTTTCCCCGGGGTTCAGCTTAAAATTAACGGTGCAGAACCACCTGTCGAAGAAAATGGTTCTAAAGAGCAAACGAAAGAACAGGCTCCTTCTAAAGAAGTTGATCAAAGCGAGGGAGCCTCGTAATGAACCTTATTAAAGTTTCTATTGAACGCCCCATCGCGATCATATCTGCGGTGATCATGGTCGTTCTTTTCGGGGCTGTGGCCCTTCAGCTAATTCCCATCCAGTTGACACCAGACGTTAACCGTCCGGTTATCACAATAAGAACCAACTGGGCAGGAGCAGCCCCGGCAGAAGTCGAACGTCAGATTATTACAGAGCAGGAAGAAAAACTGAAAGGTTTGGAAAACCTGCACAGCATGACCAGTAATTCATCTTATGGGTCCGGACGTGTTACATTAGAATTTAACGTTGGCACAGATATGGGCAAAGCCCTTCTGCTAACTGCGAACCGATTAGATAGAGTTGGTGGCTATCCAGATGAAGCAGATGAACCCACGCTTGATACTGCCGGTTCAGAAGACAGCCCGATTGCTTGGTTTATATTGACCAGAAAAGACGGCAACACCGCCCCGATACATAGCTATGGTGATTTTGTTGAAGACATTATCAAAGATCGAATTGAACGTGTATCCGGCGTAAGTGGCGTCAATATTTATGGCGGTAGTGAACGTGAGATTGAGATTGTTATTCTGCCCGAACTTCTTGCGCGATACGGCCTAACTGCAAGCTCTGTTGTCAGTACGCTAAGAGATGCCAGCTCATCAATATCAGCTGGTGATGTCGAGGAAGGAAAAAGACGTTACATTGTAAGAACAGAAGGCGAGTTGAATACCTTAGAAGCCGTTAGAAACGTTGTTTTACGCAGTACACAGGATTCCTTTAGCGGTAATGTAGCGCGTGTGACTGTCAACGATATTGCCCGCGTAAATTTCAGCTACAAAGACCCAAGTGCTAAAATTCGTATGTTGGGTAATGCAGCAATGGCATTCAATGCCACTCGGGAAACCGGGGCGAATGTTATTGCAACAATGGATGGCATATATCAAGCTATTGAAGATCTAAATGCCGGGGCGATCCCAGAAGCAGGGTTGAAGCTCGAACAGGTTTATGACGAGACGATCTATATCAATTCAGCGATTGATCTTGTGCGTCAGAATATCTGGTTCGGCGGGGTGTTGGCCGCGATTATTCTTTTGATCTTTTTAAGGTCCGTCCGGGCAACCGTTATTATTTCCATGGCCATTCCTGTATCTGTTGTGGGGTCGTTTGTTGCCATGGCAGCCCTTGGAAGATCTATAAATGTAATTTCTCTTGCAGGTCTGGCCTTTGCCGTTGGTATGGTGGTCGATGCAGCTATTGTTGTTCTCGAGAATATCTTTCGCCTCAAAGAAGAGGGTAAATCACCTGCTGTCGCCGCTTATGAAGGTGCCCAACAGGTTTGGGGGGCGATCCTTGTCTCTGCACTGACAACCGTAATGGTCTTTATTCCCATTATGATTATGGAACTAGAGGTCGGGCAACTATTTAGGGATATCGCGGTTGCCATATCCGTATCAGTAACTTTGTCTCTTATCGTTTCTATCACCGTTATTCCAGCTTTATCCAGACGCTTCTTGCGTGATCACGATACAGATGGCAGTGACACGGTAAAACGTATTCCCCTGCCCGGGATTGATCAATTTGGCTCTGGCTTTGTAAAATTTGTCATGGGTTTCCAAACTATCGTTGTCCGGAAAAAGATTGTTGCCGTTGCATTGGTTGGTGCGGTGACAGCCGTTGCATCATTCGGCACGTGGAAATTCTTACCAAAGCTTGAATACCTACCGGAAGGGAACAGAAACTTAGTATTCGGGGTCATCATTCCTCCCCCTGGATATAATTTGGATACAATGACATCAATCGCCGTTGGTGTTGAAAACTCTATTCGTAACCTGTGGGCAAGCGAAACAGGCCCGGAATCTGAACCCGGCCAGCCCCCAAAAATGGAACGGTTTTTCTTTGTCGCAACCCGTTCCAATACTTTCCTTGGTGCGGTATCTGTTGATGGACAGCGAGTTGCGGAACTCATCCCCGTCCTTCAGAAACCTGTTTTTAAAGAACCCGGAACCTTTGGATTTATCAATCAACCTTCTTTGTTTGGACGTGGCATAGGCGGGGGACGTAAAATAGATCTGGATATAGCAGGATCTGACCTTAACGAAATTCTTGCCGTCGCAGGACAGGCAACCGGAAAAATGTTATCCGTTTTCCCCGCAAGCGAAGGTAATCAATTCCGCCCAAGACCAGGACTTGAGCTAGGTGCCCCTGAAATACGTGTATTACCCGACAGGACAAGGTTAGCTGACAACGGATTATCCGTAAATGAGCTTGGCACTTCAATTGATGTATTTAACGACGGACTAAGAGTGGCAGAAGTAACCGTTGGTAACAAGCGTCTAGACCTAACCCTAAAAGGTCCAGACAAGGGGGTAACCCAGACTCAGGGTATCGAAAGCCTTCCGGTTGTTACATCTGATGGCACAATCGTTCCCGCCTCCAGCCTTGCTGAAATTATTCTGACGGCAGGACCAACTGAAATACGTCACCGAGAACGTATGCGTACGATTACCCTAGAGCTACGTCCTTCTGCCGGTGTTCCTTTGGAACAAGCACTGGATATACTTCAGGCTGAAGTAATTGGGCCAATGGAAGCCGCTGGTTTGCCGAGTGATGTTAAAATGAGTCTTAGCGGAACAGCCGACAATCTAGCACAAACTTGGGACGCTATGGTCCTCAATTTGTTACTCGCGATTGCCATTGTTTATCTGGTCATGGCTGTTCTCTTTGAAAGCTTCCTCTATCCATTAATTATCTTGCTTGCTGTTCCCCTTGCTACTGCGGGTGGCGTGGCCGGACTTGTTTTCCTCAACACGATTATATTCCAACCTTTGGATATGCTGACCCTTCTGGGGTTTGTCATTCTTGTCGGTATTGTGGTGAACAACGCTATTTTGGTCGTGCACCAAACTCTTTACCACCTGAGAGTAGAAAATTTACCCGCGCAACAAGCGATCCTCGAGGCTACGAGAAATCGTATTCGCCCGATTTTCATGTCCACCCTTACTTCTGTTGTAGGTATGTTACCACTCGTTCTCGTGCCCGGCGCGGGATCAGAACTCTACCGTGGCCTGGGGTCTGTTGTGGTCGGCGGACTATCCTTGTCCGCGGTTTTAACCCTGCTGATCATCCCACCAATGCTGGCTTTGATGGAACGTACTCTAGAGAAAGACCGTCTCCATAATCAGGAACTGAAAGCCCGGCCCGGATTGGCGGAAGCCGCTGCAGAATAAAAGTCCTGAAACAAATTCGCTCTCAATACAGAACGAACGGGAACTGATAAAAAAGGCCTTTGGAAAACTCCAAAGGCCTTTTTTCTTACAATGCGTCACTTCATTCAGATTTCTTTATTTTCATAACAAGCATATCATCACGTTCTTCAAAAGAAACAAGTTCATACCCCGTCGTTTCGCAAAAATTTTTAAAATCCATCTCTGCGCTGGGATCGGTAGCATGTACTTCCAGAATATCGCCAGTGACCAAGGGTTTCATTGCCTTACGCGCACGCAATACAGGGATAGGACATTTTAATCCTGTTGCATCAAGAAAGTGATCTGTCATTTTCTTTTCCCACAAACCTCACACCAAAGAGTGCTGTTAAAAGCCATCCAAGAATATATAAACTTCCGCCCACAGGAATAAAGGGGCCACCAAGGGAAATATCACCCAGTGCCTTGACATAAAGGCCACCGCTAAAAAGCAACAGTCCAAGAGAAAAACAAGAACAAGCGATCATAAGAACGAATGAACGCCCCTGAGCCAGCAGCCCCAACACAACGAGAACCAAAAGACCTAAAACGTGAACCAAGCCATAAAAACTGCCCGTTTTGGCCCAAAGAACCCTTGTCTCATCACCAGACAACCCATGAGCACTATAGGCACTGACAGCAACGCAAGCAGCTGCCCAAAGTGCGGCATATACAATAAAAAATCTGATTAAATTACGCCCCATATTCATCTACTTCTGGCAAAGAATCTGACCCTGACAATCGATTTTGTGCTCGTTTTTGTGGAATTAAAGGCAGCATCGCGGCAAAGATGAAGAACATAACAAACCAGCGATTTTGCCAAATACCATATCCGAGCAACGCAACAATAAAAGTAGCAACAAGCATTGCCTGAATTTCTATCCTCTCGGCGAGTTGGAGTGATTTCAGGTACCCAAAAATCGACCAGATAATAACAGAAACCAGAATGGCGCCAACAAGACCAAGCTCTAGCCATACCTGCAAGGCAAAATTATGAGGATGAAGCGAAATAATACGCCCCCCAAGAGCCCGCTCGTTTCCATCCACATCAACATGGACATAGTTCTCGACACCATTATTTGGATAGTCCCGAGCAGAATCAAATCCCCATCCTCTTAAAGGATTATCCAAAATCTGACTGCTAACATAATCCCAAATAAAGAACCGATGTTTGGCAGAAAAGGGAATAGATTGCGAAGATTGAGCGTCATAAAGCGGTTCGACAAAACGGGTTGCAAAAGGCATTGTGAGCACTGAAGCAATCATAAGTACGGGTAAGACCTTAAATCCCACCTTGGGACATAGGTAAAAAATAAAATACCACACCGTTGCCAGAACAACAGCCAGAAGCGAGCTCTCGCTTGGGGCAAAATACAATAAACCAAGTGGCAAAACCGAGAAAACCAGCCGCCATACAAACGGTAACTTTTTAGCATAAATAGCAACGACAACCCATAAGGATATACCAAGGAACGAGGCCCCCCGGTTAAACCGCGAGAGGTTCATGGCCGTATCAAGATCTTTGCCCTTTATGGTTTTTGTAATAGGTGCATTTAATGTTGATTCAATAACCAACAGAATACCCGCTAGGATCAGCCCTATTAAAAGAGCTTTTGCGATGCGCTGTTTGGTTTCAAGGCTTTGTGCTTCGACGGCATTTAACAACAACAGACCAGTGATCGTTACCCCAATCAAACGCACATCAAGTTTAAGCGCCTCCAGAGGGTTAATCGACCATAGAGACGCAAGAGAAACCCAAGCAAAAAAACTGCCCGCCAAGCACAGTTGCCTTTTGGTAAAAGAAGGCAAGGTCCTGTTTTCGGAATAGCCGAGAATTGCGGTTAAGACACCAACAAGACTGACCAAAGGAACCAAAGCGTTAGAGCTAAAAATACTGACTATGGGGACAGCGAAAAAAAACAGTCGCAAAAGGTGACTATTCATGTACTCAACATTTCTTGTAACAGGCAGAAAAACAAGCATTATCTATAGACAGCTTTTGCCGACCTGTACAGCCATCAAGAGCTGGAATGTTTACGATATGACACATTAGGTGACGCAATCTGTCGCATCCACTAAAACAATCCAATACTATAATATATAGCTACCTCTTTCTTATGATCACAGAGCCCCTGCTATGCCTGACTTTAATCCATACCTACTAACCACCCCCAGTTCATTGGCTCAGGCTATGAAGCTTCTCCACACAGAAGGCGTTGCAGCTTTTCCTCTGGTTAATCATGACGGCTGCCAAAAGATACTTGCCGCTGTTAACAATCTACCATTTCGTGCCTGTACGCCGGTTGTTGGCCCCAAAGGGAAAGAAGTTGAACAGGACTTTGAAATCGCCATGAATTTTGATCACGCAAGTATTCTTGATGATTATCAAGCTGCGTTTGAGAAACAAATTAATCAGGCTTTTGCTCTCATGGAACCGTCGCCCTATCCTCTGCCCTTCTCTTTTAATGACAAAGCAGCCCTTATCTATAAAGAGGGATCAAAAGGCATTACGCCACACAGAGACCTGCTCTGTTTTGAAGCAGTCATAGCAATTTTAACATTATCGGGGGAAGCAGGTTTTTATATCTGTGATGATAGAGAAAAAAATAATGCCCGCCGTTATTCAGCTGAACCCGGCGTTATGATCCTGATGCGCGGGCGCAATTTTGCCGGTATCGAAGATCGCCCTTACCACTATGTAGAAGGCGTATCAAAAGAGCGCGTAGGATATGGCCTCAGGTACAATGTTAAAGAGCCAGTAGAAAAAGCCACGTAAGGGACGAGTAGTTCAGCTCTTTTCAGCAGGCTATTCCCATAAATCATAGCTGTTATCAATGCTCAGACCTTTGCGTCTTTGGCTTTCTTCTGCTACCTATCGGCTCGATTTGCTCTGGTATTATTAAAAATACTCAAAGAGCCACAGGAATAGATGAATGAAAACCGATCTCTTTGACTTTGAACTGCCTCGTGACGTCATTGCTCAGCGCCCAGAAAACCCGCGCGACATGGCGAAACTTCTCTCTGTTGGAAATAATCTGACTGATCACAGAATGATTGATCTTCCGGATTTAATTCACCCCGGAGATTTACTGGTTTTTAATGACACCAAAGTGATCCCGGCCCGCCTGAAAGGCAAACGGGGTGAAGCAAGCGTTGAGGTCACACTTCATAAACAAGAGCCCGCTTCAAAAGATGGCTGTGCTCGGTGGTGGACATTTGCCAAGCCTGCAAAAAAGCTGAAGCCGGAAGATATCGTCCACTTTGCTGATGGCTTTAGCGCAAGGGTAGAAAACAAACTGGATGGCGGTGAAGTTCTCCTGAACTTTGATCTTACCCCCGAAGAGCTTTACCCCCACCTGGAAGAGTATGGCAAAATGCCTCTGCCTCCCTATATCCAACGAGAAACAGGGTCAGACAAGCAGGATGCAGAAGATTATCAAACCCGTTTTGCCAAACATCGTGGTGCTGTGGCTGCACCAACAGCCAGTTTGCACTACACTGATCGTTTGATGTCCGCTTTGGATGCCAAAGGCATTGAACATATCACCCTTACTCTACACGTCGGTGCTGGTACCTTTCTGCCTGTCAAAGTTGACGATCTTCGTGAGCACAAGATGCACAGTGAAATTGGATATCTAGATAAGGAAACTGCAGACCGCATCAACCAGACACGGGAAAAAGGCGGACGTATCATCGCGGTCGGCACAACAGCCCTAAGGTTGCTGGAAAGTGCCGCAGATCAAAATGGGATACTCCACCCGTTTGATGGTGAAACCGATATTTTCATTACCCCCGGCTATAAGTTTAAAATTGTTGATCTTTTGCTCACCAACTTCCATCTACCAAGATCAACACTTTTTATGCTGGTTTCAGCCTTTGCAGGTCTTGATCGGATGCGCAATGCTTACCAACACGCCATAAATAATGGCTATCGTTTTTATTCCTACGGAGACTGTAGTCTGTTACAGCGTAAGGACCAACTATGAGTAATACCCCAAAATCCGGCACCAAATTTGGATACGAACTGCAAGCAAAAGACGGGCTCGCCCGCCGCGGCGAAGTTACAACCGCTCATGGCACATTCCAGACCCCTGCATTTATGACTGTTGGAACTGCTGGAACCGTCAAGGGACTAACCCCGGATCAGTTGAGAACAACAGGTGCAGAAGTTGTATTGGGCAACACCTATCACCTAATGCTGCGCCCAACAGCAGAGCTGGTTGATCGCCATGGCGGACTGCACAAATTCATGAACTGGCCACACCCGATCCTTACAGATTCAGGTGGTTATCAGGTTATGTCTCTTTCTGGCCTGCGGAAAATCACGGAAGAAGGCGTTAAATTTCAATCCCATATCGACGGCAGCAAACACAATCTGACACCAGAACGGTCCATGGAAATTCAACATCTGTTAGATTCCAACATCACCATGGTTCTGGATGAATGTACACCATACCCTGCTACGCACGAAGAAGCCGCCCATTCCATGCGTCGTTCCATGCGCTGGGCTGAACGCTGTCGCAAAGCTTTCAAAGACAGAGATGGATACGGCCTTTTTGGTATTGTGCAAGGATCAACCTATGAAGGCTTGCGCAAGGAATCAGCCGAATCCCTCATCGATATCGGGTTCGAAGGCTATGCTGTCGGCGGTCTTGCTGTCGGTGAAGGCCAGAAAATTATGTTCGAAGTTCTTGATCATACCATGCCTCATCTGCCAGAGGACAAACCCCGATATTTAATGGGGGTTGGAAAGCCATCAGATCTGGTTGGTGCCGTTGCACGCGGTATTGATATGTTTGATTGTGTCCTGCCGACCCGATCAGGTCGTAATGCACAGGCGTTTACCCGCCGTGGTGCCTTGAATATGCGAAATAAGAGACACCAAGATGATCATCGCCCGGTTGATGATCAGTGTAAATGTATGTGCTGTACGCAATTCAGCCGTGCCTATCTCCGTCATCTCTTCGTCGCAAAAGAAATGCTTGGCCCAATTTTACTGACGATCCATAACCTTGCCTACTACCAAGAACTTATGGCTGACATGCGAGACGCCATTGCCGCTGGTACATTTGAAGCTTTCCAAGAGGAATTCCACAGATTGCAAGATGGGGGCGACATCCCTGCCCTAGATTAAAATAGCAACAGACATATGCTATACATATTCAAATCGTCATCTTTATAGAGACATATAAACGGTAAATAGATAAAGAAAGGGAAGGAAGGCCATGAGCAAAAAGTCCTCGAAAATTGCCTCTTCCCGGCTCGAGCCTGCGGCAGCTATTCGTCAAAAGGCCCTTGAACTCAAATTTGATACTGTTGGGTTTTCGCCAGCTAAAATTAACGAGAAAAACCAGCAAAATCTTCGTACTTTTCTCGATCTTGGGTATCACGGCAATATGGCTTGGATGGAAAACCGGATAGAGTGGCGCGAAGACCCCACAGCAATGTGGGAAGATGCAAAAAGCATTATTGTTCTGGGCGTCAATTATGGTCCAGCAGAACCCGCCCTTGCCAATCTGGATTTCGATGATCGAGGCAATATTTCTGTCTATGCCAGAAACAAAGATTATCACGACTTTATCAAAAAGCGTTTAAAAGCTCTTGCCCGCTGGATGGTCGAAAACCTAGATTGTCAGGTCAAAGTTTTTGTCGATACAGCCCCCGTTCTTGAAAAAGTTGCTGCGGCGCAGTCTGGTATCGGTTGGCAGGGTAAAAATACCCATCTAGTTTCCAGAGAATATGGGTCCTGGCTTTTCCTTGGGGAAATTTACACCGATCTGGACCTTAAAACGGATCGACAAGAAGAAGATCACTGTGGCAGCTGCAACAAATGCCTATCCATCTGCCCCACGGATGCCTTTCCCTCCCCCTATGTTCTGGATGCAAAACGCTGTATCTCGTACTTAACAATTGAATACCACGGCCATATCGCAGAAGAATTTCGCGCCCCCATGGGCAACCGTATTTATGGCTGTGATGACTGTATCGCTATTTGCCCCTGGAACAAGTTTGCAGAAGCCACCAGTGAAGAAAACGTATTTCCAAGGATCGAGCTAACTGCACCAAGACTTGCCGATCTTGCTGAACTTGATGATACAACATTCCGACAGGTTTTCTCTGGCTCTCCCGTAAAGCGTATCGGGCGGGACCGTTTCATAAGAAATGTCCTTATCGGCATAGGAAACTGTGGCGACAAAACAATAGCAGAGCGTATCAGACCTCTTTTGAAAGACACTTCGCCCTATGTAAGGGCAATGGCAGTTTGGGCAATGAAACGATTACTAGACAGGCAAGAATTCGAAGCTTTACGGCTTGAATATAAAGGCGACGAACCTGACGCCAATGTTTTAGACGAATGGCAATAAGATTGCAGCGTCACCCTTTATGAAAGACTATCCACCAACAGGACTAGGCTTTGGACCTCGAGGATAACAGACAAACGAAGCCCGTGCCCCTTGAAACATCGGGCAATCATTCCAAAGAAGATCTTCACCTCTAAGCTCTATACGACCATCGCCGCATGCCTCTTGAGCAAAAGCAAGAACTTGTGCCGGATCGTTAAGGCTTTTGGCATAACAGAGACCAAATCCCCAAGGTGTGTACTTGTTTTTTCCGTATATCTGCGCACCCTTCGCCACTGCGTTAATCACTGACCGAGAAGCCTCTACTTGGACAGGCTCGTTCGCACATCCGGTAAGTACACTATAAGCAAGTATTACCGATAACCAACGCCATCTTTGGCATATATCCCTCAAGCTTCTTCTCCCCCCTTCGCATTCATAACAAACTTGTCCCCCAATCGTCGGAATACTTTTCCCTTTATCTGCGTAATAATAATTCCCAGTAGTATCACAGCCAAAGCAATAAACGCCTCTAGCTCATAGCTTTCGGATAGAAACAAAAATCCCCAAATCATGCCAAAAACGGGTACCAGATAGTTATTCAAAGCAGTAAACGTCGCCCCAACTGCACCCAAAAGGTAATAGAGAATAATATAGGCAATTGCGGTTGATACAATTGAAAGTATCAAAAGAGATCCTATACTCAAAAAACTTGGCTCTAGTGACATTGGGTCTTCAACGATAAATGCCATTGGTAATGCCATCAAAGATGCGCAAAGCAATATCCCAGATCCATTCACAATAGGATCTTGCTTAACCAATCCCACTTTACGGGCGTAAACAGAACTTGCACCATAACAAAAGCTGGCAAACGCAACAGCAAGCTGACCTAGAACGGAATCTCCCAAACCATTTAACGCTTCTGGGCCAACAAGAAGAATAACACCGCCGAACCCAATAACCGTCCCAATAAATTTTGGTAATGACATTCTTTCATCTTCGGTCCAAAGATGAGCAATCAATAAAGCAGTCAAAGGAATAATGGCCATCAAAATAGCGGCAAGGCCGGAATCTATATGAAGTTCTCCCCAAGAAATCAGGACGAATGGTAAAATATTTCCTGTAATGCCAATCAGCGCATAATAACCCCAAGTCTGAAGATCTCGTGGGAAACGCTTTCCCAAAATCAACACCAAACCACTAAGAACTATTGAAGCAAAAAACAGACGAAAAGCTGTAAGCGTTACAGGAGTAATACTTTCCAAAGTAATTTTAATAAGGAAAAAAGAGCTTCCCCAGATTGCCCCTAACAATACGAGGAGTATGTATTGATGGGCCTGTGGCTTATCTGACAGCATACAAAGGATTCCATTGGGAGTTTTAAATTCACCCCCAATGTTTCAAGAAACCAGAGCAAAGGCAATCTCATTCTGCGAGATGATCACTCTGTCCCACAATACCCAAAAATCGAATACGGCTTCTAGGCCTCAACCGCCATATCAGAAGGCGCTTCACTCGTCGGTAAACCATCCTTGGCTTTAGCGCTAATATTCTTTAGCTGCTCGACATGAGACGACAATGACTGAACAATTCCACCAATTTCAGTTGTGGCCTGGCTTGTCTGACCTGCCAGCTGTTTCACTTCACCGGCAACAACAGCAAAACCCTTACCTGCATCTCCTGCACGTGCCGCTTCAATTGTTGCATTCAAAGCCAAAAGATTCGTCTGACGGGCGATTGCATCAATTTGCTGTGCAACCTGTCCTACGTTTTCAATTTCGATACTTAGTTGAGCAATTTCATCGAAAATTTTATCAATGCTTTGCTCAATAACACCCTGATTTGGATTCATTTACTTCATGCTCCCGTTAGACCTAGATAACACTGATAACAACTTGCCATTAACGTGAGATTAACCAAAAAGCAAAAACATGTATTTTTGCACGAAATTTTCACGATAACATCATCAGAGGCTATGATATAAGTGCCCCCTAATCATTAATAACAATAAGCAAGGAGCTATCAAGATAGACAGAGTTCAACGTGGAATACGGGATAAATTACAACATTCTTTATCTATTGGTTGAAAAAACTCCCACAACAAACTTTTGTTCGGTATAAGTAATAGCAACGAAACACTATCCATTCGTTTTTTCTTAAGAAGCCATTCATTTTTGCTTAAGAGGATAGTGTTATTTTACGATAGGTCTTTGCTATATAAAGCTGGTTGGCAAAAACTATTATTGCATTGATATGTATGGGTGTGGAGCGCCGTTTGAATTTAAATATACGCAACTCCATTTGTGGGAAGCTGCTATCGATCTATATTCCACTGATCAGCATCAGCTTGCTACTTCTCTTTACCGTTCTTGAAAGCCGGAATATTCACAAGCTGAATTCCGAGCTGGGAACGCGTTTAGACAAGATGGTCGACATTCAAGGAACCGCTCTATCAACCCCAGTCTGGAATTATGATTTAGACTCAATTCAGGCCATATTATTAGCCCTGTCGAGGAACCCTGAGTTTCATTCAGCCCAAGTATATGACACAGATGGACTTATTCTCGCAGAATTAACCAGTGAAGATGCCAAATCTGTAGATGCCGCACTTTCCAGAGAAACAGAAATCAAACACAATTCCTTTGATCGTTTAGAGACGATTGGAACTGTTAGGGTTTTATTCCATGACGCATTGATTTCAGCGGAAATAAGAGAGCGTTTAATCTTTGACGGCTTGGTCATGGTCGTCACCATTCTAGTCTTGTCCGCTCTCACATTTTTGGGAGCGAATTCCTATATAGGCGTTCCCCTAAAGCTTTTATTAGAATCAATTCAATCTGAGAAGCAGCACAAAACTAGAATAGCTGTTAACTGGACATCCAATGATGAATTGGGGGCAGTTGTAACCGCCTATAACGATCTGCTTCAAAAACAATCAGCATATGAGGCTGCGGTAAAGGCGTCGGAACTTCGGGCCAAGCGCTCAGAAGCACAACTGACGCAGGCAATCGAAACAATGTCAGAGGGCTTTGCCCTCTACGACCAAGAAGATAAGTTGGTTCTTTGTAACAGCAACTATCGCAACATTTCGGCAAAACGCGCACGGATTATCACGCTGGGTTCCCGCTTTGAAGATCAGGTGCGCGAACTTGTTTATGCAGGTGACTTTGTTGGCACAGAAGGACGGGAAGAAGAGTTCATCAAAGATACCTGTGCTAGCCACGAATCTTTACAAGAACGAATGATTTTGCACCTAAGCAACGGTACTTGGCTACAATTCAACCACCGCCGTACCCCAGCAAAAGAAATCGTTGTTTTGGCAACCGATATCACGCCGTTAAAGAATCAAGAGCGGGAAATCAGACGCGCCAAAGAAATTGCAGATCAGGCCAATACAGCGAAGTCCCAGTTTCTTGCGAATATGAGCCATGAACTTAGAACACCACTCAATGCTATTCTTGGTTTCTCTGAAATCATGAAGGGCGAATTGATGGGACCGCTTGGATCAACTCACTATAAATCCTATTGTCAGGATATCCACTCATCAGGCACCCACCTTCTTGATTTAATCAACGACATTCTGGATCTGTCCAAAATCGAAGCAGGCGCTTTTGAACTTCAGGACGAAACTGTTGATATTACACAGACAGCCCGTGCAGCTCATAAACTGGTTGTTGGACAAAGCTCTTCTGAATTCGTACCGGTCACACTGGATATCCCAGATAACTTACCCTTTGTTCGTGCGGACCTTAGAGCTATCAAACAAATTCTTCTCAACCTCCTGTCAAATGCAGTTAAGTTCACTCCGCAAGGTGGAGAAGTTATTCTCGTCGCCAACGAAAACGAAGATAACAGCCTTAGTATAAAGATTAGGGACACCGGAATTGGTATTCCCAAACACGAGCTTCAACGCATTCTAGAACCTTTTATTCGCGCAGATACCCCTATGACCCGCGCTTTTGAAGGCACTGGCCTTGGCTTACCACTTGTAAAATCCCTGATGGAACAGCACGACGGTCAGCTTGGTTTAGAAAGCGAAATAAACAAAGGAACTATTGCGACTATTACTTTCCCTGCCTCTAGGGTAATTCCACGTCGTGAAGGCGATACCCTTTTAAACCAGACCGTAAATAGTGCCTAAAAAACACCTAAACATGTGACTTGACCAAGTACAATACACTTAGAACAATATGTTTCCTTACTCACGCAAAAAGCCCGCAGTTAATCTGCGGGCTTTTTGTTTATCCTTTTGTCCCGAGATTAGACTAGCCGCCAAATTCGGTACACATCAGGAGTCTTTGCTCAAAGATGGTGATACTCACCCATTGCATCCAAAAGCCAATCAACCAAGTATTCGGCAAAGGATGGACGAACAAACATGCGATAGGTCGGCGTATCATCCAACATTTGTAAAAGTACAGGTGCTTTCCCGACACGAGTTTGAACGGCCTGTCCCGGAGCAAAAGATTGCGCATCCATATCCAGGCGACAGCTTTTCTTCATCACGTTACGTGCTTGAGCACCTGTCAGATCGAGTGCTGTGCGGTTACCTGAAACATCAATAACGGCAACATGCTGCCCATCCAACGCATCACGTAATTTTTGCACAAGGTCATCTTGCGCATCAACTGGACCAACAACCTGCCATTCATCGGGACCTAACCAAAAGATCGTAAGGTCACCCTTAACTACATAGGTGTTAGGATCTGTAGGTACAGCAACGCCAGCGATCTTTTTTACCGCAGAAGCAAACTTTTTATCTTCGGCATTTCCTCGGATATTCACTTGCGCCAGAAAAGGGACTTCAGACAAGACAACACCCTGATCTCCGCTAACAGAACCGTTGATCATGGCCTGTTCTTTGTGCGCGATAATACTGTTACGGAATGTATCAACCATCACGACGTTCTCCTTTTGGATCATAGAAGACCGGACTGACAATTTTCACCTTTGTCACCTTGCCGCGATCATGCGCGTAAATCCACTGTCCCATACGATTATGTCCATCCTTCACCAAAGCCATCGCAATAGAATGCCCTAGGTTCGGGCTCCAGTAAGAAGATGTAACATGGCCAACCATCGGCGCTGGTGTCGGGTTCACTCGCTCATAGGTAAGCTGTGCGCCCTCCTCCAGAACTTCCTTTGGATTTTCAGTGACAAGACCAACAAGCTGCTTCCGATCTTCACGGGCAGTATCTTCACGTGCAAAGGAACGACGGCCGATAAAGTCGCCTTTCTTCTTCGCAACGATCCAATCCATACCAAGATCCTGTGGTGTTTGCGTACCATCGGTTTCCTGGCCGATAATCACAAAGCCTTTTTCCGCACGAAGAACGTGCATGGTTTCAGTACCGTACGGCGTAATGTCGTACTTTTCACCAAGCTCCATACATTTCTTCCACAGGTGAAGACCATGCCAGTTCCTGACGTTAATCTCATAAGAAAGATCACCCGTAAATGAAATCCGGAAGACACGCGCCGGAACCCCGGCAACTTCGCCTTCGCGCCAAGTCATAAACGGGAAAGCTTCGTTAGTGAAATCCATCTCAGGTGCAAGCTCTTCCAAGAGTTGACGCGCCTTTGGGCCTCCAATTGAAAGCGTCGACCATTCTTCCGTTACGGACGTACAGTAAACTTCGAGATCGGGCCATTCTGTCTGCAGATATTCTTCTAGCCAATCAAGAACACCAGCTGCACCACCTGTCGTCGTCGTCATGTGAAAATGATTTTCCCCAAGACGTGATGTCACACCATCATCAAAGACCATACCGTCTTCTTTAAGCATGAAACCATAGCGACAAGACCCTACAGGAAGCTTTAGCCAAGCATTGGTATAAACCAAGTTAAGGAACTGTGCTGCATCTTTACCCTGGATATCAATTTTACCCAGTGTGGATGCATCAAGTATCCCCACCCCATCACGAAGAGCCGCAGTTTCACGCGCAACAGCGGCATCCATATCTTCGCCAGCTTTCGGGTAATACCACGCACGCTGCCACTGACCAACGGGCTCAAAAGCAGCACCGTTTTCCAAGTGCCAGCTATACATAGACGTCCGACGAACGGGATCAGCAAGATCACCATTAATACCACGCCCGGCCAGTGCACCAAAATTAACCGGTGTGTAAGGCGGACGGAAAGTTGTTGTACCGACCTTTGGAATAGCCTTTTCCAACTGGGAAGACAGAATTGCCAAACCATTCACGTTGGAAAGCTTACCTTGATCAGTCGCCATACCAGTTGTTGTATAACGCTTCATATGTTCGACAGAGTGCATTCCTTCACGCGCTGCCAACATGATATCTGCGGCCGTAACATCGTGCTGGTAATCCACAAAGTGCTTGCGGCTTCCCTGACCAACAGGATGATCCGTTGGAACAACCCAGTAGGCTTTAATCGCTTTTTCTTCAACAACAAGTGCTTTAGGTGACGCTTTAGCTTTACCTTTGCCAAAACCTGTATCCTTGGCCGCGGCAGCCCCAGCATCAGCACCTTCGTCAAGTGCAGACTGCAGGTCAAAAGCACCTTTACAAGCACCAACTGTACGTTCGTTCTGTGAAGAAATATTCGGCACAAAACAGATTTTCTCTTCGTCATAACGGAGCTTACCGATTGATTGAGAGAAAAGATGTACTGCCGGGTTCCAGCCACCAGAAGTCAGGATCGTATCGCAATCAATTTTACGCTTGTTGCCTGTGATCTTACTACCATCTGACGACACAGTCGCAACTTCAACCCCGGTAACACGCTTGCGGCCAAGTGTGGCAACAATACCTGATCCAGTTAGAACTTCGATACCCTTTTGACGGGCTGCGTTTGGCAGATCACCGTCAACGATTTCGCGCAAGTCGATGATGGTTGGAATATCCATGCCCGCATCGACCAAATCAATCGCGACAGAATAGGCACTGTCGTTATTTGTGAAAACCACGCCACGACGGCCCGGCAATGCACCATAACGGTTAGCGTAGGTCTGACCAGCATTCGCCAACATAATGCCCGGACGATCATTATCAGCAAAAACCAACGGACGTTCGTGTGATCCTGTCGCAAGAACAACCTGTTTGGCACGGAAATGCCAGATACGGTGTTTGCTCAGCCCCGGTTTGGCACCCGGTCCAAAATGATCCGTTCTGCGTTCATGAACTGTGATATAGTTATGGTCATAATATCCGAAAGCGTTTGCACGCTTCAACAGACGGACATTGTCCATAGCTTCCAGTTCAGCAACAGCTGTATCAACCCATTCCTGAGCTGGTTTGCCATCAATGATCTGCTTTGTGTTCAACAAGGAACCACCAAATTCAGGCTGTTCATCGCAAAGCACAACGCGGGCGCCAGTACGTCCGGCTTCAAGCGCCGCACTCAAACCAGCAGGACCAGCACCAACAATCATGACTTCACAGAACTCGTTCATGTGATCATAGGTATCGGGATCTTTTTCACGCGGCAAAACACCCAGACCCGCCATGCGACGAATGATTGGTTCATACACCGTCATCCACATGGACTTGGGGTCCATAAAGGTTTTGTAATAGAAACCAGCAACAAAGATACGAGATGCAACAGAGTTAACCGCCGCAAGGTCAAAGTTTACTGACGGCCAGCAGTTTACTGACTTAGCACTAAGACCTTCGTAAAGTTCAACCTGTGTCGCACGAACGTTTGGTTCGCTGCGCGGTCCGGTTTCTAACTGGATAATTGCATTTGGCTCTTCAGAACCAGCCGTCAGAATACCACGAGGACGGTGCGTTTTAAAACTACGGCCCACCAGATGAACCCCATTGGCAACCAATGCAGATGCCAGGGTATCGCCTTTGGCACCTGTGTAACTTTTACCATTGAAGGTAAAGTTAATGACATTGGAACGGTCAACCCGTGTTCCCTGTGTCGTACGGAACTTCTCGGTCATCACGCACCCTCTTTCTTTTTAGCAGGGGCCTTTGTAGCAGCAACTTTTTTCACCGGAGCTTTCTTAGCCGGAGCTTTTTTTGCTGGAGTAGGTTTAGTCGTCGCTGCTTCGGGCAAATCCGGCTTCTCACCTGTTTTATAAACAGAGACGATTTCATTGGTTACTGTGTTACGGGCAACATTGAACCAACGACGGCATCCGTCAGAATGCACCCAACGTTCATGATGAACACCTTTGGTATTCGTCCGCATAAAAACGTATTCGGCCCATTCCGCATCCGTCAACTCATCCGGGTTTTCCGGGCGTACAATGTGTGCCTCGCCACCGTAATGATATTCTGTTTCGTCGCGCTCACCACACCAGGGACATTTAATATAAAGCATCCAATTAACTCCTTAGTGGGCCACACCGGCAGCACCGTGTTCATCCACAAGCGCACCGGTAATAAAACGATCAATAGAGAACGCCGCGTTAAGATCATGCGGTTCGTCTTTGGCGATTGTGTGGGCATAACACCACCCTGCACCTGGCGTTGCTTTGAAACCACCAGTTCCCCAGCCAGCATTGACGTAGAGGTTTTTAACAGGGGTTTTGCCAACAATTGGGGATGCATCAGGACAGGTATCAACGATACCGCCCCAAGAACGCATCATACGCGTCCGAGAGAACAGTGGGAACAACTCCATCGCTGATGCCAACTGATCTTCGATCACGTGTAGCGAACCACGTTGGCTATAACCAACATAGGCGTCAATACCCGCGCCCATAACCAATTCGCCCTTGTCAGACTGAGACACATAAACGTGCACAGCATTGGACATAACCACACAATCGATCACAGGTTTCATCGGCTCAGAAACAAGTGCCTGCAACGGATGTGATTCGATTGGCAGGCGAATACCAGCCATATCAGCCACAACAGATGTGTGCCCGGCACAGGCCATCGCAACCTTCTTGGCTTTAATATCACCAAGCGACGTGCGAACACCTTTTACTGTGCCATTATCGATCATCAGTCCTTGAACTTCACAATTCTGGATAACATCAACACCCATGTCGTCTGCTCCACGGGCATACCCCCAGGCAACGGCATCGTGACGCGCAGTACCACCACGACGCTGTAGCGTGGCGCCCATAACCGGATAACGGCTATCTTTTGAGATATTGATAATCGGACAGAATTCTTTGACCTGTTCGGCGTTGAGCCATTCAGCATCAATACCGTTCAGGTTATTCGCATTCACACGTCGAATTGATTCGCGAACATCACCGAGGTTATGCGCCAAATTCATGACACCACGCTGAGAGAACATCACGTTGTAGTTCAGCTCTTGAGAAAGATTTTCCCATAGCTTCATCGCGTTTTCATAAAACAGGCCAGACTCGTCCCACAGATAATTCGACCGAACAATCGTTGTGTTGCGCCCGGTGTTACCACCACCAAGCCAGCCTTTTTCAATAACCGCGACATTGGTAATGCCGTGTTCTTTTGCCAGATAATAGGCCGTTGCCAAACCATGACCACCAGCACCAATAATTACAACATCATATTCCGGCTTCGGATCTGGACTACGCCATTGGCGGGGCCAGTTCTGATGCCAGCTCATGGCATTTCTTGCCAAGCTGAAAATCGAAAAACGGGACATAGCCGTTCACACTCCTCTATTAGTTGTCCATATCCTACGCCTAGTTTCAAAACACTGCCATGTACGGCGAAGACAAGATCATTGTATACTTGCGACATTCTGATAATCTTCATGTTTAGAAACGACACATTTCAGTCATTATAAGTAAATCCGAGTTCCAAAGCTAAACCTGCCAAAGGTGTTGAAACACATGACTTACAGAAGTGCGCAATCAGAGGCTAATCTTCCCAAAGAAAATGCTTCATTAAGTGTCGCATTTATACTGCTACCAAATTTTACCCTTACACCTTTTTCTTCTGTAATTGATACTTTGAGACTCGCCGCAGACGACGAAGATTATAGCCGTCCCCTTAAATGCAGGTGGTCCATCATCAGCACAAAGCCCGGCAAACCTGTCAAATCAAGCTGTGGTGTTGAAATAACCCCTTCACAGGGCATAAATGACCTCTCGCAATACGACTACCTAATAGTCGTTGGTGGTTTGCTACACAAAGGCCCACAAGCAGATCAAGAAAGCATTGCCGTCCTTCAAAAAGCGGCAGTGCAAGGCGTCTCAATCATTGGGTTATGCACCGGTAGCTTTGCCATGATCAGGGCTGGGTTAATGCACGGGCGTCGATGTTGCGTCAGTTGGTATCACTATAATGATTTTCTAGAAGAATTCGCCGACGTAAAACCCGTAGCGGATCAGGTATATGTCATTGATGGCAAACGTATTACCTGTGCAGGTGGCGCAGGGGCACTTGATCTTGCAGCCTGGCTTGTCGAAAAACATCTGGGAAAGGCTGTCGCACAAAAAAGTCTGCGAATTCTACAGGTTGACAAAGTTCGCACAGCATCAGCCCCGCAACCGCAACCACCAACGATACAGCTTTCTCACAACGGGCGTGTAAGAAAAGCGGTTTTAACCATGGAACAGAATATGTCCGTGCCGCTATCCATAGAGGAACTATCCAACCGCGTTAATATTTCGAAGCGCCAACTGGAACGGACCTTTAGTGAACAGCTCGGTATCTCACCACAGGCCTGTTATCGTGACCTCAGGCTTCGCCATGGGTTATGGCAATTGCTCAATACTGACAAAGCAATTAGTGACATAGCCGCTGATTGTGGTTTTTCCGATGCATCACATTTTTCACGGCACTTTAGTAAAACCTTTAAGCGCCCCCCTTCGACCATTCGAAGTCATCCTGAAGAAGGCAATCAGATTCTAGCAAGCCTACTACCCCAACAATAATAGAAAAGCTCTCCGTTAAGAAGCTCGCAATAGGCATAAAAAAAGGCAGATGATCTATGACCACCTGCCTTTTGTATTCTACACAGAGGAACTTAACTTATCCCTCGGATACGGTCTGAACGACGGCGCAGAATTTCAACAGTCGACAACATAATGATTGAGAAGGTAATCAATATTGTTGCCACCGCAAGAATGGTTGGACTGATCTGTTCACGAATACCAGCCCACATCTGCAACGGAATAGTTCGTTGCTCAACACCTGCGATAAAGATTGCCACGATAACCTCGTCAAAAGACGTCATCATTGCAAACAACGCACCAGAGATAATACCGGTCATGATCAACGGCATTGTCACCTTAAAGAAGGTATAAGTCGGCGTTGCCCCAAGACTTGCCCCTGCTTTGACCAGCGTATTGTCAAAATTACTGAGCGTAGCGGTCACCGTAATCACTACAAATGGCGTTCCCAAAGCCGTATGAGCCATGATAAGGCCTGCATAAGTTTGCGAGATACCAAGCTTGGAATAGAAGAAAAACATTCCCGCAGCCGCGATAATCAAAGGAACAATCATCGGGGAAATCAACAACCCCATAATCACACCTTTGAACGGAAGCTCTGAACGACTGAGCCCCAGTGCAGCAAGTGTCCCCAATACAGCAGAAAAGAACGTAGAGAAGAAAGCAACGATGATTGAATTCTGAATAGAATTCATCCAGCGATCACTCGTTAGAAACGTTTCATACCACCGAAGAGAAAAGGCGTCAGGATCCAACGTCAACATTCCCTGCGTGAAACTGAAGTATGGTTCTGCGTTAAATGAAAGCGGAACAATAATCAGGATCGGCGCAATCAGGAAGATGAAAACGGCGGCACAAATTATACGGAAAGTATAGTACCAAGTACGTTCAAGAGGACCAGCATATGAAGGTAAAGCCATAATAATTATCCCAACTTAACCGAGTTAGTACCAACGACACGATTATAGAGACCATAGATCCCCAGAACCAAGACCAACAACATGACACCAAGAGCGGCTGCAAGCCCCCAGTTCAAGGATTGCTGCATGTGCCCTGCAATCGCATTACCGATAAATGCCCCGGACTGCCCACCAACAAGCGCTGGCGTAATGTAGTAACCGATGGAGAGAATAAAGACGAGTATTGCACCAGCAGATATCCCCGGAACAGTCTGCGGCAAATACACCTGCCAAAAAGCCGTCCAAGGCGTTGCCCCGAGAGAACGGGCAGCACGTAGATAACTTGGCGGCACTGTTTTCATCACAGAATAAAGCGGCAAGATCATAAACGGCAGAAGGATATGCGTCATAGCCACCACGGTACCAATTGCATTGTAAATCAACTGCACGCGGTCTTCATCACCGATAACCCCCATCCAGACCATAAGGTCGTTCAGCACACCTTGACTTTGCAACATCGCAATCCAGGACGTTGTTCTCACCAACAAGGAAGTCCAGAAAGGTAACAAGACTAGAATCATCAAAACATTTGCGTGCTTGAGGGGTAATGAGGCCAAGAAGTAAGAAACAGGATATCCCAACAGAACAGTCATTGCTGTAATCAGAACTGACATCCAAATCGTACGCCAGAACAGCTTCAGGTATATCTGTTCATCGGGTGGAACAAAAGAAACATCCCCATCACTGTTTGTTTCCATATCGAACGCATTAATATAATAAGACGCGGTTACGGGTGAACCAAGACGCTGGATAACTTTCCAATTATCGATGTCGCCCCAACCCTTTTTAATATCAATTAAGCTATCTTTGTATGGCGGTTGAATTTTTTTATGCTTACGCGACGTTGACATTAAAAGGCTGCGCATACCGCCTTTTTCATAATTAAGACGTTTCGCAGCCTTACCGATTGTTTTTTCTTTTCGCCCTTCAATAATGTCCTGAGCAAGCGCGGCATATATAGCCTCATCAGGCAAAGCCTGACCATCCCAATCATCAAGTGCTTCTGTTGTCCGCGGCATATATTCATTGACGACAGTGTCATCCACACTACGGATAAGCATGTCACCAATCGGCGCGACAAACGTGATAAGAATAAAGATAATAAGGGGCGCCACTAGCATCAGGGCCTTCATCTTGTTCCGGCGCAGTGAACGGTGCAAATCGGCTTTTAGCCTTTTTTGCTCTTCGGGGGAGAGATCACCCGTTGCCTCGACTGATATTGACATCAAACTTTCCCTGATGTTCCCTGTTTATTTCGACTAGATAATAAGCCGATTACACAAAGTTGTTTTCTACGGCTTAGACACCGCTTTTAGGTTCTATTATGTGCGTACGAATGAGGGAGCCGAAGCTCCCTCTCGTATAAATCGGCTTATTGAGCCAACCAAGCGTCAAAACGCTCTTTCAGATCATCGCCATTATCAGCCCAAAAACCAGCATCCTTTTTGATAGGAGTTTTGAAGTTTTCAGGGTTTGTAGGCATATGTGGGTTCATATCCACACCAGTTTCGATATGCTTCGAAACCAACGGAGCAGATGACTTACGTGCAGGACCATAAGAGATATATTTGGCCTGATCAGCAAGTGCCTGTGTCGTTGTTGAGAAACGCAGATAATCCATGGCAGCTTTTTTGTTCGGTGCATTCGCAGGAATCACCCAACCATCAAGCTCAAACATCTGACCGTCCCAGATAATTGTGAAAGGCTGATTTTCAACAACCTGCGCATTGAAGATACGACCGTTATACGCAGAAGCGATTGATACTTCCCCATCAGCAAGAAGCTGTGGAGGTTGAGCACCAGCGTCCCACCAAACAACAGAATCTTTGATTGTGTCCAGCTTGGCAAATGCACGATCAACACCCTCTGGTGTATCCAATACATCATAGACTTCGTTGTAAGGAACGCCATCAGCGACAAGAGCCCATTCCAAGTTAGCTGCTGGAATTTTTTGTAGACCACGTTTTCCTGGGAACTTCTCTAGGTCAAAAACATCAGAAATTGTTTTTGGCGCGTCGCCAGAAAAAGCGTCATTGTTGTATGCAAACATTGTTGCGTAAACAATCGTTGGCACGAAGCAACCGCTCAAAGCCCCTTCAACAAAGTCATCTAGCGGCATTGAGCCGTCAGCACCTTTGTCGAGATCCTTGTTGTAATCGATCTCGTCAACCAGACCTTCGTCACACGCTGTCAGCGCATCACCTTCGAGAATGTCAACAACATCCCAAACGCCATTACCAGCTTCGGCCTGTGCACGCATACCGGCAAGAGCGTTACCGGATTTGTCTTCGTCGAGAATAGTAATACCTGTTTTTGCAGTGAAAGGATCACTGTAAGCACCACGTTGGCTGGCAGTATAAGCACCACCCCAAGATACGACAGTTAGTGTATCCGCGGCTTGTACAGCTGTTGCAGCTGCAAGAGAACCCAGCACGAGAGCTGTGGAGAGTTTCAAAGTTTTCTTCATTCTTAATATGCCTCCCTAAGGCTTTGTGACCTTGTGTCAGAAAAACACTACATAATTTTCTGCTTGGACAAGCAGAAAATGGTCTGAAAAATCAGGCGTCCAGCGCCCGACAGTCGTCAATGCTCCATCCCACAGGAATGGTATCTCCTTGAACGAGACCTTTCTTGTCAGATGCATTTGGAACTTTGACGATAAAATCATCATGACCACAAACATTCATGCGAACGCGAATGTGGTCACCAAGGTAAATAACTTCTTCGGCTTTGCCCGAGAACATGTTCTGACACTGCCCTTCGACAGGGTTTAAGAAAACCCGCTCAGGTCGCAGAGACAATGTCGTGCCTTTTCCAGCACCATCGGTATTAATATCTAGGGCTTTCACACGGTCCCCATTATCAAGAACAACCTCACAGATACCATCAGCAAGTGCATCAACCCGGCCTGTCAGCTTGTTATTCTCACCGATAAACTGGGCAACAAACGCGTTTTCAGGCTTCTCATAAAGCTCTGTCGGCGGTGCCAGTTGCTGGATACGACCATCTTCGAACACAGCGATCCGGTTTGACATTGTCAGCGCTTCAGACTGATCGTGCGTTACATAAACAACTGTAACACCTAAGCGTTCGTGAATGTGCTTGATTTCATACTGCATCTGTTCACGCAGGTTTTTATCAAGCGCACCAAGAGGCTCATCCATCAAGACAAGATCAGGTTCAAAAACCAATGCACGGGCCACAGCAACACGCTGTTGCTGACCACCGGATAGTTGCGCAGGACGTCGATTACCGAATTCCCCCAGCTCAACCATATCCAATGCACGTTGAACTTTTTCTTCGACGTCGGCCTTACTCATTTTCCGCACTTGTAGTGGAAAAGCCAAGTTTTCAGCAACGGTCATATGCGGGAACAATGCATAGTTCTGGAAAACCATGCCGATCCCACGCTTATGCGGCGCAACATTATTAATAGAACGTCCGTTCAGATAAATATCACCATGAGTTGCTGTTTCAAACCCAGCAAGCATCATTAGAGAAGTTGTTTTACCGGACCCGGAAGGGCCCAACATTGTTAGAAATTCGCCCCTTGGTATGTCGACGTTGAGGTCTTTAACAACCAAATTTACGCCGTCATAACTCTTTTGGACCCCATCAAAGCGTACATACGCCTCACTAGATGCGGGATTCGCCATAGCGCCTATTGCCTCGCTACCTGTTTATTTTTTTACGCCGTATGCGCATTTTTTATACGCACACATTAGAGACATTAATTTCAAATGAATCAAGCACTCACAGAAAAAAGTTGTGCCTGTTCAAAGAAATAAACATCACTTTGATTAATTATTATGGTTGGATTTCTTTATCGACTTGCGGACCAAGTCATGCCTCCCATCTTCAGCACGAATAAACATCATGCCTTTATTTATTATACTGAACGGCTCTGAAAAATTGTATTTCAGCGCTACATCCTTCTTGAAGAGGATTATTAACAATTCAGCTTATGCCCTTACCTCAATTACGATGACCCACAAACAGATCACTGTCATGAATAGATGTGACATTAACATGAACGATTGAGACATAATGACTTATTTTTTACCTAAATGCGACATTATCATCTTTAAAATCGCCAATTTTCAAAATTTAATTTATTGCATACCCGTCTATACAAGCAAGGAAAATCAAAGCAGATACCTCTATGTAATTACTGCGAACACGTCAAACATCAGGGATAACTTTACCAGGGTTCATCAGTCCCTTGGGATCTAAAGCCTGTTTAATTTTACGCATCACCGCAACGGCGTTATCACCATGTTCTTTTACCAGATACTTCTTTTTCCCCAGACCAACACCGTGCTCTCCGGTACAGGTTCCACCAAAGGAAATAGCCATATCAACCATGACCTGATTAACGCGACTAGCTTTTTCCATCTCGTCTGCGCTTGCCGGATCAACAATAAACAGCACGTGAAAATTACCATCCCCCACATGCCCAATAATCGGAGCGATAAGTTCTGCATCATCAATCAGTTTGCGCGTTCTTAGTATACATTCAGATAGTTTGGAAACAGGCACACAGACGTCTGTTGGCCACCCTTCACAATCAGGCCGCAGATTAATGCCCGCATAATAAGCATCATGCCGCGCTTGCCATAACTTGTTGCGATCTTCCTGCTTGGATGCCCATTGAAAATCACCGCCACCATATTCTTTGACAATTTCCCCAACCAACTCGGCCTGCTCTACAACCCCTTTTTCAGTTCCGTGAAATTCAAAAAAGAGCGTCGGCACCACAGGATAGGATAATTTGGAATATTTATTAACGGCATCCATCTGCACATCGTCTAATAGCTCTATTCGGGCCACAGGAATTCCCGTTTGAACGATCAGCATAACGGCGTCTACAGCCGCTTCAAGATTTGGGAAAGAGCAAACAGCCGATGAAATTGCTTCCGGTATACCATACAACCTTAATTGCAATTCTGTGATAATCCCTAATGTTCCCTCGGACCCAACCATAAGCCGCGTCAAATCATACCCGGCAGAAGACTTCCTTGCCCGCCCACCTGTGCGCATGATCTCCCCATCCGGCAAAACAACCGTTAACCCAAGAACATTGTCTCGCATTGTACCGTACCGCACAGCATTCGTACCCGACGCGCGCGTTGCGGCCATTCCGCCCAAGGACGCATCAGCACCAGGATCAATTGGGAAAAACAGCCCCATATCCCGTAAATGATGATTAATTTTCTTGCGGGTTACGCCAGCTTGAACACGGCAATCCAAGTCTTCGTTACTGACATCGATAATACTGGCCATTTCGGAAAGATCGATACAAACGCCACCTGCCACAGCAGCAACATGTCCTTCCAAAGACGTCCCCGCGCCAAAAGGCACCACAGGACATTCGTGCTCATAGCAGAGTTTCATAACGGCTGAGACTTCTTCTGTGGACCGAACGAAGGCAACTGCCTCTGGTGGCATTGCAGGATGGTGAGATTCACCTTTTCCATGCCTTTCACAAATAGCAGTTGAAAGATTTAGTCGATCGCCTAATATTTCAACTAAAGAAGCTCTCAAACCGTCGTTGAGACGTACTGTATTCCTCATCCAAACACCTGCGACATCATGAAAATTAAGTTTTTGGGTACCAGCATAAAAATAAACACGCTGGACTAACACTATGGGATAGCTACCCTATCATGGATGAAAATAACCAGCCAGCCGTCAATAATATTTATGCGTAGTTCAGAAAGATTAAGAGCCCCCTTGCGAGAAACCGAGCTTTACCCACCGATAAAGTCATACCTTGAAAATCAGGGATATGAAGTAAAATCTGAAATTAAGGGATGCGATGTCATCGCCGTTCGCGGCACTGAGGCACCTGTAATTGTAGAGCTGAAAACAAGCTTTAATATGACACTTCTTTTCCAGGGCATTGCTCGACAAGCTTTGAGTGAAGACGTCTATATGGCCTTTGCCATTCCCCACAAGCTAAAGAGAACCAATCCATGGTTCCGTCAGCAAAAAGATATCATCAAATTATGTCGCCGCTTAGGGTTGGGACTTATCACAGTACGCATGGGCGAAAATCAACCAACTGACATTCAGGTTCACGTTGATCCCGGCCCCTATCAACCACGTAAAAACAAACGAAGACAGGGATTACTTCTTCAAGAATTCGAACGCAGAGTTGGCGACCCTAACGAAGGCGGAACAAACAAACGCCCTATCATTACAGCCTATCGTCAAGATGCCCTTCGCTGCGCGAGTTATCTGAATCAACAGCAAAAAGCAAAGGTCGCAGACATCAAAAAAAATACGCTCGTCGAAAAAACAGCTGCAATACTACAACGTGATGTGTATGGCTGGTTCATGCGAGTTGAAAGAGGGATATACCAGCTTTCCCCCAAAGGCCATGAAGCCATTACAGAATATGATGATATTATAAAAAGTCTCAAAAAATAATCATACCCCCTTACTTTCTTCTATGAAGCCCCCTCTTATCACCAAGTCTTGTTTACCAATGCTTCGCGGGTACATGACATAATTTCACAGATAAGTTATCAGAAGGATGACTTGCCACACGAATGCCCTATTATCCCTATAGGAATGGGGCATGAAGTATTTTTTAAGATCATTACGACGCCTTACAGCCATCGTATTGCTGTTACTTATTGGCCCCGGACTTGTTATTCTTACAGGTGAGGTGGACCTTGACACACCCTGGAGCAAAGCAAATCGCGATAGAGCGGGCATAGCACCCCACCCCAACTCCACCTCGGAAGCTATCGTGCAAGTCTATGGCGCACGCACCTATAACTGGCGTGGTGCATTTGCCGTCCACACATGGCTTGCGTTTAAAGAGGAAAATGCCCGTGAGTACACCCGCCTGGAAGTGATCGGCTGGCGTCATTACAGGGGAATGCCTGTTACTTCTGTATCAACAGGTTGGCCAGATAGAAATTGGTTCGGGTCCAAGCCAGAAATTTATTATGACCTTCGCGGCAAACAGGCCGCTGAAATTATCCCCGAAATTAAAAAAGCCGCCAAGACATACCGTTTCCCCGATAGGTACGAAGCTTGGCCCGGGCCAAATTCCAATACCTTTACCGCCCATGTTATCAGACAAATTCCAGCTTTGAATGTCGATCTGCCACCAACCGCAATCGGCAAGGATTATCTTGATGAAGATGATAACTTCTACGCTGCAGCACCAAGCAATACAGGACTACAGCTTTCCCTTTACGGAATGGCCGGCATCACACTCGCCAAAGCGGAAGGTCTAGAAATCAACATATTGGGATTAAACTTTGGCATAGACCCTGATAATATCGCCCTGCGCTTGCCCGGGATCGGTAAAGTCGGCTTTATAGAAAGCTCCTCTGCTGCGTCATCGCAAAAATGATAAAAAGTCCTGTTACAAATACCTGACCAAGAAATAGACGCTATCACTTCGCACTAGCTTGCCACTGCTTTAGTCTCCTTTCCTAGGGTCGGGGATTGACTCTCAAGTACTGGCAAGCTAGTGCAAAAGAGATATATTATAGTAAGTTTCCGATATCCTTCGCGTAAGGATAAGCCGTTTCTAAACACAAAGGCAAAATAAGCATACAATGAGTATTTGGGGAAAGATTGTTGGTGGAGCAGCTGGCTTCCTAGTTGGTGGACCTATCGGTGCATTTCTGGGTGCCATGGCTGGGCACGCGGTTGACCGCATGCGGTCGGAAACTGACGAAGACGGCACAAACAGCACAAAACAAATCACCTTTACAATCGGTGTGATTGTACTCGGCGCTAAAATGGCCAAAGCCGACGGGGTTGTCACCAAAGACGAGGTTGCCGCCTTTAAACAGGTATTTCGTATTCCCCCGGAAGAAATGAAAAATGTTGGCCGCCTTTTTGACCGTGCCAGACAAGATTCGGAAGGTTTTGAACCTTACGCAAATCAGATTGGGCGGACCTTCAAAGATAATCCGGCGGTTTTGGAAGAGCTTTTGAACGGACTGTTCCACATTGCAAAAGCTGATGGCAATGTTTCCCCCGAAGAAATCACCTATCTTCAACGTGTCGCGGAGATTTTTGGCTTTAGCGAGGCCCAATGGGATCGCTTGCACGCCTCAAACGTTGGCGCGGACAAATCAGATCCCTATAAAATTTTGGGCGTTACCCGCGAAAGCAGTGACCAAGATATAAAATCGGCACACCGCAAACTTGTTATCGAAAACCATCCTGACAAGCTTGTTGCTCAGGGTATGCCACAGGAATTCGTTGATCTCGCAAATGAAAAACTTGCCGCGATCAATGCCGCTTACGATCAAATCAAACAACTCAGAAACTAAGAATTAAAACAAAATGGCGCCTCCTTCTCATCTTGTCGCTCTCAATAGCGCCGGATTGCGTTTTGGTACAAAAACGCTCTTTCAAGACCTTACCTTTGGCTTAGCCCGTGGTGAAAAAGCCTGTTTGGTTGGTAGAAACGGAACAGGTAAATCCACACTACTGAAAATCATGTCCGGCCAGCAAGAACTCGACGAAGGCCAACGTTTTATTCAGCCGGGCGTAACCGTCGCTTATCTGCCACAAGATCCGGTTTTCAATCAGGACGAAACCGTCTTTGAACATGTAAAAGCTGGCTTGCGCCCTGATGTAGGGGAAGCAGACTATCTTGTCGATGCTATGCTTGATCACGTCAAACTTCCCGGTGACAGAAAATTAACAGGGTTATCCGGTGGTGAAGGACGTCGCGCAGCACTGGCGCGAGCCCTTATAAGCGATCCAGAAGTCCTCTTGATGGATGAGCCAACCAACCACCTCGACCTCCCCACGATACAGTGGCTGGAAGAAGAGCTTAAAAACTTCCGCGGCGCCCTGATGGTTATCAGCCATGACAGGGCTTTCCTTAACCATCTCACCCGACAAACATTTTGGTTGGACCGTGGCACCATTCACCGTCTTGGCAAAGGCTTCGAACATTACGAAGCTTGGGCTGAAGAAATGCGCGAAAACGAGGAACAGGAATTCCACCGCCTTAAACGTAAAATTGTTCGTGAAGAACATTGGCTCCAGCGCGGCGTGACCGGACGACGCAAACGCAACATGGGTCGCCTACGGAATTTACAGGATCTCCGCCAAAAACGCGCAGAGTGGATGAAAGGTCCGGGCACAGCCAAGCTTCAAGTTGAAACACTTGATACTGGCGGCGACAAAGTCATCACCGCTGAAAACATCAGTAAATCCTATCCGCTAGCGGGTGGCGGCACCCGCGAAATTATCAAAGATTTTAGTACTAAAGTTAAACGCGGCGATCGGATCGGCATTGTTGGCCCCAATGGTGCCGGAAAATCCACTCTCGTCAAAATGCTGGTTGAAAAGATAGAACCAGATACGGGCAAGGTCGATCTGGGCACAAACCTGACCATGCTCTATTTTGATCAAAAGCGTGAAGATCTTGATCCGAACAGCACCCTTTGGGAAACTATGTCCCCCGGGGGAGGCGATTCCATCATGGTACGCGGGCAACAAAAGCATGTTGTCAGCTACCTGAAAGACTTCCTGTTTGATGACGGCCAGGTTCGCCAACCAGTTTACACACTTTCGGGTGGTGAAAAGAACCGCCTGTTACTTGCCCGTATGTTTGCCCAGGCAAGTAACTTACTAATCCTTGATGAGCCAACCAACGATCTGGATATGGATACTCTTGATCTATTGGTTGAGGTACTTGATGAATACGATGGCACGCTTTTACTTGTAAGCCATGATCGTGATTTTCTCGACCGATTGGCCACCGCCATTTATGCGGTTGAAGGCGATGGTACCGTTATCGAATATGCCGGGGGCTATAGTGACTATCGTGCACAAAAAGCATTGAGTAATAGCGGGACAGGCGCACCAGAATCAGCACCCGCAAAATCCAAAGCCTCCAAAAAAGAAGCCCCCTCACGGGCAAAGTCTTCAGCAAAGCTCGGATACAAAGAGCAACGCGAATTGGACTCTCTGCCCAGCTTGATCGAAAAGTTAACTGAACAATCCGAGAAGCTACAAGCGGAAATGGCTGACCCTGAACTCTACAGCAAAAAGCCCGAGCGTTTTCAAGAAGCTAGTAAGCTTCTGGAAAAAACACAAAACGATCTGGAAGCATCCGAAGAACGCTGGTTAGAGCTGGAAGAAAAGCAAGAAAACCTCAAGGCCGGAAACCTTTAGAATTATTAGGGTCCCCCAGCCATATAGGAGGATCATCATCAAGGATAAAAAAGCTGTCATGGAACAGGTTGATTGTGTAGTTATTGGCGCTGGTGTTGTCGGCATGGCCTGTGCACGTGCGTTGGCACTATCCGGACGCGAAGTTATCGTCATCGAAAAAGAGTCCATGCCCGGGTCCGAGATTTCAGCCCGAAACAGCGGTGTCATTCATGCTGGTATTTACTACCCCCATAACAGCTTAAAAGCTGAACTCTGTGTCAAAGGCAAAGAACTTCTCTATCAATATTGTCAAGGCCACGCCGTACCGTACAACAACTGTGGCAAACTGATTGTTGCGACGACAGCTGCTGAAGAAAAAACACTGGAAGACATCAAACAACGGGCGATCAGAAACGGGGTTGATGATTTATGCTATCTATCAGCTTCAGAAATAAAAGATCGAGAGCCCGAGCTTCATGCGACCAAAGCTCTCTATTCCCCCTCGACAGGTATTATTGACGTTCATAACCTTATTCTGGCTTTTCAAGGCGATCTGGAAAATCACGGGGGCATGATTGCTTTTAACACACCTGTAACTGGTGGCGAGGTCAATGATCAGGGGATTATCCTCCATACAGGCGGCGAAAGCCCTATGACGCTTCAGGCAAAAACAGTTATAAATGCTGCGGGGCTTCATGCCCCGGCACTGGCTGGAAGCCTTACCCATTTTCCAAAAGACTGTGTTCCCGCTCTTTTTTATGCAAAAGGCAACTACTTCAGCCTTAGCGGCAAAGCACCCTTTTCAAATCTGATATATCCTGTTCCCGAAGCTGCTGGTTTGGGCGTTCACGTCACCCTGGACATGGAGGGTCAAATCAGATTTGGCCCTGATGTAGAATGGGTTGAAACCCTTGACTACGAAGTATCACCCGACAGGTCCAAACCCTTTTACGAGGCAATCCGGCGGTACTGGCCTGACCTAAAAGACGGAACCTTAACACCAGACTATTCTGGCATCCGGCCCAAGCTTCAGGCACCGGGTGATCCTGCCGTTGACTTTGTCATTCAGGATAAAAAAACGCATGGTATTCTCGGCCTAACAAACCTTTTTGGAATTGAATCTCCGGGATTGACCGCCTCTATGGCGATCGCCGAGAAGGTTTTGACACTGAACACCTAAGAAAGAAGCATCGATTTTGGTGTCCGGCAGCACAGGCTTTGCAAGGATATCTCTTCCGCCCGCTTCAAAATCGAAATGAAATCCGCCCAAATCATAGGGTTTACTGTCACTCTTTTCCATAGAGACGTATTGCAAAAACGGAGACAGCAGTCGATTTTTTCTCATAGTAACAAAATTCCGTGACTGACAAAAATCTAATTTCCTAATTTCTCTCAACAGTTAAGGTTACTAGGCATTGTTTTTCAAACTGGAATTTGTCATACTTGAATGAGATTTTCTCATAGGAAGACTAATGCGACGACAACTTCCCCCTCTTAATGCCCTCAAAGCTTTCGAAGCCGCAGCTCGACGACTGAGCTTTACCGATGCCGCTGATGAGTTGAACGTTACGCAAGGCGCCATAAGCCGCCAAATAAAAACACTGGAAGATTACTATCAAATCCAACTTTTTGAACGCCAACATCGGGGGTTAACCTTAACCGATAGCGGTAAAAAACTTCTTCCCGTTTTAAGCGATGTGTTTGATCGCGTTCACGCAATATCCGAAGATCTTACCGGCACATCCGAAGAGTTAACCATCAAAGTATTCCCTTCATTTGCAGTAAGGTGGCTTATCCCACGACTATCACAATTTCAGACACAGGAACCCGATATCAATATCCGCCTGACCACCGCCTGGCATGCCGTAGACTTTGATCGGGAAACCTTTGACGCAGGCATTGTCCATAGTCACTGCATGCCAACGGACGTTCACACGACAGCAATTACCAACGAATGGATGACACCTGTGTGTTCCCCTTTATTGCTAGACAAGCTCTCTAATCCCAAAGACCCGAATTCACTTAACGAAGTCATGCTGTTGCACTGTAGCAGTACCGCCAAAAGTGAAGCAAAAGGAACCTCTGAAAATGAATATCGGGAATGGGCTCAATGGGGGCAAGAAGCACAAGCAAAATTACTTAACACAAATAGCGGAGAGGCTTTTGACACCACAGACAGCGCCCTACAAGCAGCAGCAATGGGATACGGCGTTGCGTTAGGTGATTTAATGATGATAGAGGATGACTTGGCTTCTGGGCGACTGGTCATGCCGTTTCCAGATCTCGTTTCCCTTATTGGCCGTTATTATATTGCCAGCCCCAATAATAAAGCCAACAAACCAGCCTTGAGAAAATTCAGGCAATGGCTGCTCTCTGTCACCGAAAATATCGTTGCTAACAACCCAATCCTGAAAGAGCTGGAATCACACCCGAACAGGCTGCACACGCCAGAACCGGAAAGTGCGCTATGAAAATTAATCATACCTATCGCTCTCCTAACTTCGGTCCTCGTCCGAAAACTGCTGATATAAATATGCTCCTGTTACACTATACTGGCATGCAAACTGGGAAGGAGGCCCTTGAGCGTCTGTGTAATAGCGCAGCACAGGTCAGCGCCCACTATTTAATAGAGGAAGATGGAAAGATCTTTCAGCTTGTTCCAGAAGAACATCGCGCCTGGCACGCTGGACTTGCCTACTGGCATGACGAGACAGACATCAATAGCTGCTCGATTGGCATAGAAATCGTTAATCCCGGACATGAATGGGGGTACAGACCTTTTCCCACGGCTCAAATGAAAGCTGTTGCCGCCCTCAGTAAGGAAATTATAGAGCGCCATTCTATTCCTTCACACAGAGTATTGGCGCACTCAGACGTCGCCCCTGAACGCAAAGAAGACCCCGGCGAATTGTTTGATTGGAAATACCTCACAAAACAAGGCATTGGCGCTTATCCTGATGAAACAGTACAAAACACCCCCATTGCAGGAGATGATTTTCTTTTAAAACTCAGCGAGTATGGCTATCAAGTGGATATGAAAAATCCAACTGGATCAGTCACAAAAGCTGCCATTATCGCTTTCCAAAGACACTTTCGGCCAAGTAAATTAAACGGGGAAATTGACCCGGAATGCTGTCAAATTCTTGCAGACCTTTATTCACAACTTGACGACAGCTGAGAAGCCGCCTAACTGTAGCGCGTCAGACGGTCCGACAGGCTGCTCTTTCTGGCAGGCTTTGCCTGAACCGGAAAGGGAGGAAAGTCCGGGCTCCACGGGAATACGGTGCCGGGTAACGCCCGGCGGGGGCGACCCTAGGGAAAGTGCCACAGAAAGCAAACCACCTGTAGGGCGCAGTCCTTTATGGATTGTGACAAGCAGGTAAGGGTGAAAGGGTGTGGTAAGAGCACACCGCGCGGCCAGAAATGGAAGCGGCATGGTAAACCCCACCGGGAGCAAAACTAAATAGGGTCGGCAGGTTCACAAAACTTTGTTTTGAGGAATCAGGTGTTTTTCCGCACCGTCGACCGGGTCAGTTGCGAGAGGTGCTCAGCGATGAGCATCCCAGATGAATAGCCTTCCGTTGTCACGGGCTTCGGCTTTGTGGCAAGCGACAAAACCCGGCTTATGACCGTCTGACACTTTTCACTTCAACCTTACTACTTATCAACGAATTTAGCAGCTTGCTCTCTTAAGAAGAACTTTTGTATTTTGCCCGTAGATGTTCTGGGAATGGATGCGAAAACAAACTTTTTGGGAACCTTGTAAGAAGCCAGATGCTCTCGACACCAATCATTTAGCTCCTCAGAACAAGCATCTTGATCAGACGCCAATTCGACAAAGGCACAGGGTGTCTCTCCCCATTTTTCATGCGGCATAGCGACGACGGCGACGACAGCAACTGCGGGATGTCGATAAAGAATTTCCTCAATATCAATGGACGAAATATTTTCTCCCCCGGAGATAATAATATCCTTTGATCTGTCCTTGAGCTCTATATATCCATCTGGGTGCATCACCCCGAGATCACCAGAGTGAAACCAGCCCCCCTCAAAGACCTCTTTTGTTGCTTTATGATTGCGAAAATAGCCCTTCATAACAACATTACCCCGGAACATAACCTCTCCTAATGTTTCCCCGTCACGAGGCACTGGGATCATCGTTTCCGGGTCAATAACATCCAACCCCTCCAAAGGTAAGTAACGCACACCTTGGCGGGCTTTGAGACAGGCCTGTTCCCCAGACGGAAGATCTGACCATTCTTGATGCCAATCATTCACCACAGCAGGCCCATAGGTTTCCGTAAGACCATATAGATGTGTTACATCGAATCCAGCAGACTTCATATCCGCCAACAATTTTTGGGGCGGAGGCGACGCAGCAGTTAAAAACTGTACGGTATGGTTTAGATTACGCTTTATCGTCTCAGGCGCAGAAATCATCAAAGACATGACAATAGGGGCGCCACACAGATGCGTCACACCATGATCAGCTAATGAATTCCAGATCTGATCCTCGCGCACCTGCCTAAGACAAACATGTGTTCCGATGACAGCCGAAAGGGTCCAAGGAAAACACCAGCCATTACAGTGAAACATTGGTAACGTCCAAAGATACACAGAATGCTTCGCCATCGAGGTCGTCAACGCATTTCCCTGCGCCAAGAGATAGGCCCCCCGATGATGAGACACAACACCTTTGGGGTCACCCGTTGTACCCGACGTATAGTTTATAGAAATCGCATCCCACTCATCTTCGGGCATCATCCAGCTAAACGCTGGATCTCCTTGCGAAAGGACCTCTTCGTAATCCAGCGCATCAACTATGGTTATTGGCCCTGTATATTCAGGATCATCATACTGAATAAGCGTCGGAGTAACTTTTGCCAAGGTCAAAGCTTGTTGCGCCAATGGCATAAACTCACGGTCAACAATAAGCACTTTAGTACCAGCATGATCTAGCTGAAATGCGATGACAGCGGCATCTAGCCTTGTATTTATTGAATGCAGAACAGCCCCACACATAGGTACACCATAATGACATTCCAGCATTGCAGGCGTATTGGCCAGAAGAGCTGAAACAGTATCACCACGTCCAATGCTCTGCCCAACAATCTGCGTTGACAAGGCAGAAGCCAACCGCAGAGAACGCTCGTAAAAATCCGCATAATTACGACGTAATTTTCCGTGAATAATCGCAATGTGATTCGGAAAAACACTCGCGGCACGCTCGAGAAAAGTCAAAGGCGTTAAAGACTGATAATTGGCCTGATTACGATCAAGACCAGTGTTATAAGGGTTACTCATCTCCAACTTACTCATTTCGGACCTATTTATCTCGCCATTGTGGCTCACGCTTTTCAACAAAAGCACCAATGCCTTCTTCGGCATCAAACGCCAGCATGTTTTCAACCATCACATTCGATGCGTATTCATAAGCTTTCGACAAGTTCATTTCACGCTGTTCATAAAAAGCACGCTTCCCTGTCGCGAGCGTCAGACTGGATTTTGATGCAATCTTCTGTGCCAACTCAAATACAGTATCGCCCAATTCTGTTTCAGAAGTAACCCGATTAACCAAGCCAATTTCAGCAGCCCGTGCCGCAGAAATCATATCCCCGGTCAAAAGCATTTCCATAGCATGCTTATTTGATACATTACGAGACAAGGCAACCATGGGTGTAGAGCAAAAAAGCCCTATATGAACACCCGGCGTACTGAATTGTGCCGTATCCGACACAACGGCCAGATCACAGCTTGCCACCAACTGACACCCTGCCGCTGTAGCAATTCCTGAAACTTCTGCAATAATCGGTTTCGGGCAATCCACCATTCTCTGCATTACTTCGGAACATAACGCCAGTATTTTTGCAAAGTAAGCACGACCACGATCATCATACTCTCGCGCCGCCGTCATTTCTTTGAGGTTGTGTCCAGAGCTGAATACAGGCCCTTTCGCAGCAAGAACGACGACACGCACAGATGCGTCAACAGCAGCCGAAGAAAATACATCTTTTAACTTGCGCAACATTTCTTCTGACAGGGCATTACGTCGCTTGTCATCGTTCAAGGTAAGCCTCAATATTCCCGCTGCATTTTTCTCACTGAGCAAAATACCCTGATCAAGTCCAGTCTCTGGCACAGTCCCTACTCCCTAAGTTGCGCAAATATTGATTTCAACGCTATCAGCTAATGTATTCGCAATAAAACAATAACGATGCGCACGATGTTGCATTTTATCCAGCTCTTCTGCTGTAATCGTAAAATTAGCATCAAACTCAACAACTGGATGCAAATCAATTTTTACAACAGACATTTTCCCATTAGAATTTTTACCCAAAAAAGCAACAGCACGATCTTTAAAACCAACGACAGGCCACCCTGCTTTGGCCGCCAAAGCAAGAAATGTCATCATATGGCAACTTGATAAAGCTGCCCCTAACGCCTGTTCAGGGTTCGTATTTCCTCCATCTCCACCCCAATCAGGTGCAGCATCGACCTGTACTTTATAATCGTCATTATAACGGACAGTGTGAGCGTTGGAATATTTACCCGGACGCAATTCAGATTCAGAACGTTGCCAAGTTAGCTCGATAGAAAGTTCAGACATAATTTTAAAACCATTATTTGTGGCACGGAATATTTAATTCGGAAATCAAGTAGTTAGGCAGCGACAGTGATCCTTTTCCGTGGATCAAAAAACGGCTTTTCAACGACTCTAGCCTGTAAGATCTCTGACTGAATTTCAATGTCAAAAATAGTGCCAACCTCACTCACATCAACCGAAACCATCGCTAAAGCAATATTTTGATTAAGACGCGGGGAATAAACAGCAGAGGTCACTTTTCCGACAATATTATTGTCTTTCTTCACCTTCCAAAAGGTCGTATTTGGACCCTTAAAATTCTGACCATCGATAACAAGTCCAACCTGTTTGCGAGAGACTCCGTTTTGATGAATCACTTGCAAAGCATCCTTGCCAATAAAGTCAGCCTCCATTTCCAGATCAACCAAACGATCCATCCCCAATTCGTAAGGATTGGTCATAATATCCATATCAGCGTGATAAGATAGCATCCCACCCTCTATCCGTCGGATTGATGAGGTATGACCGGGCTTTAACCCCAAAGGTGTGCCCACCTCCATAATTTTTTCCCACAACGCATCACCTTGCGCACTATCGCAGAGATAAAGCTCATACCCAAGTTCGCTTGACCAACCAGTGCGCGAAACGATCAACGGGATTCCATCAAGATTGATTTCGCGCAACCAATAGTAACGAAGATCCATGATACTTTCACCAAACAGTGCCTTCATCACTTCGCCAGATTTAGGCCCTTGCAACTGCAAAGGAGAAACATCAGGCTCACCAATTTTGACATTAAGGCCGGAATAAATTGCGACGCCTTGCGCCCAAAGTAAAATATCGCTATCGGCCAAAGATATCCAATAACGATTTTCACCCAAACGTAACAAAATAGGATCATTCAGCACCCCACCATCAGCATTTGTGATCAAAATATACTTACATTGCCCAACCGCAAGATTTGATAAATTTCGGGGAGTTAGCAGCTGGACAAATTTCCCGGCATCGGGGCCTGTGATTTCAACCTGTCGTTCAACTGCGACATCACAAAGGATCGCATCATTCACCAGATTCCAAAAATTTTGTTCCGGATCACCAAAATCGCGGGGAATATACATATGATTGTATACTGAAAATGCTTTCGCTCCCCAGCGAACAGTTGCGTCAAAATAAGGGGATTTACGAATTTGTGTACCAAAACCAAAATCATCTGTGTTCGTCATGCTACTTGCCTCTATTTGGGCAGCTTTTGACGGCTGCCACGTCTTGAATGAATTTATCAGACATTAGCAGCGACTACAGAAAAATACGGGCTAAGTTTTCCTGCACAAAAGACCAAACAGACCATTATTATCCGGCCATATAAACCGTTTGGTCTCTTATAGTTTTTATCGGATTATATCAGGCTTCTTTACGGCTTATCGTCATGTCAGCATTTCTGAGCTGGAAGCAACAGATTAAGGTTTGGTGAAACAGATTTCACCTCTCTCGTAACAATATAAGTCATGTAACGATCAATACCTAACTCTGCAGAAAGCATTGCATCCATGATTGCTTGAAAAGAAGAGAGATCCTGGGAAAACACCTTCATCACATAGTCCGTACCGCCGCCCGTTGCTATACATTCCACAACAGAATCCTCACCGCGTATATAGGCTTCAAAGCGTTCAAAATCTTGCTTGCGGTGGCTTGTTAATGAAAGTGACACAATAACCCTGGACAGATTCACAATACTGTCGAGTGCAATCTCAGCGGAATAGCCTTTGATCAATCCAGCTTTTTTAAGCTTTGCCAAACGTATCCAGCAAGGCGTTGGGGAGAGATTCACAATTTCAGCAAGTCTGGATTTACTAAGCTGCCCATTTTGTTGTACAGCCACAAGAATACGAATATCAGCGGCATCCAGAACAATCTTACTCATCTATTTTCACCCAATGCTGGTACTATAAGGCTAATACCAGTGTTTAAGAATATTGCGGCGTCAATTTCAGATAAAAAGTTTTTTTCAAAAACTTATTTAATCAGAAGAACCGATCCGAGAATAGCAAAAGAAAACAAGTGAATCGCCCCAGATAGCGACAAAAGCACAAACAATCAGATCCAGTTTTATATAAATAACTCAGAATATTCTCTTCAGCCAGATCTTCACGATAAGATCCCGAGCAAGTCTCTATTCACTGAATAATACTTCACCTCATTTTTGAAAAAAAATTTATTAACAAAATCAATCCAAAACACTATTTTTTATAAAAATTATTTCAATTTTTATAAAAAATATTTCAAAATTTAGCTATAAAAAATAAGTAATTAACTATGTTTTAACTATACCTTGACATACCGGAGAACCATTGACACCCATCTTATCCCATGATATCCCAGAATATCCCATTTGTGATTAGAAACGACCCATTTCAGACCAAATCGGGAACAGGGCAAGTCAAGAACGCAGGGGTGCGTTCCTAGACAGACCAATATTGGTCAATTCATTTTGGGGCGGAATCAGTGACCTTTTTTATAGGTACATTTGAAAACAAGGTAGATAAAAAGGGCCGCGTGTCGGTTCCCGCTACCTTTCGCCAAATGCTCGCCGACCAACCCTTTCAAGGAATTGTTATTTTCCGTTCCTATCGTGCTGATGCCCTAGAAGCAGCTGGTATGGATTTCATGCGTCGCCTCCATAAAAGCATGAGCTCCAACCTAGACCTGTTCTCTGATGAGCACGATGACCTTGCCACAGCAATTCTTGCGGACTCTCACCAACTTTCATTTGATGGTGATGGACGTATTCTTTTGCCGCCTGCACTGATCGCCCATGCCCAAATCAGCGATCGTGCCGCCTTTGTCGGCAAAGGTGACCTTTTCCAAGTCTGGAACCCAGACACGCTGGAACAGAAAAAACAGGAAGCCCGCGATCGCGCAAAAGCCCAGAAACTGACGATTACACTTGATAGAGAAGGAGAAAACGGATGACTCCTCTTTTTTCCCCTCTCTCCATGAAAAACCCTGTTTTCGGTTCCGAAGGCCCGTCCTCACCCGCCCCAGACCTAAATGCCCAGCAAGACGGACATTACTCTGTCATGTTGCCGGAAATCATCGCTGCCCTGACCCCACAGGACAACGAAGTGTTTGTGGATGGCACCTTTGGTGCTGGCGGATATAGTCGCGCAATTGCCCAACAGGCCGATTGTAAAGTCTTCGGCATAGATCGGGACCCTACGGCACACGCGAATGCGAAAAATCTTCCCGAAGTGATCACTGGCCAAATATCAACTCTTGCTGGCTGTTTTGGCGACATGCAATCGTTATTAAAACAAGCAGGTATCAACAAGGTTGATGGCATAACATTGGATCTTGGTGTTTCTTCCATGCAGCTGGATCAAGCAGAGCGCGGCTTTTCTTTTCAGGAAGACGGTCCGCTTGATATGCGCATGGACGGCCCTAATTCTGATCAACGGCCACCAGCGTCTCATATTGTCAACACATACGACGAAAAAGAGATCGCGGATATTCTGTATAAATACGGCGAAGAAAAAAAATCTCGTCTGATTGCACGTGCGATTGTGACCGATCGAGTTGAGAAACCTTTTGAAACGACACTGCAGCTCGCAGACCTCATTCGTCGCATCATCAGGCAAAAACCCAGAAAAGATGGCAAAAACATCCATCCCGCAACTCGTTCTTTTCAGGCCTTGCGCATTTTCGTTAATGACGAATTGGGTGAACTGGAACGTGGGCTAGAAGCAGCAGAACAGCTTCTAAATCCCGGCGGCCGATTGGCAATCGTATCTTTTCATTCTCTCGAAGATCGTATTGTTAAAAACTTCTTACGCGAACGCAGTGGGGGGACGCCGCAGGGCTCCCGTCATTCTCCGACGGTTGAGCCCGCGGCTCTGTGTAAGGCCCCTTTCTCCCTGCCGACAAAAAAAGCCATCGCACCCAGCGATAAAGAATGTAACGAAAATCCTCGTTCTCGTTCAGCCAAACTCCGCGTAGCAATTCGTACGGATGCCCCTTGCACACAAGGAGAAGCCGCATGAAAAATCTCGGTCTCACTATCTGGATTGTCGTTGGCACAGCCTGTGCAATCGTGCTTTTTCAAATCAAAGAGGAAGTAAATGCCCTTGAAGGACAATTGGCACAGGTAGAATCCCAGATCGAAAGAGATAAAGAAGCCATTCGTATTCTGCAGGCAGAGTGGAGTTATTTGAACCGCCCAGAGCGATTGGCCCGCCTGTCTTCTCAATATCTAGAACTCAAACCGCTTGATCCGGCGCAGATCGTTACATTGTCCGATATTCCTTATAAAGATCAAGAAGAGACACCCGGTACCAGCATCAAATTACCAAGCTCAGCAACCCCCGCCAGTGCAGAGGTGACAGAATGAGCGATTGGCGAGAAGATAACAAACAAGGTCGCCTGACCAACCTGAACAATCCCAAAACGCCCAAGGCAGTGATTACGCTGGATGGTCGTTTACGTCAGGCCCTCGAAACCGGGCGAACAAGATTGATTGTTGCTGGCGCCTTGATGGCGATGGCCTTTATGGTCATCTCTATCCGATTGGTGGATTTGACCCTTTTACAAGGCACAAAAACGAACACTAAAACAGCACAGGAAATTGACGAAGCCCCCCCTGTTCAAACGACCCGTGCAGATATTGTCGATCGTAACGGCATTGTTTTGGCAACAACGCTTCCAACGGCATCACTGTATGCTGAGCCAAGAAAAATTCCAAACCCAGAAGCCGCAACAAGAGTTCTAGCAGATATACTCCCAGAACTTTCCCAAGACAAACTGCTAAAAAAGCTATCATCAAATCGTGGCTTTATCTGGATCAAACGAAATCTCACGCCACGCCAACAATATGCCATTAACAACCTTGGCATTCCCGGACTAGAGTTCGAACAGGAACAGCGCCGTTTTTATCCCCATGGCAGCCTTGGCGCTCATGTTATTGGCTTTACAAACGTCGACAACAAAGGCCTCGCCGGCATTGAACGCTCATTTGACCGGGTGTTACGCGAACACCCAGAGCCAATTCAATTGAGCCTAGATCTACGCGTTCAACATATACTGCGCGAAGAAATGGCCCGCTCTATGAAAGAGTTCAGTGCCATTGGTGCCGCAGGTATCGTCATGGATGCAAACACTGGCGAAATAGTCTCTTCTGTATCACTCCCCAGCTTTGACCCTAGTAATCCGGGAACGGCGTCGGATGACGCACGTTTTAACCGCGCCACTTTGGGTATCTATGAAATGGGGTCAACGTTTAAATTACTGACCTCTGCAATGGCTCTGGATGAAGGTGTTGCCTCTGTCTATGACGGCTATGATGTCAGCAAACCCATCCGCGTATCTCGTTTTACCATTAACGATTACAAGCCCTTGAAGCGTTGGTTGTCTGTACCCGAAATTCTTATCTATTCCAGTAACATCGGCACAGTCCAAATGGCGATGGAAGTTGGAACAGAGGGACAACGTAAATATCTGTCGAACTTTGGCCTTTTGCGTCCAGCATCCGTCGAAATCAGCGAAGTTGGTACACCATTGGTTCCGTCACCTTGGCGTGAAATCAACACCATGACCATCTCTTATGGGCATGGTATTGCGGTAAGCCCCCTACAGCTAAGCTCGGCAATTTCCAGTCTGGTCAATGGTGGAACATTAAAACCTGCAACCTTCATCAAGCGCGCCAAGGATGATGCCCCCCTCGGGCGTCGTATCCTGAGTGAAAAAACGTCTGATTATATGCGGGATTTAATGCGCCTTGTTGTTTTGCATGGTTCAGGTAAAAACGCCAACGCCAAGGGATACCTTGTCGGTGGAAAGACCGGTACCGCAGACAAATTAAGAGGTGGACGTTATGTGAAAAATTCACGCGTGTCCTCTTTTGTTGCAGCATTTCCGATGAACAATCCCCGCTATGTTGTTTATGTCATGGTCGATGAGCCCAAAGGCACAAAAAAAACATATGGATTTGCAACGGGTGGCTGGGTCGCAGCGCCTGTTGTTAAACGCGTTATTGAAAGAATGGCTCCCCTTATGGGTATAGAGCCAGCGTATATTGAAGACGCAGATAACGTAGGTAATACAATTTTGAAAAAGGCCAAGGCCCGCATGGAAGGACGTAAGATTGCGGCTAGATGAACTGTTGTCGAAAATACCGGAAGAATTTCGTCCCTCATGCAGTGATGACAACAGGGAAATAACAGGACTTTGTCTTGATAGTAGAAAAATAAAAGAGAGTTCTCTTTTTGCGGCTCTTCCTTCTTCTGTAGAGAACGGCCCCGACGGTTTTGATTTCATCCCTCAGGCTATAGCGTCTGGGGCAACAGCAATTCTTGTTTCTGTTGAAAAAGATACTGCTGCTTATGAAACAAAAATAGCCGTACTGAAAAGCAAAAATCCACGACAAGCAATTTCATTGTTGGCCGCTGCATTTAGTGAAAAACAGCCTGAAACCCAGGTTGCAATTACCGGCACCAATGGCAAGACATCCATTGCCACTTTTACCCGCCAGATTTGGGAAGCACTTGACAAAAAGGCAGCCAGCCTTGGCACCCTTGGTATTTACCCCCCTATTCCAAACGCGCCAGCAGCCTTAACAACACCTGACTCTATTGGTCTTTTCAATAGCCTCAAAGATCTTGGTGATCTTGGCTACAACCATCTGGCTTTGGAAGCATCCAGCCACGGCTTGGACCAATACCGTCTTGATGGCCTGCGCTTGAAAGCAGCAGCTTTTAGTAATCTCTCACAGGATCATCTGGATTATCATCCGGATATGGCCAGCTATCTGGATGCCAAACTAAGGTTGTTCAGCGACCTATTGCCGAACGGGGCAACTGCTGTTCTCAACAAAGACATGCCGGAATACGAGCGCATTGCAAAAGTTTGTGCCGACAGAAATCATACGATTATCAGCTATGGACATAAACCTAGTGACCTGCAAGTCGTAAAACAAAGCCCTACAACAGACGGTCAGGATTTAACCCTGTCTCTTTTTGGTGAAATTTACCAGATCACCTTGCCTTTAACGGGTAGCTTTCAGGCAGCTAACATCATGGCCGCGGTTGGCCTAACCCTTGCCTGTGGCGCGGACCTGCAACAGGTACTGAAAATCTTACCAAATCTAAAGGGTGTTCCCGGACGCGCCGAGAAAATTGGAAAAACGGCCAAGGGCGGAACGGTTTACGTAGATTTTGCCCATACCCCGGATGCTGTCGAAACCATCATTCAAGCGCTGCGCCCACACACAACAGGCAAGCTTTCCATTATTGTTGGCTGTGGTGGTGATCGCGATCCCGGAAAACGTCCCCTGATGGGCGGGATTGCAGATAAGCTAGCTGATCAAGCTTACATTACAGACGACAACCCTAGAACAGAAGATCCCGCAACCATTCGTGCACAAGCAATGGCTGCGGCCCCAAATGCCATTGAAGTAGATGATCGCAGAAAAGCCATTTTCAAGGCTGTTTCAGCTCTTAATAACGGCGATCTCCTTATTATTGCCGGAAAGGGTCATGAAAGCGGCCAAATTATCGGCGATAAAGTTCTTCCCTTTGATGATCGCATTGTTGCCCAAGAAGCAATAAATCATACGTTAGAAACCCGGAATTCAGGAGGTCCTGATCATGCGTGAAGTATTGTGGACAGCCGCAGATGCAGCAAGTGCAACGGGTGGAGAAAATACACATGACTGGCAGGCAACAGGTTTATCCCTAAACACCAGAAGTCTGGATAAAGGAGACCTGTTTTTTGCCCTGCAAGGCCCTAACTTTGACGGACATGATTATGTCGCCAAGGCTTTTGAAGAAGGTGCCTCTGCCGCGGTTGTGCAACGTCGACCAGAACGCCTATCCGACGACGCACCTCTTTTAATTGTTGATGATACGCTTGGCGCCCTCAATAGATTTGGGGCTGCGGCTCGGGCAAACAGCACTGCTAAATTCATTGGTGTCACAGGATCGGTAGGTAAAACAACTATCAAAGAAATTCTACGACACTGCCTAAGCCAGCAAGCAGAAACCGCTGCCAGCGCCGCAAGCTTCAACAATCATTGGGGTGTGCCGCTCAGTTTGGCGAGGATGCAACGAAATGCTGTTTACGCCGTCAACGAAATGGGGATGAACAGCACCGGTGAAATTCGGGAGCTAACCAAATTGGTTCGTCCCGATGTTGCAATTATCAGTACAATCGAAGCTGCACACTTTGAGTTCTTTAAATCTCTCGAAGAAATTGCTGAAGCAAAGTGCGAAATATTCGAAGCAATGACTTCTGATGGTGTTGCAATACTAAACCGTGACCATGCGCTTTTTGACCTAATGGCCGAACGAGCACAGGCAAACGGCATCACAAAGATTATCAGTTTCGGAGAACACCCCAAAGCGCAGGCAAGGTTGATCGGGTACGAGCTGTTTGCTGAATACAGTCGGGTCCAAGCTGATATCTGTGGAAAGATTATAGACTATACAATTTCCAACCCCGGTTTTCACTGGATATTAAACAGTTTGGCGGCCTTGGCAGCTGTTGATGCCGTTGGCGCTGATGTTGAAAAAGCTGCGACAGATTTAAGTACGGTCCACGGCCTCCCTGGGCGAGGAGAAAAATCTGTCCAGAAACTCGCCAATGGGAAACACTTCGAACTTATCGACGACAGCTACAATGCCAACCCAGCATCAGTAAGAGCCAGCTTAAATGTTCTAGCAAATGCCGCTCCTGATAACACAGGGCGGAGAGTCGCTGTTCTCGGCGATATGCTGGAACTTGGTAAAAATGCAAAGAAAATACACGCCGATCTGACTGGGCCCATTAATGATTCAGGTATCGACCTCGTATTTACTTGCGGACAGTACATGAAAGCCTTACACGAGGCCCTGCCCTCGGAATTACGCGGTGCTCACACAGAAAATTCACAGGAATTAGCCGTCGTTCTGGCCACGGAACTTCAGGCCGATGACGTTGTATCAGTCAAAGGATCATTGGGAAGTAAGATGTCCGTGATTATAGAAGCTCTGAAATCTCTATCTGCACAAAGCAATGGAGGAGAAGAGTAATGTTATATGAAATATTCCTGCCGTTGGCTGACGACTATTCATTATTTAATGTTTTTCGTTACATTACCTTCAGAAGTGGCGGGGCTGTTCTGACTGCCCTTCTTATTTCTTTTATCTTTGGTCCCAAAATCATTCGCTGGCTTAAAGTCAAACAAGGTGAAGGCCAACCTATCAGGGATGATGGGCCTGAAAGCCACCTGTTGACCAAAAAGGGAACCCCGACAATGGGGGGCGCACTCATACTGCTTGCCCTTTCTGTTTCCACGCTGCTTTGGGCAAACCTAAGCAACCCTTTTATCTGGATTATTCTTCTTGTAACCATTGGCTTTGGGCTGATTGGTTTTGGTGATGACTATCTCAAGTTGACACAACGCAATACAAAGGGACTTCCCGGTAAAGCCAAATTACTGGCACAAGTCCTGATCTCTGTTCTTGCAGCAACAGGTACCATGGCTGTCAGTCCGCCGGAAATGGGAACCCATCTTGCGATCCCATTTTTCAAAGAACTGATGGTAAACCTTGGCCTTTTCTATGTTCCTTTTGCTGTTTTTGTCATGGTCGGCGCGTCGAATGCAGTGAACCTCACCGATGGCCTTGATGGCCTGGCAACTGTGCCAGTGATGATCGCAGGCGCCTGTTTTGGCCTGATATCTTACCTTGTCGGCAATACCATTTTTGCAGAATACCTACAGATTTCCTATGTGCCCGGCACAGGCGAGTTGACGGTATTCTGCGGTGCGCTAGTTGGCGCATGCCTTGGTTTCCTCTGGTTTAATGCACCGCCCGCTATGGTCTTTATGGGCGATACTGGCTCTCTAAGTATGGGCGGCGCATTGGGAACCATTGCTGTTATCACCAAACACGAAATCGTTCTCTCAATTATCGGCGGCCTTTTTGTCTTGGAAACCATTTCAGTGATTGTCCAAGTCGCTTCGTACAAAACGACGGGTAAACGTGTTTTCCGAATGGCGCCCCTGCACCATCACTTTGAAAAGAAGGGCTGGGCGGAACCAACTGTGGTTATCCGTTTCTGGATTATCTCCATGATCCTTGCCCTCATCGGCCTAGCCACATTGAAACTTAGATAAGAAAAGATGATCGACCTAAGCACATATATCAGTTCAACCAATGGGAAAGCCTTTGCCATTTTAGGTCTGGGGCGTTCCGGGTTGACTGCCGCATGTGCTCTTGCGCAATCAGGCGCAAAAGTCTGGGCATGGGATGATAACCCCGCGGGTCGAGAAAAAGCTGAAGAAGCAGGCCTAAAGCTTGTCGATCTAAATAACTGTGATTGGGAAGCTGTGCAAACCTTGGTGATGTCACCAGGCATTCCCCTGACACACCCAACACCGCACCCTGTTGCTACAGACGCAAAAAAGAATGGCATTGAAATCATCTGCGAAGTCGAGCTTCTTTACCGAGCAGCACCTGAAGCGATTTTCATTGGTATTACTGGCACCAACGGGAAATCAACAACAACAAGCCTTATCGCACACATTTTGACATCCGCCGGACGTAATGTGGCCGTCGGGGGAAATCTTGGCACCCCGGCGCTAGAATTACCACAACTTGACGCTACGGGTGTTTACGTTCTGGAAATGTCGTCCTATCAGCTTGATCTGTTATCCCAGCTCGCTTTTAATATTGCGCTTTTCATGAACATAAGCCCCGACCATTTGGATCGCCATGGCGATATAGATGGCTATATCAAAGCAAAAAAACATATTTTTGAGCGCCAGACAAAAAACGATACAGCCATCATTGGCATGGATGATGACTATTCTCGCGAGGTGTTTGACAAGATAAACCAAACCGGAACAGTTAAAACAATACCGATTTCAGGATCTACCCGACTGGCTGAAGGTGTTTTTGTCGTTGCAGGCCAATTGATTGACGATGCCTTTGCCGCCGAAAACGAGATTGCAGATTTAAACGCTATCGAATGTTTACCGGGCAACCATAATCATCAAAATGCTGCAGCCGCCTTTACTGCCTGCCGATCTATCGGACTGACGGATAGAGAAATTATCGTCGGGATGAAATCATTTCCTGGCTTGGCACACCGCCAAGAGCTTGTAACGACAGACAACCATATTCGTTATATCAATGATTCAAAGGCGACAAACGCAGATGCAGCGGCACGCGCACTCGGCAGTTATGACAACATTTACTGGATCGCAGGTGGCCGGGCAAAAGAAGGTGGCATAGAAAGTTTGTCTTCTTATTATCCTCGTATTCGCAAAGCTTATCTGATTGGCGAAAGTGCAGATGCCTTTGCAAAACAAATTGGTAATTCTCTACCCTATGAAATGTGCGGAACATTGGATGTCGCCGTCACAAAAGCAGCAAATGATGCTACACAATCTCCCCAAAAAGATCCTGTCGTGCTCCTCTCCCCCGCTTGCGCTTCTTGGGACCAATACCGCAGCTTTGAGCTAAGGGGCGACCACTTCAAAGAGTGTGTGAACAAGATTAAACGCCAGCCTGTAAAGGAAATTGCCTCATGAGCACATTTTCTCGTACAGACACATCTGTTCTAGGTCGTTGGTGGTGGACGGTAGATCGTTGGAATCTCGCCGCATTATTGGCTCTTATGGGATTTGGTGCGCTTTTAGTTCTCGCCGCCTCTCCCGCCGCGGCGGATCGAATCAGTGGTGTTGGTACATTCCAGCTCGCGAAACGTCATTTCCTGTTGCTCCCGGCTGCTGCTGCTTTCATGATCGGCATCTCCCTGATGCCAGTAAAAAAAGTGCGCCGTTTTGCCGTTATCGGCATGGGACTGACAGTTCTTGCATTATTAGCAACACTCCTATTAGGGGTTGAAATTAAAGGTGCGACACGCTGGATCAACATCCTAGGCTTCTCTCTACAACCGTCTGAATTTGTAAAACCTTTTTTTGCCGTCACTATCGCCTGGATGCTTGCCAGTGCAAAAAGTGACGAAGGCATTCCCGGCACATGGATAGCGATTGGTATCTGGCTCGTTGTCATCAGCCTTTTGCTTATGCAGCCAGACTTGGGGCAAACCGTTGTTGTAACTGCCATCGGTGGTGTTCAGTTATTTTTAGCAGGACTTCCGATGATTTTGGTCGGCGGTCTTATTCTTTTTGCGGCTCTAGGCTTAATTACCGCCTATTTCACTTTGCCTCATGTTACCGCTCGTATTGACGGTTTTCTCGATCCAGCTGCCGGAAGTCGTTATCAAGTCAACCGTTCTATGGAAGCGTTCAAAAATGGTGGCCTACTTGGGCAGGGTCCCGGCGAAGGTACGGTGAAATCACAGCTACCAGATGCACATTCTGATTTTATCTTTTCTGTTGCTGGCGAAGAGCTCGGTTTGATTGCCTGCCTGATTATTGTCAGCCTATTTGCTTTTGTTGTTTTGCGTGGCTTCAGCAGATTATTACAAGAAAACAATCTTTTTGTGCTGCTCGCTTGCACTGGCTTACTCGTCCAATTTGGCCTGCAGGCGATTATCAACATGGCATCCGCAATTCACCTGATCCCAACAAAAGGAATGACACTCCCCTTCATCAGTTATGGCGGATCATCGCTACTCGCACTGGCTGTCGGTATGGGAATGGTATTGGCCTTCACCAGACGTCGCCCCCATGGCGATTATGACGGGGGTATATAATGACAAAGAGCCCAATGCATATTGTACTTACTGCCGGTGGAACTGGTGGACATATGTTCCCGGCACGCGCCCTTGCCGAAGAATTACTCGCACGTGGCAACAAAGTCAGCCTTGTGACAGATCTTAGGGGTGCCGGATTTGGCGAAGACCTGAAAGACGTAACAGTCTATCGCGTGTCTGCTGGTGGTGTTGCTGGTGGCGGCATTGTGCGTAAAATTCTGAGTTTGGGTAAAATTTTCATCGGCACCCTGAAAGCCCGAAAACTTCTAAAATCCATCAAAGCCGATGTTGTCGTAGCTTTTGGCGGCTATGCCTCTGTGCCTGCAGGCTTAGCCGCGGGACAATTCGGTATTCCTCTTTACCTGCACGAACAAAACGCAGTGCTTGGTCGTGCCAATCGATTAATGGCTGGTAAAGCTCTGGGCATTTGTACCTCGTTCAAAAGCGTTAGCCATATTCCACAAGGGTTAGAGGAAAAAGTCACCCTGACGGGAAATCCGGTTCGTCCTGAAATTTTAGCCCTACGAGAAGTGGATTATCAGGCACCAACTGATCAGTCCGTGCTAAACATCCTTGTCACGGGTGGCAGCCAAGGCGCAACTGTATTTAATACAGTCGTTCCTGAAGCCCTTGTTCTATTACCCGAAGAAATAAGAACACGCCTTCATATTTCACAACAGGTACGTGGCGAAGGGGCTGAGGCAATCGAAGCCCTTTATAAAAAAAGCAGCATCAAAGCAGATCTCAAAGCCTTTTTTGATGACATGCCCGCAAGGCTTGCAGCCGCACATATTGCTATTTGTCGCTCGGGTGCTTCAACGGTAACAGAACTGACCGCAGCCGGGCGCCCGGCCATTCTTGTTCCCTACCCCCATGCGACGGACGATCATCAGACTGAAAATGCCCGTGATTTTACCGATGCAGGGGCTGGATGGCTTATGGCGCAAGGCTGCTTAGAGCCGCAAAATTTGGCTGATAGATTAATTTCACTTTTTTCACACACACAACTGCTGGAAAGATCAGCATCTTGTGCCCGCAACAGCGCCATTACTGGCGCCGCGAGTAATCTCGCAGATGTTGTGTGCGGCATAAAAGAAAGTAACGGAGACGAAAAATTAACAAGCGAGAACGTTTCAACGGGGGCGGTCGCATGAAAGGCATGCCACTAGACATAGGTCCTCTGCATTTTGTCGGCATTGGCGGTATCGGGATGAGTGGCATTGCCGAAATCCTCCACAATCTTGGGTATCAAATTCAAGGCAGCGATATCGCTGAATCAGCCAACGTTCTCCGTCTGCGTGACATGGGTATCAAAGTTATGATCGGCCATAAGGCCGAGAATGTGAAAGACGCCCGTGTTGTTGTGGTATCATCTGCGATCAAACTTGATAACCCAGAGATAGAAGAAGCACGCAATAATCTAACCCCGATTGTTCGACGTGCAGAAATGCTTGCTGAGCTGATGCGTTTCAAATCCTGCGTTGCCGTGGGCGGGACGCATGGCAAAACAACAACGACATCTATGATTGCTGCCTTGCTTGATGGCGGACGTTTTGATCCGACGGTTATCAATGGCGGCATTATCAATGCCTATGGCACCAACGCACGCTTGGGCGATGGTGACTGGATGGTTGTTGAAGCCGATGAAAGTGATGGCACCTTTATCAAGCTACCCGCCACGATCTCGGTCATTACAAATATTGACCCAGAACACATGGAATTTTACGGCTCAATCGAAGCACTCCATGATGCCTTTGCCACTTTTGTTAAAAACATTCCCTTCTATGGGTTTTCCGTTCTCTGTATTGATCACCCCGTCGTTCAATCACTGATTGGGCGCATAGAAGACCGCAGAATTGTCACATATGGCTTTAGTCCACAGGCAAAATTCCGTGCCGTTAATGTTCGCACTGAAATAACGGGTAATGTTTTTGATGTGGTTATTTCCAAAAGAAACGAAGCGGACAGCAGAACGATTACTGACTGCCGTTTGCCAATGCTGGGGAACCACAATATCCTCAACGCACTTGCGGCGATTTCTGTCGCCAGTGAATTGGGCATGAATGACGACGAAATCCGGGCATCACTTTTAGATTTCAAGGGCGTAAAACGTCGTTTCACCAAAACAGGTGAAGTCAACGGCATCACCATTATCGATGATTACGGTCACCATCCAGTCGAAATTGCTGCCGTTTTACAAGCAGCCAGACAGGCCATCGACGAAAATTCCAAAGTGATAGCCGTCGTACAACCCCATCGCTACTCCCGCCTTTCAGATCACTTCGAAGGCTTCTGTTCCTGCTTTAACGATGCGGATCAGGTTATCGTTTCCGACGTTTACACCGCTGGGGAAGAACCGATAGAAGGCGCAGACCGTGATAGCCTCGTAAAGGGTCTTATCACCCGTGGGCACAGAAATGCCGTTGCTCTATCAGGGCCTGAAAACCTAGCTGAATTAATCGCAAAAACGGCAAACACAGGTGACGTTGTGGTTTGCCTTGGGGCCGGATCTATTTCCGCCTGGGCCCACGCCTTACCAGATCAGCTAGAAACAGCACTTTCCGGAGGCCGTAAATAAGCATGTCTCAACAAGTCCCCTCAGAAAACCATCTTATACATAGCCTGCCCCAAGTCAGGGGCAGCTATAAGACTGATGCGCAATTAGCAAAGGTCACCTGGTTTAAGGTCGGGGGACCAACAGATGTGCTCTATACACCAGCAGATCAGGACGATCTGATTCACTTTCTAAAGAAAAAACCCGCAGAAACACCAGTACTTGTCATCGGGGTCGGGTCAAACTTATTGATCCGCGACGGCGGTATTCCCGGTGTTGTTATTCGTCTAGGGCCAGCTTTTGCCAAGGTAGAAACATCTGACGAAACAGAAAATAAGATTATTACAGGTGCCGCGGCTTTAGATGTGAAGGTCTCGAAAACAGCAATGAAAGCTGCCATTGCTGGACTGGAATTCCTCTGTGGCGTTCCCGGCACAATTGGCGGTGCGTTACGCATGAATGCCGGGGCTTATGGACGTGAGACAAAAGACATTCTGGTTTGGGCCGAAGCAATCGACCTTTCAGGAAACTTGAAACGCTTTACACCAGATCAGTTGGATTATGCGTACCGTCATTGCGGCTTAGGAGAAGAGTGGATTTTTGTTCGCGCTTGTTTTGCTGGAACAGCAGGCAATCTGGATGAGATTGCCGCCAGAATGAAGGAAATTCAGGATGCACGGGGCAGCACGCAACCCATCAAGTCTCGCACAGGCGGAAGTACGTTCAAAAATCCGGTAGATAACAAAGCATGGCAGCTAATCGACAAAGCAGGCTGCCGAGGCCTTAAGATTGGTGACGCTCAAGTATCTGAACAGCATTGTAATTTTCTAATTAACAATGACAAAGCATCCGCGAGCGATCTTGAAAATCTCGGCGAAGAAGTCAGAAAACGAGTTAAGGAAACTTCTGGTATTGAACTGCACTGGGAAATTAAGCGCCTTGGGCACAAAGCACCAAATCATAAAACTGGCGAACACTAGAAAGATATAAAGGAAGAAACATTTATGACGTGTCATGTCGCATTACTAAAAGGTGGTTTTTCAGCTGAGCGAGACGTATCTCTTGCCAGTGGTGCTGCCTGTGCTGAGGCATTACGCGAGGCTGGTTACACAGTATCCGAGATAGATGTTTCCCAAGACATCCCGGCATTGATCGCCCAACTACAGGAAAGCAACGCGACTGTCGTTTTCAACGCACTCCACGGGCAATGGGGTGAAGACGGTTGTGTCCAGGGTCTTCTTGAACTCTTATCTATTCCCTATACTCATTCCAAAGTTTTAAGTTCTGCCCTTGCCATGCACAAAGAACGCGCTAAGGCTATGGTCGAACAAGTTGGTGTCCGTGTCCCCGAAAGCAAAAGCATTCAAGCAAAAGATCTGGTCGCGGGCGATCCTCTGCCCCGACCTTATGTGATTAAACCTTTAAGCGAAGGCTCGTCCGTCGGCGTTCACATTGTCTTCGAAGGCGATAATCACATTGCAACGACGCGCGAAGATCTCGGATTTGCCGGCGACATAATGGTTGAACGTTATATTCCCGGACGCGAATTGACTGTTGCTGTCATGGGTAACAAACCCCTTGCAGTTACAGAGCTTTCCCCCAAAGAAGGCTTTTATGATTACGAAGCCAAATATACCGAGGGCAAAACGGATCATATAGTTCCCGCACCTATTCCCGAGACGATTTATCAAGAAGCAATGGATGCTGCACTCAAATCACACCAAATCCTTGGCTGTGCCGGGGTAAGCCGAAGCGATTTCAGATACGACGACACAGCCAATGGTGATGGCAAACTCTATTATCTGGAAACCAACACTCAGCCCGGAATGACCGATCTCAGTCTGGTTCCCGAACAGGCCAAACATATCGGTATTTCTTTCTCTGAACTCTGTTCCTGGATGGTCCAAGAAGCCTTGGGGAACAAGGAGGAGCTATGAGTAGTAATAAAAAAACCACCCGCAGACGTAAAAGACCTCAGAAAAGGAGTAAAATTCCTTTTCGTGACACTAATTGGCGGAAAGTTTTCTGGGGCACAGCGGCAGGAAGCCTTGTTGCAACTGTTGGTCTCGTCACTGTCCTGTGGACAAACGGCTGGATCCCGGAAAAAATTGATCAAAGCATTGAAGATTTTCACGGCATGACAGCAGACGCCGGGTTATCCGTTGAAGATGTCCTCGTCGAAGGTCGCAAAAGAAGTAACGCTGCGGCTATTCTAAGCAAGCTGGACGTCGAGCGCGGCACCCCGATTTTATCCTTTTCTCCCGAACAGGCAAAAGCGGATCTTGAGGAATTACCTTGGGTGAAGAGAGCTATCGTTGAACGTCGCCTTCCCGATGTTATTTACGTTAGCCTAGAGGAAAGAGAACCTCTTGCGCTATGGCAAGAAGAAGGTGTTCTTCACGTCATCGATCAAAGCGGCGAAGTGATCACATCTGCCAAGGCCAATAAATTTGCAAAGCTCCCTCTTATCGTTGGACCGGACGCACCTGATCACGCCCGCGAAGTTCTCGCCCTTATCGAAAGTGAGCCCGAACTCGGCAACCGTGTAAAAGCGGCCGTTCGTGTTAGCGGTCGCCGTTGGAACATCCGCCTTAACAATGGTGTTGACGTCCAACTTCCTGAAGAAGACGCAAGTGACGCCTGGTCATTCTTTGCCCGCATTGAACGGGACGAAGGCGTTTTGGAACGCGACGTTATCGTCGTTGATTTACGCCTGAGAGACCGTCTCATCGTCAGAACATCTGGCGGGTCAGAGAAAAACAAAACCAAGAAAGTAAAAGGAAAGAAAACTTAATGGCACTGTCCCCACGTTTTCGGACAAACATAACGACGCTACCTTCTACCCAAGGAAACCGCCAATCATGAAGCGGAGCCCCGGGGCCATTAAACATGGAACAATTGCGGCCATTGATGTTGGCAGCAGCAAGATCTGCTGCTTCATAGCCCAAATGGATGGCGATAACCCGCCAAAAGTGATCGGTATTGGGCAACAGGCCAGCCATGGCATGAAAAGCGGCAACATTGTTGATATGGAAGCTTTGGAAGATTCCATACTCAATGCGGTACATTCTGCTGAACAAATGGCAAGTGAAACGGTCAATACTGTACTCGTAAATCTTTCTGGCGGGTCGCCAACATCCCACAACATCAATCTGGAAGTTGCTATTAATGGTCATGAAGTTACCGAGACAGATTTAAAGCAGGCCCTTGACCATGCCAGTAAAATTCAAGGCCCGGAAGGCAACCCGGAACAAGGGCGTCAACTCATTCACTCTCTGCCGACGGGTTTTACCCTCGACGGGAACCGAGGTGTCAAAGACCCACGGGGAATGCACGGCGAGATGCTGGGCGTGACAATGCACCTTATTACAGCAGCGGCAAATTCTTTGCGAAACCTAACCACCTGTGTCAAACGCTGTCACCTAGATCCCCTGAGCTTTGTCCTTACCCCATATGCATCCGGCCTTGCCTGTCTGGTCGACGATGAAATGGAACTCGGTGTCACCTTGGTTGATATGGGGGGCACCACAACATCCATCGCGGTCTTCAGCGAAGGAAAGCTGGTCTTTAGTGACGTGATTCCTGTTGGAGGTCACCATGTAACAAATGATGTTGCACGCGGGCTTTCCACACCTGTTGCTGAAGCTGAACGCATGAAGACCTTGTACGGTCATGCTGTTGCGACAGTGACAGACGAACGAGAAATGATTGATGTTCCACAGGTTGGTGAAGAAGCTGGTAGCCAACCACAGCAAGTTCCAAGATCTCTTCTGGTCGGCATTATACAGCCAAGACTAGAAGAAACCTTTGAAATCGTCCGTTCAAAACTGGAAATGAGTGGTTTTGACAAAATCGGCGGACGACGGGTTGTTTTAACCGGGGGCGCCAGCCAGCTTCCAGGTCTTCCAGATCTCGCCAGCTTAATTCTCGACAAGCAGGTTCGGATCGGTAGACCAATACGCATAAACGGTTTGGCCGACGCTACTGGCGGCCCAAGCTTCTCTACCTGCGCAGGTCTTTTGACCTACGCAACCATTGCCCACAATGATGTTCAGACCGAGAAAACCCCCGAGGAGACTCAGCCTCAGAACTTCATAAACAAGTTTGGGAAGTGGTTTAGTGAAAATTTTTAATAAAAAGTTAGGAATTAGCTCGACTGATTCCACTACTTTATAGTACAACTTGACAAACGAATGCGCCGAGTCGGCGTGCAACGGAGGTTAGTGATGGCTTTAAATTTAGATGTACCACCAGTTGATTCCGAACTGACCCCTCAGATTACTGTTATAGGGGTCGGTGGTGCAGGCGGTAATGCTGTAAACAACATGATCCAGAGTAATCTGGAGGGTGTCGAGTTTTTGATAGCAAATACCGACGCGCAAGCAATCGCGCAGTCATCATGTGAGCGCACGATCCAGCTCGGCAGAAACATTACCCAGGGCCTTGGCGCCGGGTCACGCCCAGACATTGGGCAAGCTGCCGCAGAAGAAGCCATGGATGAAATCCTTGGTCACCTCGAAGGCTCGAACATGGTCTTCATCACCGCTGGCATGGGTGGCGGCACCGGGACAGGTGCAGCACCAGTAATTGCAAAATCAGCCCGTGATGCGGGTATTTTGACTGTCGGCGTTGTGACCAAACCTTTTCATTTCGAAGGCGTACACCGCATGCGCCTTGCCGAAAAAGGCATCGAAGAACTAGCGCAATATGTTGATACGCTGATCATCATTCCAAACCAGAACCTGTTCAGAATTGCCAACGAAAAAACAACTTTCGCTGATGCCTTTAAAATGGCGGATGATGTTTTGCGCTCTGGTGTAAGTGGCGTCACCGACCTTATGGTTATGCCAGGCCTAATCAACCTCGACTTTGCTGATATTCGCGCTGTAATGACCGAAATGGGCAAAGCCATGATGGGAACGGGCGAAGCCGATGGCGAAAGCCGTGCAATGGATGCCGCCGAAGCTGCTATTTCCAACCCGCTTCTCGACGAAGTGTCCATGAAAGGCGCACGTGGCGTTCTGATCAACATCACTGGTGGACCCGACCTCACATTGTTTGAGGTGGATGAAGCTGCAAATCGTATCCGTGACGAAGTTGATCCAGAAGCAAACATCATCTTTGGCTCTACCTACGATCCGAATATGGAAGGCACCATGCGGGTATCCGTTGTTGCGACAGGTATTGATGCAGAATCAATGAAAAATATTCGCCCTGCTGCAACAAAAGAATTCAAAGCACCGCCCGCGCCATTGGATGTAACACCAGAAGCACCCGCGGAGCCACAACAAGAACAAGCTGTGGCTGCTCTGGCTGAAACACCTCAGCCAGCCGCACCTTTGGCACCACCCGCTGCGGCAAGTGTAGAACCTGCGGCTCAACCTGTTATTGAAACAGGCCCGTCACAGACGAGCATCGAATCAGCAATCACACGCAGTGAAGCAGATACTCAGCCAGTTTCCGCGACAGCACCACAAGCTGAAATCAAGAACGACACCTTTGTTGCCCCGACACCAACCACTGTTGCAAACCAAAAGCCGGCGGCCCCACAGGTTACAGGTCAGAAAGCTGATCCTTTTGCAGCTGCTGCCCTAGCTAACGGAACTGATAAACACGAAGACGCGTCCAAAAAAGGTCGCGGCTTGTTTGGACGTATCACTGGCGGTGCGGCCCGTGCTCTTCAAGCTGCGACACAGTCAGAAGAACAAGACGAACTTCAGATGGGGAAAGCAACTGTAAACGCACAAACAGCGACAGCTGTGGCACCAGCGGCAGCACCATCCGAATCGCCAGCATCTGGCAACGCCCAAAAGCCAAGCCAGCAGCCAAGACTGACTGGCTTAGACCCTCAAGATCGACTTCAGACACCTTCTGCCGAAGAAGACCTTTTGGATATCCCAGCATTTCTGCGGCGTCAGGCGAATTAAGAGCAAATATTTCAGAGTACGTTACATTTCGTAACATACTGAAACAAACAGTGATTTGTTAGAAACAGGGGGACGAGCTATCGTTCCCTTGTTGCATTTTATCGGATGAACAGTTCGGCTGCTCCGGGGGGATTAACTAACAAACGAAGCGTACTCATGAAAACCAACACATCTGCTAATCGTGTACAGAAACAAAAGACACTCAAAAGTGCAATTAATTGCTCTGGTGTCGGGCTACACTCTGGCGACAATGTTGTTATGACGCTTCATCCTGCTGAGCCGGGTAGTGGCATTGTTTTCCACCGCACCGACGTAGCCGGAAAAGGCGCTATCATCCCAGCAACTTGGGAATACGCCATTGAATCTCCTCTTTGCACAACTCTCGTGAAAGACGATGTAAAAATTGGCACCATCGAACACCTTATGTCAGCACTTGCCGGCTTTGGTATCGATAACTGTCGCATAGACATTAATGCCTGTGAAGTGCCTGTAATGGACGGCAGTTCATCCCCGTTTGTCTTTTTAATTGAATGCGCAGGTGTTGTTGAACAAAACGCACCAAAGCGTGCCATACGCATTCTTAAAGAAGTACGTGACGACGAAGAAACGCGTTCAGGTATCCTTAGCCCTGCTGAAGGTTTCTCCGTCAGTTTCGAAATTGACTTTGATACACAAGCAATCGGTCACCAAGAACTCTTTATGGAAGTTCGTCCTGACCACTACAAACAGGAAGTTAGCCGTGCACGCACTTTTGGCTTCCTGCATGAAGCAGATCAACTTCGGAAAATGGGCCTTGCCCGCGGCGGTTCCCTAGACAATGCCATCGTTATTGATGGTGATACGATTATGAACGAAGGCGGCCTTCGGTATGGCAACGAGTTTGTCCGTCATAAAATTCTGGATTCTATCGGGGATCTGTTCCTTGCCGGTGCACCGATTATCGGTCACTACCACGGCATCAAAAGTGGGCATGCCCAGACATATCGCTTGGTAAAACAGCTTCTTTCTGACAACAGCGCTTGGGAATGGGCCACTTTGCCGACCAACGAAAGTAACATTCCTGTAAATTCCAGCTATGTTGCACCAGAACGTGCAGTCGCTGCTTCGGTTTAATTCATCTTTTACAGCACCATCGTTAAAGCCCGGAATTTCTGGGCTTTTTTCATTTCTTACACCCTTAAAATAATTTTTTTCACGACTTTGCTATCAAGTTATCTTTAGGATGCTTGAGGACAAGAGTTTGAAGCCTTATAGTGCTGTGGTTATACCCCTACCATTGGCATGATTTACCGTGTAGTTTGCCAGTGGATTAAGCCCGAATGAGTAATTTGGGAATGCGTAATTTGGTTTTGGATAAAGAGTTACCTAAAATGAATTTCCGTCTCTTCGGACAACAAATTGATAAATCCTGTAAACAAGTTTTTCTAGCGGCATCCCTGGTGGCGTCTTTAGCTGCCTGTAGCTCGGACGAAAAGCCAGTCTATGAGGAGCGTCCCGTTGAGGAGCTATATAATAGCGCCAACAATGCCCTGAAAGCGGGTGAAAATGAAGATGCTGCCAGACTGTTTGACGAAGTAGAACGCCAACATCCCTATTCAGTCTGGGCATCAAAAGCACAACTTATGGCCGCTTTTGCTCTCTATTCCGAAAATAAATACGACGACGCAATCAGTGCACTGGACCGCTTTATTGATCTGCATCCGGGAAACCGCGATACACCCTACGCCTATTACCTGAAAGCTCTTTGTTATTACGAGCAAATCTCAGATGTTGGCCGCGACCAAAAGATGACTCGCGATGCCCTCACCTCACTAAGAGATGTTGTCCGCAGGTTCCCTGATAGTAAATATGCGCGCGATGCCCAGTTAAAAGTTGATCTGGCAAACGACCACTTAGCCGGAAAGCAAATGACCATTGGTCGTTTTTATCTCAATCGTAAAGAATACCTCGCTGCTATTAACCGTTTCAGAATGGTGATTGGTCAATACCAGACAACCACGCATGTGCCAGAGGCATTACACCGTCTTGTGGAAGCCTATCTTGCGCTTGGTATTATTGATGAGGCACAAGCGACCGCTTCGGTCCTGGGGCATAACTTCCCCGGTGAACGCTGGTACCAAGACAGCTACGCGCTCTTGACAGGGCAAGATCTGGAACCTGAAGAAAAAGATGGTTCTTGGATTTCTGAAGTTTGGGATTCCATTCTCTAGGGGTAGATGCTCCATGCTGCTGAATCTTTCTATCAGCAATGTCGTCTTGATTGACCGCCTTGAACTCTCCTTTGAAAATGGTCTTTGTGTCCTGACAGGTGAGACCGGAGCGGGTAAATCAATTTTACTGGATTCACTGGGGCTCGCACTTGGCGCCCGAGCAGAATCACGACTGGTCCGTCAAGGAACAGACAAAGCAACCGTATCTGCAGTTTTTGATCCGGCCCAAACACACCCCGTTTTTGATTTTCTCAAGGAAAAAGATGTCTCCGTAGAGGATGACCTACTTGTTTTTAGACGGGTCCTAAACGCTGATGGCAGAAGCCGCGCCTATATTAATGATACACCTGTTTCAGCCAATCTTCTCAGGCAAGCAGGCGATTTACTGATCGAAATACAGGGCCAGTTTGAACAACGTGGCCTTTTAGATCAAAGCAACCACAGAAACCTACTCGATGCCGCAAGTGACAACGATCACCTAGCTTCTGAAACAGCAGCACTTTGGCAAAAGTGGCAACGCTTTGTAAAAGAACGATCTGAAGCTGATGAAAAGCTGGCTCAGGCTCAACGGGAAGAAACATTCCTTCGTCACTCCCTGGAAGAACTAGATACACTCTCTCCGATAGAGGACGAATTAGCCTCGCTATCATCACAAAGACAGTTACTGATCCACAGTGAAAAACTTATAGAGGCTATGAATGCCTGTACTCTGGAACTTAGCGGTGACAATGGCATCGGTGGCGCTGAAAACTCTCTTGCTGAAGCCCAGCGGTATCTGACAACAACGCCAGAAAATGTAGGCGAAAAGCTGCAACCTGTTATAGAAGCGCTGGACCGTGCAACATTTGAAGTACAGGATGCTCTCGGTTCTCTGCAAGATATCTCAAACGATTTAGATCTTGATCCAACACGCCTTCAAGAAACAGAAGAACGTTACTTTCTCTACCAAGATCTCGCGCGCAAACACCGCGTAGAACCCGAAGAACTGGCCACCGTAAGAGATACCATCGCAGAACAGTTAAAGCTGATCGACACTGGCAATGAACATTTGCAGGAACTTGATCGCTTGTGTGAAGAAGCCAGAAGTAAGTACGTCAAAGCAGCTGAAAATTTAAGTAAATCCCGACACAAAAAAGCGACCGAGCTTGATTTAGCAATCAACAATGAATTACCTCCATTAAAGCTAGAACGTGCTATTTTTCAGACATCACTCATTATCCAGCCAGAAGAAAACTGGGGCCAACACGGATGGGATCAGGTTGCTTTCTTGGTTGCCACGAACTCTGGCTCGACACCCGGACCCTTAGGTAAAATAGCATCCGGCGGTGAACTCGCGCGGTTCCTACTTGCCTTGAAAGTAGTTATGGCAAAGGTCAGCCCGGTTGACTGTCTTGTCTTTGACGAAGTGGATGCAGGGATCGGCGGTGCCACAGCCCACGCAGTTGGGGAACGTTTATCCCGCCTTGCTGATGAGCGACAGATTCTGGTTATTACACACAGCCCCCAAGTCGCGGCAAAAGGTGTACAACACCTCAAAGTCGCGAAGTCATCAAAAGCGGATCAGACCACCACTACCGTTTTCCATTTAAGCAACGAAGAACGTCGTGAAGAAGTCGCCCGCATGCTCTCTGGTGCAGAAATAACAAATGAAGCACGTTCAGCAGCTGATAGCCTTTTAGGATAAATACCTTGACCAAAGACATCTCTACATTCTCTCTCTTTGATCCAGAGACGGAAAGGTTAAGCGCTGAAGAAGCCACGAAAGAGCTGGCATATCTTGCCAAGGAAATAGCACATCACGATGCGCTTTATTATCAAAATGATGAGCCTGAACTGACTGACGCCGAATACGACATTCTAAGGCGTCGGAACGAAGCTATTGAAAAAGCATTTCCAAATCTTGTCCGCGAAGACAGCCCAACCCACAAAGTAGGTTCTGCGCCCTCTTCCGGTTTTGGAAAGGTAAAACACAGCGTCCCCATGCTATCTCTTGGAAATGCCTTTGCTGACGAAGATGTTTCTGAATTTCTCGCCCGCATCAGACGCTTCCTTGGTCTCAGCAAAGACGAGAATGTAAATATATTTGCGGAACCCAAGATTGACGGGCTTTCCTGTTCTATCCGCTATGAAAAGGGTATCCTTGTACAGGCTGCAACCCGTGGTGATGGTGCTGTTGGAGAAAATATCACAGAAAACGTCAAAACCATTGCCTGTATCCCGCACAAACTTTCAGGTTCCTCCTATCCTGATGTTGTTGAAGTTCGCGGTGAAGTCTATATGCGTCGGGACCGTTTTCTGGAACTTAATGCAAATCAGGCATCAACTGGTGGAAAAACTTTTGCCAATCCACGCAATGCCGCAGCAGGATCACTCAGGCAGCTTAATCCCGCAATTACAGCCGCAAGACCACTTGATTTCTACGCCTATGCATGGGGCGAAACCTCTGAAGCCTTAGGTGAAAGTCTCACAGATGTCCGGGCGAAAATGGAAGCTTGGGGGCTGCCCGTTAATCCCGGTCAGATCTGTTCTTCATTAGAAGACGTTCTAGATTATTACCGCCAAATTATGACCGACCGCCCCGATCTCAATCATGAGATTGATGGTATCGTCTACAAAGTTAACCGCCTTGATTGGCAAGACCGCTTGGGCTTTGTCAGTCGCGCACCACGATGGGCAATTGCTCACAAGTTTCCGGCTGAACGGGCCATTACCCGACTAAACGAAATTACCATCCAAGTTGGCCGCACAGGCGCTCTGACCCCTGTTGCAAACCTCGAACCAATTACTGTTGGGGGTGTTGTTGTCTCGCGCGCAACCCTACACAACCGAGACGAAATAGAACGGAAGGATGTGCGAGAAGGCGATAGCATCGTTATCCAGCGTGCTGGTGATGTTATTCCACAGGTCGTTGAAGTAATACTTGATAAACGCCCCGCTGACTCTGTCCCCTACCCCTTTCCTGATCACTGCCCAGAATGTGGATCACAGGCCACACAAGAAGAAGGCGAGGTTGTCACCCGTTGCACAGGGGGGTTGATATGCCCCGCACAGGCCGTCGAACGGCTGAAACATTTTGTCAGCCGGAACGCCTTTGATATTGAGGGCCTTGGTGACAAACAGATAAAATTCTTCTTTGAACAAGGCACCATTAAGTCACCAGCAGACCTGTTCCGACTGGCTGAAAATGACCGCAGAAGCTTGACTCCTCTGCGTAACCAACCCGGTTGGGGGCGGCAATCAGTAGAAAAACTGTATAACGCCATAGAAAGCAAAAGAACGATCGGTCTTGACCGCTTTATCTTTGCTCTCGGTATTCCGCAAATCGGTCAGGCCACTGCCAAATTATTGGCAAAAACCTACGGTACCTTGGAACGAATAGAAGAAATTACACGACTTTCCCATGATCCGGAAAGTGATGCTCTACAAGAATTACTGTCTATTGACGGCATCGGCGCGTCCATGGCTGGCGACCTGATTGCCTTCTTTAATGAGCCTCATAATCAGGAAGTCATTACAGACCTGAAAGCGCAAATAAGCGTTGAAGAATTTATCCTCGAAATCAGCTCTGATTCACCTGTAACAGGAAAAACAGTTGTTTTCACAGGCAAGCTTCAAACAATGTCCCGAGACGAAGCCAAAGCAAAGGCAGAAAGCCTTGGTGCAAAAGTGTCAGGATCTGTATCGAAAAAAACTGATTACGTTGTAGCTGGTGCAGACGCAGGTTCCAAACTGAAAAAAGCTGCTGATTTGGGTGTCAAAACCCTGACTGAGCAAGAGTGGCACGCTCTTGTAAGTTAAAAAACTCATTGTTTTTATAACGCAGAAATCACAGTTGTTGCCGTAATATCGCCACCACATTATTTGTACAAAGGTAAGGTTTCGGCTTGCGCCTATGATCAATTTAAAATGGTAAGGCATTAATTCATTAGATCTTGTTTCTCATCAAGAGAGCGACTTCTAATTATATCCAATGCCTGTTGCCATTTTTCAACGTCTTCCGTTGGCGTACTGTTTGAAAAAGCCAGATAGAGATCAAACTCGCCGATATCCGCAACCCTTCGAATACGCGATAGCGGAATATTTTCAGCTTCTAATATAAACTTTAAATAATTGCCATCAAGTGCCAACAGTTCGTATCGATGATCAATCAACCTAAGGATAGCTTTGCGCGTCGTTGCTGAATGATACAAATTTTTGAATCCCATTGACGTGAGAATTTTTTCCGCTGCGCCTCCTCGTTGCACCCCGACACTAACAGCCTCCTTGGCCTGCTCTAATCGTTCTTCATTTTCTCCAAAGTATTCATTATCGTTAAGTTCAGATGTATATATCCCCATATTTACAGTCTCAATAGGTCCAACCCATTGAAAGTCAGCTTCTCTTGGGGGAACACGGACAATAGAGAAAATACCGGTATTCGCCCTCTCTTTTGCATATTTATAGGCTCTTGACCAAGGCAAGAAGGTGATGGCAGGCTCAGCCCCTATTTCACGGGCCATTTGCTGGATAATTTTACTGGATAATCCCGATAATTTTCCATCAACCTGATAGTTATAAGGTGGAAAATTTTCTGTATATATATTTTGCGCCTGTGCAGGAACAAAGAGCAAGCTTAACAGCAGGTAAAATACAGCCCCATATCCACACACTCTCATAGACACCAACCAGTTCATAGTAATCGCACACTTTGATTACAGATCACGAAACAATCAAATCTCACCTTTGCTCTTTAGCAATATGATCAACGAGAATAACATATATTATACGAAATTGTTTTAACTTGTGATTAAGAAGATAATCAGTTTTATCAACACCTCGTCCAGAACATCTTTGTTAAAGTAGCGCACAAAAGAGTACACAACGCTTTGAACAACATAGCTTGGCTTTGCTGTTCACCCTGATAAAATATAGTGATGAGAGCAAACCGTCGAACCTATACAAGTGACTTTAAAAGTCATAGCCACAGTGCTTTTCACCAGCTGATTATCCCACATAAGGGAGAATTGGAGCTGGAGGCTGAACAATCCTCGGGAGTGGCAAGAATAGATCAAGTCGCGATAGTCACGGCCAATGACACTCATGCATTTCGGGGGGTAAATCCCAATAGCTTCACCGTTGTTGACTTTGACTTCAACGACGCCAATTACATGCCCGAATTGAATTCACTCTGGGATCGCGCTCACAATCAAATTCTCTTTCCCTTGGATGACGGGCTTTTAAATCTTAGCAAATTTACAACGACTGAGCTCAATAACCAAACACTGAGTTCAATCGGCGAACAGAGCATAAAACTATTTTTGCTAGCCTTGGCCGACCGCAATAATTCTGCTGAGGACAAATTACCCCAAAAGCTACAAACCGCTTTGAAATTTATCAAACAGAACCACACCAGAAAGCTGTCATCACAAGATATCGCTAACAAAGCCTGTCTTTCAGTTAGCCATTTGCACGCTCTTTTTAGTAATTACCTGGGTTATTCACCGCAAAAATTTCAAACCAACCTGAAACTGGAACACGCCCGACAGCTCGTTCTAAATACAAAACTGCCTCTTGTGCAGATCGCCCAAGATGTTGGCTATTCAGACCAAAGTAGCTTTAGCCGCTCTTACCGGAACAACTTTGGCATAACACCCGGAAATGACCGCACACACCATAACGTGCTCTGAATCAGACTTTCGGTCCAAACAAACAGAATCTAGAACAAGACATTTCCGTGAAGATCTTTACATTCCTAGCCTTATCTTTGACCCACCACTTAGGAACAGGCAGAAATGACAACCACACCAAGTCATCATATACGCGCCACTATTATTGGTACGATTGCTATTCTTTTGTGGGCTCTTCTGGCACTTTTCACCACATGGGCAAAAGGTATCCCCCCCTTCCAGCTCTTAGCCCTCACATTCTTTATTGCTTTTGTATCTGGGTTTATACTTTTGGCCTGTAAAGGAAGGAGTTCTTTTAAAAGTTTAAAGCAAAAACCCATTGTATGGATTGTTTCTGTCGGTGGCCTCTTTGGCTATCACCTGTTTTACTTCATCGCCTTGCACAATGCCCCAGCCGTTGAAGCCAGTTTGATCGCCTATCTCTGGCCCCTACTCATCGTTTTTTTCTCTGCCCTGTTACCAGGAGAGAAGCTATACTGGTTTCATGTAGCCGGTACTCTTATCGGGCTGGCCGGTGCTGTCCTGATTGTCGCCAAAGGACAAAACCTGTCGTGGAATACAGATCACTACATGGGATATCTGGCAGCTATAGCATGTGCACTGACTTGGTCAGGCTATTCTGTTCTTAACCGAAAATTCAAAGAAGTTCCAAGTGATGCTGTCACGGGGTTTTGCGGTGCGACGGCTTTGCTAGGTCTTGTTTTCCATCTAGGCACGGAAACTTGGGTACCGCCGACAGAAACACAATGGCTCGCAATCCTGGCCCTTGGCTTAGGCCCCGTTGGACTTGCCTTTTTTGTCTGGGATTACGGCACAAAACATGGTGAGATCCAAGTGCTGGGCGCTCTATCTTATGGCGCACCACTTCTCAGCACCTTATTATTGGTTGCTGTCGGCTTGGCCCAAGCAAGCTGGACCATTGCTATTGCTTGCCTGCTAATTGTCGGGGGAGCACTATTGGCTTCGCTCGACATATTGCGAAGCCACAAGCCCAAAAACATACGAAGAAAAGCAACCTCGTAAAAACACAATCAAGGCTGAAAGAAAGCGGGAATGATCATTGTGATCAATTCCCGATCCATTAAGTTCTTTGCCCTTTACAATGAGTTACATTTCACATCAACACAGCAATCTGCACCCAGATTAGGTATTTACTGCTATTTCCCCAAAATCTGTAGCTTATCAAAGCATTCATTCCAGCCACCTTTGTGGCTGATGCGTGCGTCTTCAGAACGAAGCCCTGTTTGAATGAATGTCATTTTGGTTTTGCCGACTTCTATCTCTTCAAGAAGGACAGTGCATACCGTTTCAATATCAGGAATACCACAGGTGTCATTTTGCCATACATGTGTAAATACAAGCTTTTCCGGTTCTTTAACCTCCCGGTACTCCCCCGCATAACGGCTTTCTTTGCCTTCAGAATTGATCATACACGCCTTATAAGCTTTGTCTGTCTGAATGCAGCCTTCATCCTGAACAACAGAAAAATCTTTGGGTGACAGCCATTGCATTCTGATGTCATGATCTGTCCAAGCCATCCAAATTTTTTCTCTTGGTACATCAAATATTCGCTCAATAACGAGGGTGAATTCGGCCTGTTCGAATGCCTGTGTTTGTGTTTGCGACATATCACTCACCCTTTTTTCTATGTGGACAGCCTGCCCAACAACAAGGATGGCGTTTGCCCTTATACAAATCAGAGGTCCCCCAACTTATACGTTTATTACGAGTTTCCGGTTTCTTTGCATCTTCTATCCAGCAAATCCACTCATTTCGCGCAAGAGGTGTGATATCTTCCCAAGTGTCCAAAGCCTTGGAATCTGCCAATAAAGCCTGTTTTAAATCTTCAGGAAGCTCGTGCACGACACCAGCAGCTATGTCTTTTTGGCTCACATTATACCTCAAACATCATTTCGAACCCGCCATAAATCAGGCGTTTTCCATCAAAAGGCATTGGGTTTTCTTTTTCTTGCATACGAGGGTCTTCCATTGCTTTTTGCATAGCCGTATCGCGTGTCGTTTTATCCGGCCAAATAATCCAACCAAAAAGTACCGTCTCATCTACTTCTTTTTTGACGGCAAGCGGAAAAGAAGTGTGCTTTCCATCAGGGACATCTTCCCCCCAACAATCCACCACCTTTAAGGCTCCATATTCTTTAAAAACTTTTGAGGCTATTTGCGCATGTTTAAGGTAAGCCTCTTTATTCTTATTTGGTACAGCAGCAACAAATCCATCAACATAAGTCATATTAAGTGTCCTTTTCTTTATGCAAGAGCGTATCCAGAGCATCGAAACGATCATTCCAATATTGTCGCATTCCGTTGAGCCATTCCCACATTTCATCAATGCCATCTGGATTGATACGATAAATTCGTTGCTGTGCTCGTTTTTCCATGCGCACGAGGTCGGCCTCACGCAACACTTTTAAGTGCTGGGAAACAGCCGAAGCACTGATCTCAAATCTATTACTAATGTCGGTTGATGCCATTTCACCATTACTTGCAATCAACTCAATCATGCGTCTACGGTTTGGTTCGGCAAGAGCAGAGAATCTATCCATACACAACAATTAACTAATAACTTAATTAAGTCAATACTACATTAAAAAGGTAGATTAATAATACTTTAGAAAAATATAACCATTAATTAGGTACAGGCTGTACCTAATTAATGGTATTCGCCCAAGATGAATAGCATCGGCAATAACGACGACGACTTACCATTCAAAGCATCGCCGCAAGGATTGCTTCCGGATGGTCTTCTTGCATTAAATGACCTGAATTGGGGACAATTATCATCTGTCCACCCGTAATTTTATCTGCCAATTTCTTGCCCTGAGAGACTGGAATCCATTGATCCTCTTGCCCCCACAATAATTTCACATCGAAGTCCATGCCCCCATAGTACTGGGAAGCTTCATCAGTATAGATCTCATTCATTTGTGCAATTTGCCGGTAAAACGCAGGCTGCCCGATTTTTCCCTGCCACGGCTCCATATAGATTCTAAGAGAATCACAATTAAGTTTATTGAAAGCAGCTCCCTGTAAATAAACTTCTAATAAGGCGTCGTGCATATAGCCCGGCATCTTAGCAAAAGCCTCTTCAAATTTGCGAACATGCTGAACAAACGGAGAACCCCAAGGCGCCAAGGCCACAGGATCAACCAGCGTTAATTGCGAATACATCAGTTCATTAAGATAATGCGCCCGCAAAGCTGTCGCCCCACCGAAATCATGGGCAAGAACCGCTGGGGCCTTCAATTTCCAATAACCAAACAGGGCAGCCAGAAGTTCATTTTGAACCGCCAAGGAAACATCTTGTCCCTCTCTTTTCTCTGACTCGCCATACCCCAGCAGATCGAAATAAAAAACACGCCACTTACCCGCAAGTGCGGGCGCAATCCGTCGCCAAACCTGTGAAGAGAATGGGGTGCCATGTATAAGAACAAGTGGCTCCCCATCACCAATCACACCCCATGCGACCGACTGACCATGAAAATCAAATCGGTGATCTAAACTCAACATACTGTTTTCCCCCGATACCAAGAAAACTATCCGCCCTTAATGACAAGGGCATTCAGAAGAAACGCCAAAAAACTTCATAAGGCTTCTCGACTTGAACTTCCAGTTCACCTTTTTCTGCGCTCTTAGCTTCTCTGCTTTAAAGTTTACCTTTGCCAGCCCAGAGCTTTTGCTTTCATAACGCACGCTACGACTTTCTAACCGCGCAGCTAAAATGTAAGTTTTTCCTAGAACATTTATCATTGATCCATTCCTTCCAGATAACTATTATCTTCAATATCAGGCGAAACGAGTTTAAATTCAAATCAGGAAAAATCTCATTATGTTAGTTTTTATTACATTTCATGCGTGATTTTCCATCCCTTTCCAGCCTTCGCGCTTTCGAAGCGGTTGTGCGACACCATAATCTTAGTCATGCCGCCAAAGAACTGAACGTGACCCATGCGGCCGTCGCTCAACAAATAAAACGGCTGGAAGAATGGTTTGGAGCAACCTTAACCCAGCGCGAAGGACGTGGTGTTGTGCCGACAGAGGCGGGCTTTCGTCTTGGCGCAGAGCTTAGCAAAAGCTTTGATATTATCGACGATGCCGTCAAAGACCTCAAAGACAGCATGACTGACCGCCCCCTTCGCATTACCATGACACCAACCTTTGTAAACTTTTGGCTGATGCCAAGGCTCGGAGACTTTCGCAAACGGCATCCCGATGTCGAAATATTGTTAAATGCTAACAGTGACGTTGTCGATCTCCGACGGGATGATTATGACCTTGCCATACGGTATGGCACAGGAAATTGGCCAAGCTTTCAAGTGGAAAAACTGATGCCCAGTTACACCAGCATCGTTGTATCACCTGAGCTCATAGAGAATATTCAAATAAAATCACCCAAGGATCTAACCAAATTACCTTGGGTTTGCGACATAGATGATCGCCATTCAGAATGGCATTTTTGGCTAAAACAACATGAAATTGATTTCCACGCACACCATGCGAAAATTCATCTATCAGGATATCTGACAAAAGATGCCATTCGCGACGGGCAAGGATTGGGTGTACTTCCGTCAAACTGGGTACAGGACGACATTAAAAGTGGGCAGCTTGTTGAATTATTCTCGCTGACAAGTAACGAAAACACCGGATACCATCTTGTTTACAAACTGGGAGTAATTCCATCGCACTTAAAAAAATTCCTGACATGGATACGCAAACAGAATAAAGCCACACCAATATAACAATTTACATAAGAACAATGATGGTGAAATTCCGTCAGCAGTGCCCGTCCTCGCCTGATACAGGTTAGAGAACGGGCATCATTTACATGCTTTTAAATCGCTTTCGTTGCCATCTCTAACCAGGCAACGTGCTCAGCATCCAACAAAGGTGTCAACTCTTTACGGACCCAGGCATGATAGTCATTCAACCATTTGATATCACCCGCACTCATTAAGGCTGGCTCTATCAAACATAAATCAATCGGACACAACGTTACTGTCTCAAAATCATACAGTGGAATGTCTAAACCAACCACTTTTCCGGCATCGCGAACGATAATAAGGTTTTCGATACGAATACCGTACTCACCCACTTTGTAATAGCCGGGTTCATTAGACAAGAACATACCCGGCTCTAAAGCGACTGGCGACGAAGCCTTGGCAATACGCTGAGGTCCCTCATGAACACCAAGGAAACACCCCACGCCATGCCCCGTTCCATGGTCATAATCGAGACCAGCATCCCAAAGCGGACGTCTCGCGAGGCTATCCAGCTGAATACCGTTTGTTCCCTTGGGGAACTTCGCCGTAGATAGCGCAATGTGCCCCATAAGAACGCGCGTGAAACGATCTTTCATTTCTGCATTCGGCGTGCCGATAATAACCGTACGGGTAATATCGGTTGTTCCATCCAGATATTGCCCGCCAGAATCAATCAGAAAAATCTCATCCCTTTTAAGCGGCAAAGAGCTTTCATCACTCACTTTATAATGACAGAGGGCACCGTTTGGTCCCGCACCGGAAATAGTATCAAACGAAGAGTCTTTGAACAGTGGTACCTCTTCCCTGAAAGACAGAAGCTTATGAACAGCCTCCATTTCGGTGACGGGATTATCGGTATCGGCACGTTCCGTTGCACTTTCAGTTACCCACTTTAAAAAGCGCACCATCGCAGCACCATCACGAATATGGGCAGCACGAATACCATCCAGTTCGGATGTATTCTTTCTGGCCTTTGGCAAGCTCACCGGGTCCATAGCGCGCACAAGATTTGCACCACTTTTTTCTAGCAATGCTGTAATACGTTCCGGGCAAGTAGCAGGATCAACCAGAACTCTTTTACCTTCGCGCGCAAAAGCTTCAAGACGCGTTTCCAAAGTTCCCGGCTCGGCAACTTCAACCTGATTGTCCAATGCCGCAAGGGTTTCGCTTGTTACTTTTTGAGAATCCACAAACCACTGCACATTTCCATCGGCATGGACAACAGCAAAGGAAAGCACCAATGGCGTATGGTCCACATCTTCACCGCGCACGTTCAAGAGCCACGCAACAGAGTCTGGCAGACTGAGAACGGCACAATCGGCTTCTGATTTAGTAAGCAGCTTACCTATCTCTTCTCTCTTATCCCGCGAAGATTTCCCCGCATGCTTCAAATCATAAGGCATGGATTTAGTGCAGGGACGAGAAGGTTGATCCAGCCAAACCTTATCAAGCGGATTTTCTAAAAGAGGAACAAGTTCTCCCCCCGCTTTTTCAACACCTTTTCGTAAGGCTTTGATCTGGTTTTCACTTTGCAACCAAGGATCATAGGCAATACGCATACCTGCAGATACATTCTCTTCCAGCCATTTATGGGCAGGCTCTTCAACCAAATGCTGATAGTCAAAAAGGTGTTCACTAACTTCTTGGCGCACCTGAATTGTATAACGACCATCCACAAAGATCGCTGCCTTATCCATAAGAACGGTCGCCAGCCCTGCCGACCCCGTAAACCCACTTAACCATCCAAGTCTCTGAGCTTGGGGTGGAACGTATTCCCCCTGATGTTCGTCAGTTCTCGGAACGATAAAGCCGTCCACACCTTCATTAGCCAACTGGATACGCAAAGCTTTAAGACGAAATTCATGATCAAGAGTAGCCGTTTCAGGCATTTTTTAATCCTTATACAATATACAATTTGATTTTCAGCAGATTAACCGAGCAACAGAAGCATAACAACACTTGCTTTTGCATAACTTAAAATAATTTAATTTCAATAAGTTAAATCGAAAAAAATTAAATTATGCTCAAAATGCATGGCTGTGGTGCAGAATAACCGCTACCGAAAAAAATTTTATGAGCTAGATATACTGCAACAACACAGCGGCAATAGAAAGACATAGTCGGCCGCATTAACTGATCTAGGAGAAATGATCATGAGAGAAGATAAATTCGTATTCGCGGCCAACGAAATTGCTAACCAGCCTGTATTCGTAACTGTAGCGCCACACCGTTATACAAAAACATACCGCATCTATGCTGCGATCTCTGGACTTGTGCAGGGCTTCAAAAACTACATGGAACGCCGTGCAACTGTCAGTCAGCTTTGGGATCTAAATGATCGCGAACTAAAAGACATTGGCCTAAGCCGCGGTAACATCGAAGCAACTGTAAACAGCCTTTATGCAGAAGCAGCAGAAAAAGAAACCAAAACTTTTGAGCCAGGTTTCTCTTTCCTTTCTTCTTCTGATTTTGTTTCAACACAGGAAACAAAAGCTGAAAACAACAGCAAAGTAGATCGCGCAGCATAATCCCCCTTTTGCTTGCAGCTCTACTTGTTGAAACGCGCCGGAAGCTCCGGCGCGTTTTTTAATACCCTGAAAAATTTAATACCCATAAAAGGGAAAGGCCGATGTTAGATAAACATCGGCCTTTCCTTTTATTTTGGATTATTACATCAAGGATTACCTTGATAAAACCAGTGTCGACCATTCACCCAAGTGAAGCTCTCGGATAACCTTCAGCCCCAGATCCTCATGCGCTTTCACAACTTTATCCTGTTGCGTAATAAGTAATCCAGAGAGCACGGCAACACCTCCTTCTGCCAAGTTCTTTTCCAATAAAGGCGCCATCTGACAGAGCGGCTCCGCAAGAATATTCGCCGCAATCAAGTCATAAGGACCACGTGCATCAACTTCCGGTGCATTATACCCGTCACCGCAAACACCTGTGATATCGGATATATTATTCAGCTCAGCATTCTCCAATGCCACGCGCACAGAATCAGCATCAATATCCACGCCGAGCACTGGACAGTTCCAAAGGATTTTAATTCCCATGGATAGAATTCCAGACCCACACCCCATATCCAGCGCATTAACGACTTTTTTATCTTCGGCCAAATCAGTAAGGGCAACTAGACAACCCTTGGTGGTGTCGTGTTGCCCAGTACCAAACGCAACATTAGCCTCAATCAATAAAGGAACAGAACCTTCCGGTGGCTGCTCTGTTACATGAGATCCGTGCACAAAAAACTTGCCTGCCACAATTGGCGGCAAAGCCTTTTGACTTTCTGCAACCCAGTCGACATCAGGAAGTTGCTCAATAATAGCAGTCGGAACATCACCACCAATAATTTCGGCCGTGCTGTTCAGGATGCGGTTAACCTGCTCATCAGATGGCTTGCCATCGACATATACTTTAACGGAAACAATCCCAGATTCATTAGGGTTTGTTGTAACGATTGCACCATCAAGAGGCTCCAGAGCAAGCTCATAGATAGGTAAGTTGACCTCTTTTATGTCAAGGGCAACAACCCAAACTGCGGAATTATCTTCTCTCATTACATACCTGCCTGTTCGGCGGGAACCACAAAGTTGCTCAGAACTTTTTTGCTTCCAGCCTTCTCAAAAGAAATTGTTAGACGTTCACCTTCAACCGAAGTGACCATCCCATAGCCGAATTTTTGATGGAAAACCCGTTCTCCGCGTCCAAAACCGCTTTTACTTTCCGAAACTTTTTGCGCTGCTTGTCGGACAAGCTTTGATTCGCCCCCTGAATAGCTTCGCGCACGTTGCATCCCTGGGCTTGTGCGATCATTATCCTGCCAACCTTTGTTTCCGGAACCAAAACCACCATAAGATGGCTCTAACGGCGCAGAATAGATACCGCGATCACTTTCCCGCTCAATATGTTCATGGGGCAGCTCATCAACAAATCTTGACGGAATCGCCGAAGCCCAAGACCCATGCATACGTCGGTTGGCAGCAAAGGAAATAATGGCGCGTTCTCTGGCACGGGTTAACCCGACATAGGCCAGACGCCTTTCTTCTTCCAACCCCTTAAGGCCTTGCTCATCCATTGCACGTTGGTTCGGAAATAACCCCTCTTCCCAGCCCGGAAGGAAAACTGTTTCGAACTCAAGCCCCTTGGCCCCATGCAAGGTCATGATTGAAACCATTTCCTGATTTTGTTTACTATTGGTATCCATCACAAGACTGACGTGCTCAAGAAAATCAGGAAGACTTTCGAATTCCCCCAAAGCATTTACTAGCTCGCGTAAATTCTCAACACGCCCTTTGGCTTCAACTGATTTATCATTCTGCCAGAATTCCAGATAGCCGCTTTCTTCCAGTATTAGATCAGCCAACTCTGGATGCGGCATATCACCTTTCAAGCTCTGCCAGCGGTCGACCTGCGCAACAAACCCGGCCATGGACTTACGCGCAGCCGGACGTAGCTCGTCCGTTTCAACAATTTCCTGCGCTGCTTTAAACAGCGATGTCTCAATCTGGCGGGCCAGTTGATGAACCACACTGACCGCTGCTGGGCCAAGACCTCTTTTCGGTGTGTTAATAACTCGTTCGAAAGCCAGGCTATCATCCGCTGAATTCACAAGGCGCAGGTAAGCCAGGGCATCACGGATCTCCATACGTTCGTAGAAACGCGCACCACCGATAACTCGATAGGGAATGCCTAGGGTCAAAAAGCGTTCTTCAAATTCGCGGGTCATTGCGCCTGTGCGCACAAGAACCGCTATCTGATCCAGCGACTGTCCTTGGCGTTGCAAGCTTTCTGTCTCTTCACCGACAAACCGGGCTTCGGCTTCGCCATCCCAAAGCCCCCGGACGCGAAGCATTTCCCCTTCGTCATCATCCGTCCAAAGCGTCTTGCCTAGACGCCCTTCATTATGGCTAATGACAGAGGAAGCCGCGGCAAGAATACGCCCGGTCGAACGATAATTCCGTTCCAGACGAACAACCTTTGCACCGGGAAAATCTTTTTCAAAACGAAGGATATTACCAACCTCAGCACCGCGCCACCCATAGATGGATTGATCATCATCCCCGACACAACAGACATTTTGGTGCCCCTGTGCCAAAAGACGCAACCAAAGATACTGCGCCACGTTGGTATCCTGATACTCATCGACCAGAATATAATGAAAACGTCGATGATAATCCGCCAACACATCCTTATAGGTCTGAAAAATCACCAGAGTGTGTAACAGCAGATCCCCAAAATCACAGGCGTTAAGTTCTTTCATACGCTGCTGATAGTTCTGGTAAATCTTGTGAATACGCCCGCCCGCAAACTCTTTGGCTTCACTTGCGGAAACATGATCTGGCGTTTGCCCTCGATCTTTCCAGCGCTGAATAACGCCGAGAACCGATTTCGGTGGCCATTTTTTGTCGTCGAGGTTGCTCTCTTTCAAAAGCTGCTTCACCAAGCGCAATTGATCATCCGTATCAATAATCGTAAAATCAGATCCAAGCCCAACCTTTTCTGCATGGGCCCGCAACATACGAACCGCGATGGCATGGAAGGTACCTAGCCACCAACGCTCTACGGTTGGTTCATTCAGAATCGAAGCAACACGCTCTTTCATCTCTTGCGCTGCTTTATTGGTAAAGGTCACGGCAAGAACCTGGCCGGGGAAAGCTTTTCCCGTCGCCAGAATATGAGCAAGGCGTGTTGTTAGAACCCGCGTCTTCCCCGTCCCGGCTCCAGCCAGGACAAGAACAGGTCCATCCGTGGTCTGAACGGCATCCATCTGCGATTCATTTAGACCAGTAAGATAGGGCGGTAGCCCGTCGTTTTGCATTTGCGATTCGTCTATCATGATTGGTTTATAGCGCAGCTTCTCAACAAGCTCATCCACTTTTAGCTCTTGACCTAAAGATCAAACAACTCTTTATGTTATGCAAAAGTCCGGATCACAAGAATATACAGGAAAAAAACATGGCCCGTATTACAGAGCGCCACGCGCTACTTTCTGAAACACCAAGTACACAACGGGTTGTAACCATGCATCGTTACGGTGCAGGTACTAATGGCAAGATTGCCTATGTACAGGCTTGCCTACATGCCGATGAAACTCCGGCGATGGCTTGTACTCATCACCTTCTGCAACGTCTGGAAGAAGCGGACCAACAGGGATTATTAAAAGGTGAGATCGTTATTGTTCCCTTTGCCAATCCGATCGGCCTGGATCAATTTGAAGACGACATTCTTTTAGGGCGCGTTCACCGTGGCGGTGAAGGTAACTTTAACCGTGGTTGGTACGACCTGACAGCAATGATACAAGATCGCCTTGTTGGTAAACTTGGTAAAAATGAAGACGCGAATGTAAAACTTATCCGCGCAACCATGCAGGATGTTTTGGACCAGGTTACGCCGACAAGTGAATTTTCCAGCCTTCGCAAAATACTGACGAAAGAAGCCGCTCGCGCTGATTATGTCTTTGACCTGCACTGTGACGACGAATCTCTTCCCTATCTTTATATTTCTGACCTCAACTGGCCAGACTGTCAGGATTTTGCTGCTGATTTTGGCGCAACAGCCGTCATGATGGCCGAAAATTCCGGCGGTGGTAGCTTTGATGAAGTATACACACGCCCGTGGGCTGAACTTTCCCGCCTCTTCCCGGATGCAGCCATCCCACAGGCCACAATGTCAATGACTGTCGAACATCGCGGACGCCCAGATGTATCAGACGAGATCGGGGCAAAAGATGCTGAGGCTCTCTTTAAGTTTTTCATTCGCCGCGGCCTGATCGAAGGCGACGCAGGTCCGATACTCGCACCATTGTGTGAAGCAACAGGTACAGACGCATGCGAGATCATTCCCTCTCCGGGCGCAGGCTTTGTGACCTATTGTCGCGAATTGGGTGACATTGTGAAAAAGGGTGATCAAATTGCTACCTTGATTGATCCTGCCGCAGAAGATCCAACCCAATCGCGTACTCCAATATATGCAGGAACCGACGGTATATTCTTTACGCGCCGCCAGCATAAAGCCGTGAAACCCGGTCTTGTGGTCGGGAAAGTTGCCGGCAAAGAACCTCTCAAAGCAGGATATCTTTTGGAAGACTAATTTCCGGGAGTATTCAGATAAATAAATAAGGACTGAGACGACATATCGTTCTCAGCCCTTATTTGTAGAAAAATCATTTTTAGGCAGAATCAATTACATGTCACCACGCTCTTCTGCGCGCGCCTGTTCCATCGCTTTTTTATAAGCAAGCGCAACGTCGTGTTCGTGTAGAACGCCCTTAAGAATACCCTCTTCATCAATGACAGGAATATAGACTTCACCGCTTGCGCCATGAGCCTGGAGTGCCTGTTCGATGTTCGAATTCTCTTCTAGCTGCACAGCCTTGGTTCTCGCAATATCCAATGCAGTTAGGGCAACGCCTTTTTCCTCTTGAAGATCCAGACCGTCCGCCAATTCAATAAAGCTAATCGATCCCTTGAAGTGCGCATCTTCATCCACGACAAAGACCTGCCCAAGCCTTGTTTTCCTAATTTTTTCCCTGACATGATTCAAATTGGCAGTCGTTTCGACGGTTGAAACTTCGTTATGCACCATATGCGATATGGTTATCGAGCGCATCAGGCTTGCTTCTCGTCCTCCACGAATCTCAACCCCTCTTCTTTCAAGCTGCCACATAAAAAATGAACGCCCATGAACTTGTTGCGTAATTACACTCGCAAGAGAAGTCGCGATCATCACCGCAATGGTTAAGGCATAGTCGTTTGTCAGTTCGAAGATCATCAAAATAGTCGAAACCGGCGCACCAAGAACCGCCCCGGCAACCGCACCCATTCCGATTACTGTATAAGCCCCGGTTCCGGACGAGAGTTCAGGGAAAATACTGGTGGCAATAATTCCATATGCGCCACCGACCATAGCCCCCAGAAAAATTGATGGCGAAAAGACCCCACCAGAAAACCCAGATCCTAGCGAGATAGCTGTGGCTATAGTTTTAATCACAATCAAGGCCAACAACAGCCACAAGGGATAAAGCTCGGACAAAGCTGCATCTGTCGCCTCGTAACCAACCCCAAGGACTTGAGGGAAGACAAGCGCCAGAACCCCCAAAGCCAGTCCCCCGACCATTGGCCTCACCCAAACAGGAACGTTTAACTTTTTAAATGTGTCTTCCGCAAAAATAATTGCCCACATAAAAGCGATCGCTGCTAACGCCGAAATAATCCCTAAAAGAGCAAAGGCAGGAAATTCCCAAAACGACGACAATGACAGTGCCTTGGGCAAAATGAAGGCGGGAAAATCGCCATAGTAAATACGACTAATGATCGTACCCACAACAGACGCGATCACAATTGGTGCAAAAGCGGAAAGCGCATAGTGACCAACGACAACTTCAAGAGCAAAAAACACCCCCGCAATAGGCGCATTAAAGGACGTCGCGATAGCAGCCGCAACACCACACCCCAAAAGTGTGCGAAAAAGGGAATAACCAAGATGTAATCTTTTGGAAAGCCAAGCACCAATTGATGCACCAAGATGAACAACAGGCCCTTCACGTCCCACTGAGGCACCAACACCGATTGAAAAGGCAGATGCAATCGCAGCTCGAATACCTATGCTCAAGGACATACGTCCCCCCTTAAGCGCAGTTGCTTCGATTACATGGGGGACACTTTGCGGTTTACCATCTGGCAAAAAGTATCGAATGAATAACCCAACTATCCCTCCCCCAATAACAGGCACCAGAACAATCTGCCACCATGGTAACCCTGCGATCCCAGTAGATACCTTTTCGCCTTGAAAGCCGTAAAAAAGCATTTGAACAAGATCAATAAAATGGCGAAATGCCATTGCAGCAAGCCCGGCAGCCACACCAATGATGACAGCCAAAGACGATAGAATGACCTGTTCATTTTGTATGAATTGCTTGATCTGTAGTATCGGAGACAATCGGGGGGCTTTATCTTTGGACATACTGGCCCCGTTTCGCGAGAAAGCTAAAGATAATGTTTGGGCACAAACCAATCATACAGATTATGCCTTTACCTATCCCCAGAGGTAAAAAAGAAGTGCAAATTGAGTTAAGCAGGACCGCCACCACAGCTAAAGTATTTAGTCGTTCTAATAACCGTTATAACGCTATGGAAATTATAGTTCCACCAGAACAATGTATTTTTTTATAAAATCACCTAAAACAGCACATGAAACACTTTAATTAAAACTGGCTCGCATAAAAAATGAGTAGCATTAAAACAGACTGGCTAAATGTATTCGCAAAAATACTATTTACAGCGTCCTATCGATCCCTCAGCGCAAATTCTTTTTCCATCGACCCACGTTGCACCGGACAAATCAGCCTTTGTTAAATCGGCACCCTCTATTTTTGCCTTGGTCAGATTGGCACCTCTTAAATTTGTTTTAAAAAGCCGGGCACGTTTCAAATTTGCTTTGGTGAAATTAGCAGATTGTAGATCTGCTTTGGTAAAGTCAGCTTCGGGCAACGAAGCTTTTGAAAAATCGACCTCAACCAATGAAGCACTGACAAATTTGGCCCTAAAGGCAGAAATATTATTAAGATCAGCGCGATCAAGCGAGCCACGCAAAAAGCTCGCGCCTCGTAAATGAGAACCGGAAAGATCGACATTATCCAAGTTCAAGCCGTCCATATTACACCGTTGCCAATCCACATCAGCCCCTGCCGGATCTGTACAGGCTGCGAGAACAACAGAGGAAGATTGAAAATAGGTAAAAACGAGAATCGCGAGACAAAGACTTTTTTTCATAACCTTAATGTTAGAAATCAAAGGCCTAACTTCAAGTAAATTCAATTTCACTTGCTCCCCTTTCGCAATTTAGACGCAAGATACAGACTAGGATAAACGGATCAGGATTTATTATCCCATGACATTATTGATCGCCCGATATTAACAGGCAAGGGCATGTCCTTTTGAGCTTCGTATATATCACTCAGGTTACAAACCAATGTATCCGGCATTTCACAAGAGGCCCGTTTTTCCAGATCCACATGAAGAGAGATCCATTCAGACGTCGCGGCTAAATACCCCGCATCAACACTATAAAGTGAATGATGGTAGCTCATCTTTTTACGATCAAACCCCAGCAACCTTGTTTCAACTCTCATATTCGAACCATGGTGTAGTTCTTTTACATAGTTCACATGATTTTCAACCACGAAGGTCGAATATCTTTTTTCCTGTCGATAGCCTTCAGTCACACCGAAAAACTCTAGAAAAGCATCCGTCGCATCACAAAAAACATGCATATAATAAGCAACATTCATATGCCCGTTATAATCAAGCCATTCGGACGGAACGCGCCCTTCAAAAGTAATCAGGGGCATTACCTCGTTCGAATTAATCACGCCTATATTCCTCTAATCGATAAATAAGAAAACAACACAATGCGTAACGAATCCATTAAAAACCACATTGCGAAAAAAGATTAATAAAACATTACGCTAACAAAGATTCGCAAGCCTTGTTTTTCTAAAATTTAAAACAAATCAAAGGATGATGATGCAAAAATGCAACAGTACATTTCTTCTCCCGCATTTTATTACTCTTATGACTGGTTTTGCTATCAAGCCTGTGATACTCAACCATACTAAGTTTTGTACTCTTTAAAAGAACGTATTGTTTTTTACCTTTTAAGAGCATTAAGTATTTTTGTTTTGTTCATATGCATTTGCTTTGAGATACCAACGTATATCGAGCGAGTGTCAGGGGGGTCTCTGGTGGACAAGTGTTATGACCGTAGAAACAAATGATAGGCGAAATGTCGTGGGGTTAGGTATTTTGTCCGAGATTAATTCTCGACTAATTAAACGTTTGGTGGCTTTTACAGCTGTTGCTATTTTTGTGACAGGCTGTGCAAGCAAGCCAAATTCAACGCTGCAGGATGAAGCGAATGCCACCACTGATGACCAGTGGGCGCAGACTGAAAGCTCTGCTGCAGTTGAAGAAGGTGACAACGATCCAATTGAAACGGTTAACCGCTTTATTTTTGCGTTTAACGATGCAGCAGATACGCTAATCTTCCGCCCAGTTGCAGAAGGCTACCGTTTCATTGTCCCATCACCTATTCGTGATTCTGTTCGAAACTTCATCAGAAACACATACTCACCTGTAATTCTTGCGAATGATCTTCTTCAAGGTGATATCGAGAAGGCAGAAAATACTTTTGCAAGATTCTTGGTGAATACAATTGCTGGTGCCGGTGGCTTGGCAGACGTTGCGGGTCAAACCGGTCTAGAATATCATTCTGAAGATTTTGGTCAGACCATGGGTACTTGGGGTGTTCCTGAAGGTCCTTATCTGGTTCTTCCAATTCTTGGTCCATCCAACGTTCGTGATGGTGTTGGCCTAATCGGTGACGCGCTTCTTGACCCATTGACTTATGTTGCAAAAACAGAAGTTCTGATTGCACGTAAGGTAACAGATGGCATCGACAAAAGATCACGTAACATTGAAACACTTGATGAACTAGAGCGTGATTCAGTTGATTTCTATGCCCGGGTTCGTTCGCTGTACCATCAGAAACGCGAAAACGAAATTAATGATGGTGACGTAGAACCAACATTAGCGCCAGGATTAACAGACATCTTCCCTGAAGATGATGATCAAGTTTCTCTTGTGGAATAAGCCATGAAGCACATTACTTGCTTTATAAAAAACATCGCAGCCCTCCTTGTGGGGGCTGCTTTCTGTTTGACCGCCTTTAATGGCACGGTACATGCAGACGATGACGCAGGTCTCTTCCTAAAAGCCCTGCAAGAAAAAGCCATTACCCAACTATCAAACGAAGATGTTTCCTTAGAAGATCGAGAAAAACAATTCCGCATTCTTCTAAAGGAAAATTTCGATGTTGAAGGTATCGCACGCTTTGTAATTGGCAAGTATTGGCGCAAAGCTGAAACAGGACATCGTGATGAATTCACGGTAATATTTGAAGATGTCATGGTTCAACGCTTTTTGCCGACTTTTAATCAATATGCAGGCTCAGAGTTTAAAGTTACCAAGGTTGTCCCGAAAAAATCTTTTTTCATTGTCTTCAGCACAGTGAAAACAGAAAACGGGGAACCCGCACAGATTTTGTGGCGCGTAGAAAAGAAAGACGAATCCTCGTCTTATATCATTACCGATATTGCTGCCGAAGGCATTAGCCTGCGATCCACCTACAGATCAGATTACACGTCGGCTTTGAAAGGTCTTGGTGGTGATCTTTCTGCACTGAACAGCAAGCTTCGCGAAAAAGTACAATCAGGTGATTTTGCTCCTAAAGAAAAAAGCTAGGCAAAATCAACACCAAAAAATAAAGAGCCTCGGTTGAAACAGCCGAGGCTTTTTTTATGCACAAAAATACAGTGCAAAATTTTATAAACAGATTTTATCCATAAAAAAAGCGCTGGAACCACTTTATGTTCCAGCGCCTTGTAATCATTCGCCCTTAAAGAACGAGAAAATAATACTACCGCTTCAAAGGTTTGTATTTGATACGATGTGGTTGATCAGCCTCTGCACCCAAGCGGCGCTTGCGATCAGCTTCATAATCTTCGTAGTTTCCTTCGAACCATACGACCTGACTGTCGCCCTCAAAAGCAAGTATGTGGGTTGCGATACGATCAAGGAACCAGCGATCATGCGATGTCACCAAAACACAACCACTATAATCAAGAATTGATTCTTCGAGGGAACGCAGTGTATCCACGTCCAGATCATTCGTCGGCTCATCGAGAAGAATAACGTTCGCGCTTTTACGTAACATCTTTGCAAGATGCACACGATTTCGCTCACCACCAGAAAGCTGACCAACTTTCTTTTGCTGGTCACCACCTTTGAAGTTAAACGCGCCCACATAAGAACGGGACTGATAGGTGTGCTTACCAATCTCAATGACATCAAGCCCGTCCGAAATTTCTTCCCAAACATTCTTTTCAGCAGAAAGCGCATCACGGCTTTGATCTACGTATCCGATTTCGACAGTCTCACCAACACTCATAGAACCTTCGCTTGGCTCTTCTTGACCAGTGATCATTCTGAACAATGTCGTTTTACCAGCCCCGTTAGGACCGATAATACCAACAATGGCACCTTTCGGAATTTTGAAGTTCAGATCTTCGATCAGAAGCTTATCGCCAAAAGCTTTTGAAAGGTTATTCGCTTCAATAACAAGATCTCCCAAACGTGGAGCGGGCGGGATAACAATACGGCCCGGGTCCGGCGCACGAGAGCTTTCTTCTTGTACCAATGTTTCATAAGCCTGTAGACGTGCTTTAGATTTTGTCTGACGCGCTTTCGCCCCCTGACGTACCCATTGCAATTCGTCTTTAAGGAATTTCTGCTTCGCGCTTTCCTGCTTCTCTTCAATAGAAAGACGCTTCTGCTTTTGCTCCAGCCAGCTTGAATAGTTTCCTTCGTAGGGAATACCTTCTCCGCGGTCGAGTTCCAAAATCCAGCCCGCAACATTATCCAAGAAGTATCTATCGTGCGTCACACACACAACAGTCCCTTTATAATCTTCCAAGAAGCGCTCTAGCCATGATACTGATTCAGCATCAAGGTGGTTGGTCGGCTCATCGAGAAGTAGCATATCAGGTGTGGATAGAAGCAACTGGCACAAAGCAACGCGGCGGCGCTCACCACCTGACAGCTTTGTCACATCGGCATCACCGGGTGGGCAGCGCAGGGCATCCATAGCAATTTCAACCTGACGATCAAGGTCCCAGGCATCCAAGGCATCAATCTTTTCCTGTAGCTCGCCTTGTTGCGCGATCAAATCATCCATTTCATCCGGATCAACTTCGGCAAACTTGGCACTCAATGCTTCGAAATTTTCCAACAGCGCTTTTGTTTCTGCTACGCCTTCGAAAACATTTCCCGCAACATCCTTTTCAGGATCAAGCTGCGGTTCCTGAGGCAGGTAACCAACTTTCACACCATCGGCAGCACGTGCCTCGCCGTTGATTTCGTTATCCAGACCCGCCATGACTTTCATCAGGGTCGACTTACCTGAACCATTCAGCCCCAAAACGCCGATTTTTGCGCCAGGAAGAAAGTTCAAATGAATGTTCTTTAGAACCTGTTTTCCACCAGGAAAGGTTTTAGAAACCCCATCCATTTGATAGATGTACTGATATGATGCCATTCGGCGCTCCAATTAATGGTATGTGTAATTTTGCAGTAAGCCTGCGTTGATGCGGTTTTACCCTATTGAACAGCTTGACGCAATCATCACCAACCCAAAGATTAATCTGTAACGAACTATCGTTCTATTGCCCAGCCTTAGCGATTACCCGTGCTGCTGGCAAAGGTAAAAAGACCCCAAAAATAGATCCCTTACTCCCCGTTTGAACCAGCTCCAGACGTCCCCCGAAATATTCAACAATCTGACGAGAAATGCTCAAGCCCAATCCAGTTCCATGAGGTTTATCTGCAAGACCTTCCCGGGATTGATGGAATTTCTCAAAAATATACTCCCGAGCTTGCCACGAAACGCCTCGGCCATTATCTGACACTGTGACTGCTATTTCTTGCCCCTGTAAAAAAACCGATACCTTGACCCACCCTTGATCTTCGTCACAAAATTTCACCGCATTGGAAAGTAGGTTCACAAAGACCTGCATCAGTCGATCTCTATCCCCCCTGATTTCGGGCAAACTTGGCTCAAAATCAACATCAAGCGCAATATCTTTTTCGCTTAATGTTGCAGACATTGTATCCATAGCGTTTTCAACAACCTGTGGAATGTCTAAATCTTCCAGAATCCATTCCATTTGCCCAGCTTCAATTTTCGCCAGATCAAGCACCTGATTAATAAGACGGGTTAGGCGAACGCTTTCCTTTACAATAATTCCCAGGAACCTGCTTTTTTCTTCGTCTTCCAAATCAGGATGGTCACTCAGAATTTCACTAAATGAGCGAATAGAGGTAAGGGGTGTTCTCAATTCATGACTAACAGTAGACAGAAATTCATCTTTCAGACGATCAAGCTCCTGAAGTCGCTCATTTGCCGCACGCAACTGAGATGTGGTGCTCTCCAACTCCTTCGATTTTTGCTCCAGATTTTGGCTGTACTCAATGACTTGCGATGTTTCATCTAAAATCGTCATCACCTCTTCGAGCCGAACAACTTCTCCCTTCACAACAGAAGATATCATCACACGGGCCGAAGCCGCACCAATAGCACCAGAAAGTAATCGCTCCGTCAGATGAACGAGATCCGCATCCGCCGCAATGACACGTCTGCGTTCCAGTCCTCTATCCCTGAAATATCCGCTAAAGGCTCTGTCTGCCCTTGCGCGCCCCAAAAAACGGACCAGAAGATTAAACAAGTCTTCAACTGATGCAGACCCTTGCCATAATTGAGACCGTGGCCCCTGATCAGCGTAGCGGTAAACATCAACAAACAAGGCTCCTTGTACCCTCTCAATAGCAGAATGCCGCGTATAGAGTGAGACAAAGACATACCCCCCCACATTAAAAACCGTTGTCCAGAAAAGAGAATGAGTTAAGTGGTCAATCCCTTGCAAACCAAACAGTTCATAGGGTCTGAGTAACTCGATCCCCCAAGGGCCAGCCGCAATGAAAGTAATTGGCAACACACCTGACTTGGCAAACGAAGGCAAAAGAAGCGTATAAGCCCACACAATAATTCCGCAAGAAAGCCCAACCAAAGCCCCTTTGCGATTACCACCTTTCCAGAACATTCCCCCGATCATAGCCGGTGCGAATTGGAAGACCGCAGCGAATGAAATCAGGCCAATGGTAACCAACGCATCGCTTTCACCCAAAAAGCGGAAATAGGCATATCCGAACAAAAGAATCAGGATAATACTGCTACGTCGGACAAAAAGCAGAACCCCAGTAAAATCACTCTTCTGCTTTAGTCCCAGCCAATTCCAGCGTAAAAGTATCGGCATTACCAAATCGTTACACACCATCGTACTTAAAGCTATCGTTGCAACAATGACCATCGATGTCGCTGCGGACAACCCGCCCAAAAAGACCAAAAGAGCCAACATCTCCTGCCCATGAGCCATAGGAAGCGTGAGAATAAAAGTATCCGCATTCATCCCCCCCTTGGGAAACTGAAGCATCCCCCCCAAAGCAATCGGCAATACAAACACATTAATTGCCAACAGATAGAGCGGGAAAAGCCAGACACCTTTCCTAAGCCCGGGTTCATTAACATTTTCGACAGCAATAACCTGAAACTGTCTGGGCAAACAAACTGCGGCAACCATCGACAATGTTGTTAATGTTACCCAAGTAACATAGGCTCCCTCTTTTTCAAATGTCATTAATTGAACAAGTTCCGGGACCTGGGATGCCTGCTTAAATAAGTCGCCAAACCCATCATAAAGCCCAAAGGTCACAAAAATACCTACCGCAAGAAAAGCCAGAAGCTTTACAACCGATTCAAAGGCAATAGCGACCACAACACCATCGTGATGTTCGCTATTATCAATATTCCTAGTACCAAATAAAATCGCAAAAATTGCCAGAACCAATGCAACCCAGAATGCAGTATCAGCAACAGTGGCAGTCGGTGGCGAATTAAGCGGCGCGACGACTTCGGGGTATTGCTTTAAAACATTAAAGCTAATTGCCACAGCTTTGAGCTGAAGAGATATATAGGGGACAATGCCCACAACCGCGATAATAGTAACCAATGCACTCAAAGGCGTACTTTTACCGTAACGTGATGATATAAAATCAGCAATTGAGGTTATTCTGTGCGCTTTCGTAATTCTGATGATCTTTTTAACAACCAACCACCAAAGCACAAAAACAAGTGTCGGCCCTAGATAAATTGGTAAAAAATTCAATCCACTGGATGCAGCAAGGCCAACAGACCCATAGAACGTCCAAGATGTACAATACACTCCAAGAGAAAGCGCATAAACATAGGGATCAGACGTTATGCCCACCCCTCTTTCAGCACGTTTATCTGCCACATAGGCAATCGCAAAAAGAACAAGCAGGTAAGCAATAGAAGAAAGGATAATGATCCAGTCAACCAACATGGTCATGATCCTTTGACAACGGGTCCTTCCCTTGCTGCTTTTCCAGTTCTTTATCCGGCAGACTTCTAGTCTCCGCCCCCAGCGTATCAATTACCGGAGAAGAATAGGGATCAACAGCACCCGTCGCATCATCAGCGTCTTTTGATGCAGACCACGCAACGGCAAGAATAATTCCACCCCATACTGTAAAAAGATACAAAAACAAAGGCGGAAAGCCCCATATTAGCTTTTCACTACTGAAAATGGATAGAAAAAGGGGGCTAAAAAGCAGTAATGCCAATAAAAAAAACGCAATACTACGATCGCCTTTATCACCTGGACGGCTCACTCATACTCCTTCTGGGGAATGCGAACTCGTATCACAAAATCAGCGTTTGATTCTATAAGATCTACGCCAATTTATCTTCAACACCCAAATGCTGCTTGACCAGTTGAACAACATCCTTTGTTGAAAAAGGCTTTGTCACAAAGTCATCAGCACCGAGTTCCATCCCCTTCAATCGATCAACATCGCGTCCCTTTGCCGTAAGCAGAATAACACGTATTTCTTTCCACGAATCATTTGAACGCACAGATTTCAAGACTTCAAAACCGTCTTTTCTTGGCAACATGATATCAAGCAGCATCAGATCTGGTGGACGGCTTTTCACCATCCGCAATGCTGCATCGCCATCACGCGCAATAAAGACTTCAAAGCCAGCTTTCTTCATCAAAAAGCTTAATGAGTCGACAATATGAGGCTCGTCCTCGACCACGAGAACCGTTTGAGGCATTTTCTGCCTTTCTCCGCGTTATCCGGTTTTCTCTTTTTTATTCCCTGTAGGTCCTACATTACAGTCTGGCCGGGTGTTTTGCCAAGCTGTGTTTTTCAGTCACCCTTGTTGTAGGATTTAGTTCCCCATTAAAACACTATCCGGATGGGAAAAATCAACGCCGTCAGCATAAACCACATGACGGGCAAATGACGCCTCACACCCCAGACTAATGGCATAGGTATTCCCCGCCTGGCCCACCATAACCCCAGGCTTCGTCACTGTCTTTGAAATCGAAAAGTAGATACTTTGATCTTCATCGCGTAAAGAATGAAGGTTAATACGCCCGGGTTTTAGAAATGCATCCTGAACACCCCAATCTGGAGACAAAACACCATAGCGCGGAATACGCAAACCTGACGCACTAAAACGTTTTGATATCTGCCCAGCAAGATCAACACGAATAAAGTGAAAAGGAACACCTTCTTCTTCAGGCTTCTGCAAGGTTGTCAGTCGATGGCAGACCTGCTCAAAACCAGCCCGAAAACGCCGACGGAGCAGGTCAATATCATGACGAAGATCATAAGCTGCGATCCGAAATACGCTGTAGGGCATCATCACAGCGCCGGCAAAATAACTTCCCAGAGCCTTCAAACATAAGTTTTGAGCTTCATCACTTCCAAGAGGCACATCAGCAAGAACCTTTTCCAGCACATCCGCATAAGCAACTTCCGCTATTATCCGTGCCATCCTGAAGTTTAAAGAGCTAGTCGCCAGTGTTTCCATAAGCCTGAGCGTTCCACCGTCTTCACCTTCCAATTCCCACATACCACGCTGCAGAGTACCCTGTGAAGATACAGGAACAATCTCGACCTTTATGCCGAGTTGCTGATCTAGATAATTTGCCAAGGCATCAAACAGTCCATAGGGTTTAGGCTCTCCCAATCTGTCTCTGAGCTCTTCGGCTGCGGCTTCAAGAACAGGAAAGTAGTGATCGTTGGCCGAAAGCATATCCACCACTTCATCAGTAGGCGTCTCGCTCAACAAAGTCCCTTTTTTGGATTCACCATTAATAAAATCAAACAGCTCTCCAACCATTGAGGTCAATTTCTGACTTTCATCGACCAAAACATTGGTAAAGCGTTCGCGCTGATGCTCTGAAAGATCATCATTGTCCTGCAAAATCTCGGCAAACGACCGAATAGATGTTAGCTGCGTTAAAAGTTGATGGCTTGTTTCAGTGAAATAGGGATCAGCGGAAATTGACTCCCGTGCTTTGAGGGTATCTTCGCGTGCATTTCGAAACGCACGGTAAAGCTTTAAAAGGGCACGACTAATTTCAGGGTGCATGGCGACAAAATCACCAAGTACTGTGCTATCAAGCCTGGACCGTTCAAACAGAGGATCCGCAAAAAGCTCATTCATCGCGGAAAGTAATCTTGCTTCCTCTCCCCCGGTGAGCTCACCTTCCTTAACATTAAAAGCCACTTCCAGTTTTTTTTGTAGCTTCCGTGATAAAGGGCGTTGATTGTGTTCAACAAGATTTAAATAGGCGGCTGAAATGTCAATTTTCTTTGCCATAGCAATTTGCGTAAGGCCAATCTGGCTTCTTAAATGGCGAATTTTTCGCCCTACAAAGACTTGTCTTGCCATAACATTTACAGCTTTCACAAATTTAGATAATTCTCCTAAATAATTTTACAAAATTTTCAAAACAACACAACGTTTTATTGCCAGATCTCGCTGTGAATTCTATTTTAGTTTTCACGAACAAGTCAGTCCCTGTGCTTGATTTTGTTGGTTATGGCTTTTGTGCATGAGCCATCGTGCTTCTGCCCTGCGATGCCTTTCATTCCTTAATGGAATATATGGAGCGCAGACTAAGGCAGAGATTTAATCTCTGAGGTTTGTTCAGGCGTTTTGTGTTTTCGCCCGGATCGAAAAAGACTTTAGAGATATAGGCAAGCTGATTACCGCCAACTTTGTAATCAGTGAAGCTCTATCGACCTTACTGAGCGAGAGAGGCAATGCCCCTCTCGTCTTTTTTTGCTCAAAAGATGATATCTTTTATCTGATTACCACTTGTATCAGGTTATGGGAGTATCAGGTCATGACTTGGCTAATTCCCATATAGGCCACAATAGCAACGGTCAAAACAGCTAGTACACCATTTACAAGCAAGCGCTTTTGCCGACTCTGGATCGCAGATATTATTTTAGCACCACCCCAGGACCACATACAGTTTGTCGGGAAGCCACCAATTATAAAAACAACACACATCACCGCCCACTGCTCCCAAGCTGGGCTGGATTGATTTGTAAACTGCGTAAACACCGTTGTTGCCATCAACCAAGCCTTAGGATTCATAGGGTGCACAATCAAACCGTTTAAATACCCAACAGCATCTACACTGCGTTCTCCAGATAGGCTTCCCGGGTCAGAACGCGCTATTTTCCAAGCCAGATACAGTAAATAACCACTACTAACCACGGTTATAACTGGTGCCAGTCCGGGCACCCCCTTCATAAGGGTTGTCACCCCAAAAGCTGCAACAGCAAGAACCAAGAAGAAGCCACTCTGCACCCCCATCGTAAAAGGAAAAGCGCCACGGAAACCTAGCTTTGCACCTGTCGCCATCAATATCATGTTTGCTGGCCCCGGTGTGCCAGACATGACCGCTGCAAAAATCAAAGCAGGTATAATATTTTCAACCGGCATCGCAAATGCCCCTTCCTCTAACCCCAGACAAGATGTCTAGTCTCATTTTTCATAATTCAAATATTTATATTGAAATGTTCATTGAACAATTATTATATTGTTCCTATGACAATTTTAACGCTCATCGCAGAAAACCAATCCAACACCGGGCAGAAGTACGCCCATCTGGAACAGCTGTTCAAAGGTGCCATCCGGGATGGCATTCTGAAACCAGGTGAGAAATTACCCCCGTTGCGAACTGCCGCGTGGGAAGCCAAGTGCAGCCTTGGTACGATGTCACGTGTATACAGTTCCCTAGAACGCAAGGGATTGGTAAATGCTAGGGTTGGCCAAGGAACTTTCGTACAAGAGGCAGCAAACATCGGGGCAGATGTTATTCTGCCTAAATCCCATCAAGGAAAAGGCGAACAAACCATAACCGCTGGCCCGGTCATTGATCTGGGAATGAACGCGATTGCTAACGACTGGGGGGAAGAAATAATTCGCTGGGCGCTACAACGTACATCGACAAAAGCCTCCAGCTATAACCTTATGACCTATCGAGACGGTTTTGGTGATACCCAGCAAAAACTAGCATTACGTGCTTTTTTGCCCCCCTTATTACAGGATGTGTCCGAAGATAGAATACTTATAAATCATGGCGCCCAAAACGGTGTATATACGGCCCTTGGGCGTCTGGCATCCCCTGGGGATACAATATGTCTTGAACCCCTGAGCTATCCGGGTGTCGGTGCTGCGATATCCCAATTGGGGTTATCCAGCATAACCGTGGAGACCGATGAACGGGGCATCTGTCCAATTTCTTTTGAGCAGCAATGCAAAAAAGGTCGCATTCGTATTCTCGTAACAACAGCCACAGGTCACAACCCAACCTGCATCACAACACCTCTTTCTCGGCGTAAAGAGATCGGCCTCATCGCGCAAAAATATGATGTTCTCATTATAGAAGATGATATCTATGGCTTTCTATACCCAGATGCCCCGCCCCCTTACGCGCATCTTTTTCCCGACCAAACCGTTTACCTCAGCGGCTTGGCAAAAAGAATTTCCCCCTCGTTGAGGATAGGTTTTGCAGTTGCCCCACCCCATATCACTATGCTTATGGCACAGGGCATCACAGCGCAAACCTGGATGGTCTCTCCTATCCTTATCAACACAGCAATAGAAATCGCAGGACGCGGGGACGATCTCAATTCCTTTACGCGCCAAATAAGATCCGAAGCAAGAAAACGCCATGAGCTCACAACGCGTTTTCTTTCGCCCCACGCAACCGATTTAAAAGCTTGTCAATCACATGCATGGATAGGTTTTCCCAAAGACATCCAAGTTCCGCAACTCGTACGGCGTGCTGCCGAAGCTGGAGTCCACATCCTTGACGGCAGTCGCTTCGCCAACAATACAACAGCCGGAAAGCATAACGTCAGACTCTCGATCATGGCACCCGATACGACTCACAAGCTAGAAAAAGCGTTAATAAAACTCAAAGCAGTCTTATCAAACCCCAATGAAAACTCATGCGATTTCTTTTAACAAAGTAAAAGAAAAAAAATTTAAATATAAAATAAAGCTATAATTTATATTAAGCATAAATCATGGAAAATTTACTACAAGACGCCAATAAAAAAATAAAATCGCACCACATAAAAATCGAAAACAAACAAATATACTCAAAATAAAGAACAAAGGTGATTAATAATCATTATCACTTTTAATTATTTTTGATAAAATACTTGAAACTTTCAATAAACAATTTACATTATTGGAAAGATTCTAAAGTAGATTACAACCTGTGATAAGATAATAAATTTCACCCCGAACGAATTAAAAGCGAGGACCCCATGAAAGGCGACAAAAAAGTTATCGAACTACTAAACACTGCATTAACGCACGAGTTGACGGCAATTAACCAGTATTACCTTCACTACAAACTCCTACAAGACTGGGGCGTTGAAGGCCTTGCCAAGCACGAATACAAAGAATCCATCGAAGAAATGCAACATGCTGATAAGCTTATGGATCGTATTTTACTTCTTGATGGCTTCCCAAATCTTCAAAACCTCAATAAACTTAAAATCGGCGAAGACGTAGAAGAAATTCTTAAGTGTGACCTCGCAGGTGAACTAGAAGCCGTTGAGGTTTATAAAGAAGGAATCGCCTATTGCGACTCTGTACAAGATTATGGCAGCCGCGAATTGCTTCGCGAAATTCTGGTTGACGAAGAAGAGCATGTGGATCATCTCGAAACTCAGTTTGAGTTGATCAAACGTATTGGCATTCAGAATTACATCCAATCACAGTGCAAAGTCGAAGGCGACTAAGTTTCTTTGACGACGCCAAGCACTCACAATGCCAACCAAGAAAAGCCAGTGATTTTCACTGGCTTTTTTGCATTTGATCAGATCGCCCAATTAAAATTACAATAATATCTTCCTGTCTAAGCCAATATACACAAGCATCTCCCCTTCATATCCGACCATTTCAGTGAGTTATTTTCTCTCAAAAAAAGAAAATACGAAATTGCAACTCATTCTCAAACGTGCTAATTACTTGCGAATAATACTCATCTGCTTTTGCTATCTATAAAGGCAACACGTTTTATCGTCTGGCTATTAAAGTCCGAAATAGCCAAAAATGAATTGGCCAAACTAAACTGGAATGAAAATGAGTCACGCTCTCAAGAAAGCTGCGCGCGTAGCAAGCACAGTCACAGTTTTAACTGTTCTCGGTACAGGTGCTGCATTTGCAGATACTGTTGACGCGAAAAGTGTCTTGAACAATTACGCGAACATTGCTCAGGCAGGATTCGAAGATTCTTTGATATCTGCAAAAGCTTTGGACAGTGCAATTAATCAACTTATAACCTCGCCGACTTCGGCATCGCTGAACGCAGCTCGTGCTGCTTGGGTTTCAGCCCGTGCTCCTTATCAGCAAACCGAAGTTTACCGTTTTGGTAACGCCATCGTTGATGATTGGGAAGGCCGTGTAAATGCTTGGCCGCTTGATGAAGGCCTTATCGATTATGTCGATACATCATACGGTGATGAATCAGACGAAAACGCACTTTATACAGTGAACGTTATCGCCAATTCCACACTATCCGTAAACGGCAAAGAAGTTGATGCTTCTAAAATTACTCCTGAATTGATTTCCGCAACGCTTCACGAAGCAGAAGAAGTTGAATCAAATGTTGCCACTGGTTACCACGCGATCGAGTTCCTTCTTTGGGGACAGGATCTAAACGGGAACGGTGCAGGTGCAGGAAGCCGCCCGGCAACTGATTTTGATGTGAAAAATTGCACCGGTGGCAATTGTGACCGACGCGCTCAATACCTACAATCTGCTTCAACTCTTCTGATTGCTGATCTTGAAGAAATGAAAGCAAACTGGGAAGAAAAAGGTGAAGCCAGAACAAACCTTCTCAAAGATACATCAGCAGGTCTGACCACAATTCTGACCGGAATGGGATCTCTTTCATACGGTGAGCTTGCTGGGGAGCGCATGAAACTAGGTCTGTTGTTGAACGATCCAGAAGAAGAGCACGACTGCTTCTCTGACAATACGCATAACTCACACTATTTTGACCAGATCGGCATTCGTAATGTGTACACAGGACACTATCGCCGTTTAGACGGCTCTGTCGTAAGCGGTCCCTCCATTTCCGATCTTGTAAAAGCCAAAGATGCTGCCATTGATAGCGAGCTTACAGAGAAACTGGATGCAACAGTAACATCCATGGCTGTAATGAAAGCACGCGCAGAAAGCATCGAAGCTTATGACCAGATGATTGGTGAAGGCAATGTTGTTGGTAATGCCGTTGTGCAAAAAGCAATCGACGGTTTGATCAATCAAACCCGTTCAATCGAACGTGCAGTGGTGTCACTTGGCCTTTCAGCTATTGAAGTTGAAGGCTCAGATAGTCTCGATAATCCAAATGCCGTTTTCAACTAAGAACGGATATAATATTAGACACATGATCACTGCGACCACGTGTCTATTTATTCAAAATACTTAGTTATGCTAGCTTGTGGGCAGTTCTGAACTCAGAACTGCCCATTTCATTTATCTCAACATTGATTAAAACAAAAAATGCCCACGTCATTTGGAAAACGCCTGCCTTTTTATTGCGCTCTTCTCTTTGGAATGTCGCTTGCTTCTACCGTAACAGCGGCACCACTGCCCCGTGATGACCTTACCCCAGAGGACCTTTTGCGTGTCGAAAAAATTACTCAAGTAACAAGTGATTTCACCAAAGCAGAGCCTTATGAAAACAAATCTGCGGGGGCACCGACATCTAAAAAATCAGTCACATCAAAATCCTTCTCCCATTTTTCGGCAAATTTATCCTTCAAGGGAGAGCGTGACTTCAAACTAGGTAACAGCCTCTTTAAAAAAATCTGGGTTTCATCCCCGTCATCGACCAAGGCTTCTGACGGGTTAGGGCCTCTATTCAATGCCCGTTCCTGCCAACGCTGCCATTTACAAGACGGCCGAGGACACCCCCCCGAAAGCAACGACGACTTGGCAACCTCTATGTTTTTACGCCTCTCTGTTCCGCCCAGAACAGATGCAGAAAAACAAGCAATCAACACAGGCATCCAACTTCGTATTCCAGAACCAACTTATGGCGGACAATTGCAAGACCAAGCTGTCACGGGCCTGCCAGCCGAAGGTAAGATGCATATTTCCTATGAAGAGGAAGTTATAGCCTTGAACGGAGGCGAGAGTGTCTCGCTACGCAAACCAAGCTACAGCGTTACCCAGCTCGCCTATGGAGACATGGATCCTGACGTCATGCTGTCGCCTCGGGTCGCCTCACCGATGATAGGTTTGGGACTTTTGGAAGAAATCCACGAGCAGGACCTTCTTGATCTCGTAGATCCAGAAGACAGCGACGGTGATGGCATATCGGGAAAAGCCAGCATGGTTCTCAACCCTGAAACTGGACAAAAAGAGATTGGTCGTTTCGGGTGGAAAGCATCGAACAGAACCGTTCACACCCAATCTGTACATGCCTTTGCAGGGGATATCGGTTTATCAACACCAGATATGGCGGCACATTGGGGTGATTGTACAAGTAATCAGCCAACATGCCTTTCCCAACCTCACGGATCACAGAATAATCTTGGCGAGGGTGAGGCACCGAAAAAAGTTTTAGACCTTGTTGTTTTTTATTCGAAAAATTTAGCTGTTCCAGCACGCCGTAACGTCAACGATCCAAAGGTCCTAAAAGGCAAAGAGCTCTTCTACACCAATGGATGTATTTCTTGTCATAAACCAAAATTTGTTACCCGTAGAAATGCAGCACAAAAAGAATTAGCCTTTCAGTTGATATGGCCCTACAGCGATCTTCTTCTTCACGATATGGGCGAAGGGTTGACCGATAATCGCCCGGTTGGCAATGCATCTGGGCGTGAATGGCGTACACCGCCATTATGGGGGATTGGGCTTACCGAGAAAGTGAATGGGCACACTTACTTTCTACATGATGGGCGGGCACGTAACTTGTTAGAAGCTATTATCTGGCATGGTGGTGAAGCGACACAAGCCCGAGACAATGTTGTCGCAATGACACCTGAAGAACGAAAATCCCTGATTACTTTTCTGGAATCTCTGTAATGATAACTTTTTCTTTCAAATCCAAGCCGAATACGAGACGTCGTGTCTCTAAACTGGTTAGTCCTGTGCTCGCCGGAATTGTAATCATAGGGACAGCCGTAAACGCATGGGGACAACCCCCAGAAACAAACTTCAAACCAATCATCAAACAGACTATCGAGAAGGCGATCCTCCCGGGATATAAAAATTTAACCCGTGCCGCCAAGGCGCAGGAAAGCAATTTGACCAAGTTATGTGAGCAGCCAAATAAGGAAAACTTGACGAAAGCTCAACAAGCTTTTCGACCTCTTGTTGCCGCATGGTCTGGCGTCGAGATGTATCGCATTGGCCCTGCCATAAAAAATAACCGACAAGAAAAGCTGTTCTTTTGGCCCGACCGCAAATCTATCGGACTACGCCAAGTCCGGAAATTAATTGATACCCAAGACGAAACAGCCCTTGCAACAGAAACTCTACAAAAGAAAAGCGTTGCTGTTCAGGGAATGCTAGCACTTGAATATGTTCTCTTTGGAAAAAATGCAGAAGCACTCGCGACAGCCAAACCCAGATCTTACCGTTGTGATTATGGGGTAAACATCGCCAAAGCAATTCAGACGACAGGGCAAGAAATTATTGACGATTGGGCGTCCCCTTCCGGCTATACGACGATGATGCTTGATACAGGCCCCTCGAACCCAATATACCGATCAGATACAGAAGTCATGCAGGATCTTTTGCGTATCAGCAGTGAAATGATTCAAAGCACAAGGGATCTCAAGATACTGAACACTATCAAGGAAAGCCCTGAGAAATCAAAACCAAAGCGTGCCCCTTTTTGGAGATCCAACCAAACCCTCCACGCGTATCAAAGCAATCTCAAAGCTGTTGAGACCCTCTTCACACAGGGGGGGCTTGGAAATCTCACCTCACGTTACACGCAATCCCTTTCTTTCGAGCTAGGGCAAACAAACACGTTCTTAATGAAACTTGAAAAAGAGAACATCGCTTGGGAAAAGCAGGTAAAACAAACAAAATCCCATGAAACTTTGTCCTTCACCCTTATTCCGTTAGAAGGTGCACACTACATTGTTAACGACCTCATCCCAGAAAAACTTGGTCTAAGTCTCGGCTTCAATTCTCTAGATGGTGATTAACAATGTCTTTATCCCGGAGAGAATTCTTAAACAGAATTGCCGCCAGCGGCATTCTGGCGACAGGGCAACTTCCTTTTGCTTCGTTTGCACAGGCCGAAGCTTCCTCGTTGCAAGCGGCCTATGTTTCAACGCTGAGAAAAGTAGACGGTCAATACGCCGCCGCTGTTATTGATCGTTCTGGTAATTTAATTTTCCAAGAGCATCTTGATGACCGGGGACATGCAACAGCTATCGCACCCAATAAAAAGTTCGCCGTTGTATTTGCCAGACGTCCGGGGCGCTTTGCATTAGTTTTGGACCTCTTTAATAACCAGCGCCATTTAGCTTTCTCTCCTCCTCTGGATCATCACTTTTATGGGCATGGTTTTTTTTCTCCTGACGGAAAATTACTCTATGCAACGGAAAATGATTATGAAAATGAACGTGGTATTATCGGCATATACGATACGACGAATTCTTTTGCACGCATCGGTCAATATGAAAGTTACGGCATAGGCCCGCACGAGGCTATCCTGCTTTCTGATGGGATTACCATTGCGATTTCGAATGGTGGCATTATTACCCATCCGGATTACCCCCGGCAGAAATTGAATCTTGCCTCTATGGAGCCACAAATAAGCTATGTAGATCGACGCGATGGAAAGCTGATTGCACAAAGTAAATTACCCTATGAGTACAATCAGCTCTCTTTACGGCATATGAGTGCTGCCAAAGATCATATTTGGATCGGCGGGCAATACGAAGGCGATCCGAGCAATAGCGTCAGTCTTGTCGCGACACACCGAATTGGTGAAGAAATCAAACCAGTATCTGGCGGGAAAACCTACCTTGGGATGAAACAATATATTGGGTCTGTCAGCGTAAATATTGACGGCAGCCTCGTAGCTACCACCGCCCCAAAAGGCAATAAAGTGGCCATATGGAACAGCGAAACACGCGAACTTGTAAAAACATTATCACACGTAGATGCAGGCGGCGTTGCCCCTAATGATCGTGGTTTCACAATCTCCGACGGCCAAGGAAACCTTTGGCAAGATAACAAGACCATCTATCATGACCCAGAAATTGCCTGGGATAACCATATCAGCTCTGCAATTTAGTCCTGTTAAGCTGGAATAATTGTAACAAGCTTCGATTATCGCTTATTAACAGTCATAATGTGAATTAGTTCCGACTTAATCTGACACCACCCTCTTTTCACCAGAGTGAATTAAGGGTGGTGCATCTCTTGAAAGA
>NZ_JBLXHT010000009.1:0-211717 GCF_048259265.1 Kiloniella sp. | reverse complement strand
GATCCCCGATTACCAGACCTTAATGCTTCCCGTGCTCAAAGAAGCCGCCAATGGCGAAGTCAGCACGCGCGATGTAATCGAAAAACTTGTCGTCGCGTACGCACTTTCAGATGGGGAGCGCGTCAGTACGTCAAAAACACACTTAATTTGAAAACACTTAACTCTGAAGAACCGTCTCTAAGCTTTTTGCTTGATGTGCGAGCATATCTGATACCTCCATTACTTCGACTGAGAGCTCTTTTGGACCGGCTGCACTCAAGTGGAGGATACTTTACTCTGTCATGCCGCCTTCATTTCAAACTTCATAGGGCTGATATTTCCCAAATATGAATGTCGGCGTTTTGGATTGTAGAATTTGTTGATGTATTTGAACAAGGCTTTTCCCGCTTGATCTCTTGTTTCAAAGGTTGTCCGCCAAACGAGTTCGGCTTTTCAGTGATTTGAAAAATGTCTCCACAGCGGCATTGTCGTAACAATTACCTTTACCTGACATGGAAGATTCAAAGCCATGTTTTTTGAGTAACTTTTGGTAATCCTTCGAGCAATATTGCGATCCGCGATCAGAATGGTGAATCACACCTTTTTGCGGTTTTCTCGTGGCAATAGCCCGTTGCCAAGCATGAAAACCACTTTGACTAACGTTGAAGGCTTCGCACATCAAAGTAATAGAATGTTCGGCCTTCTTTGCATTGATAAATTCATATCTCACCGCTTTGGGCTGGCAAAGAAGACCGTTGTAGAATCTCCCGCTCCTCCTTCAAAATACGGTTCTCTTTGCGAGGGCGGGCTAATTCTTTCTGAACATCATCATGCGGGCCCGACATCAAATTATCATGTTTGTGCTGGGAAACCCATTTATTAAGAGTAGACATACCGATACCAAGGTCCGAAGCCACTTGCTTGCGAGACAAACCACTGGTGAGGGCAAGCTGGATGGCTTCCGATTTAAATGCATCTGACTTTTTCAGGTTCACAAGTTCCTCCTGTTGAGCTAAAGATAACAGAAAGTACTCTCCACTTTATAGGGACGGATCCACTCTTGATCCTTCTGCTATTTCAGGGGAGCACGTCAATGAATCTGGCCTCTGCTATAGGCCCTTCTTCACCGTGCATCCATAACCTGAATTGACCCTTTTAAAACACCCTCATGACTTCAAGTCCCTTGATTGTGGCATAGGCCATTTTCATGGTGAAGCCATCTTTTGGTGCTAACTCCATAAGCTTTTGACCTTGGAAAGGACGGTTTCCTTCCTCTTAACTTTGTAAGGGTCTTTGCCTATCAGAAGAGGTGTTAAATCATCGCCTGTGCCATAAAAATCATATTCACTTTTCTTTAAATCGCAGGAGTATGGTTCACCAAGACCAAAATCTTCCAACTCTAACTCAATACATGTATGCAATCGAATAACACCCTTGGAATCAATAGATAAGAAAGCATTCTCTTTACCCTCTTTCATCTCTTTAAAGCTATCGTTGTCTCCAGAAAAATCTACAGCGACTACATCATCTGGAAAGTTCACCTCAATTTTATTTATCCTTACACCTCTGCCTGAAAATGCTTCTAAACTTAGTGCATAGCCAGTATTTTTTAGCCGAAGTCTTGATAATTCTTGAAGAGTTATTCCATCCGTTACTTTAAAATAAGGACCGTTATGGTTGTTCTCATCTGTTATTCCTAGCGCTTTTCTTGAAAGGCCTCTATCAGGACCTGAGTTCGCCAAAAATTGAGTTAAATAAAAACTCAAATTTTCTAAATTTTTAGCCGCTACTTTACTTTCAAAATTCTTATCAAAACCATACCTGTCTACTGAAATAATAGTTTGATAGTAGGCGCTCTTAGAAGCTGATCCTCTATATCTATAAAAGTGATCATCATATGACGCAGGCCAAATCACACTCTCACCAGACCCAATAGTGATTTCATCAAGCCCTGTTCTGCCGAAATCAATCTTTAAGGCTTTTAAAAAGTCATTTGGGAAAAAATGAGAATAAATATGCTTTGCCAAAAAAGGTTTAGTAACGCTTTTCTTGTATAAGCTGAATTGCGTTAATACTCCCCCCAGGTTTTGATTATATACTTTTGCTGTGTAACCCCTGTTAGCTGTACGAGGCTTTTTGGATAAATGTTGAAAGGTACAGTAGCCAACAAAAACTCCCGCTTCAAAATCGCCTACATCAGGAAAGCTAGGGAGGGTTATTTTTCCTAAAACAAGTTGAAAACTGTACGTGTCCTTTGTCAGCTTTTTCTCAAACACAACCAGATCTTCTTTGCAAATCGAGGCGGCATTTTTTTCGATAATTTTATTATATAAAAATTGGGCTGCTTTCGCATAATATGAAAAAAAACAGTTTGAGCTTATCGTGGAATCCAAATCAAGTCTGTCGAGAGTCTTCCCAAGATCTAAGTAACGTCTTGCTACACGGTGACATAAAGCAGAATAATTATCGACCAATTTGGAATTAATAACCTTCCACAACTCTTTTTCTATTTCTTGTTCCATTTTTTCGAACGGAATGTTGAAGGGGATACTTTGTTTGATAACAGCTAACTCGCCCATCAACCAATCGGTCAGTTTTTGATGATCACACCAAGGTTTGTTAAGATAAACGAAGAAGCTGTTTCTGTCAGAGTTCTCCAACATATCGAGTCTAGCTTTATACAAGATTTTTGTAATAGCTGTGTCTACATCTTCCTTTTTATTTGCTCGAATTGCGAGAATCTCGCTTCCAGAATTTTTAATGAGTGGTCTTTGCAAAAACTTGTCAAAGAATTGTTCATCCGAAGCATAAAGTTTTTTTGCCAACTCTAACCCTGTCTCAAGGTCATCATTTATTATGCTTTGCTCAATAGCATGAGTAAGAATGACAAGATTCTCCCTGTCAAGAGAAGCAGCTTGCAAGGCATAACTATGAGTATTTTCTGACTCAATTTGGTGATGATGTCCTATCCACGACAGGTGAAAAGCCGCTTGAGCTGCAACTCCTAAAAATTGTTCTTCGGCCTTTCCATAAAAAAGGGCTTCTTTGAAATTTTCTACCGCTAAAGAAAGATCATTATACTCTTCAACAATAGAATATATTAACCCTAAATGGTAATATGCTATGGGGTTGCGCTCAAACTGTTCGATAGATGACTTTAGGTGCAAAATCGCTTTTTCAAACCATCGAATTTCTTCTGGAAAACGAAGTCCATCACGATAGAAATTAATGCCATCCTGTAGTTTTTCAAAGGCATCTGTTTTATTTCTGTTTTTTAATGTAATCGAAATGTCGTTAAGAGCATCGTTTATATCAGATAGCGCCGATGAGAGAACTGCAGTTTGATACATTGTCGCATCAGTCAGCTCTCCGAGGTCTGCTGAAATTTGAGAAATACCTATCTCCAAGCTATTATTAATTTGGCTTGTGAGAGCTTGCATCCGATCATTATGGAGATGTTGATATGTAGAGATTTTCATATGCTTCCACTAGACTAAAACGAACCGCCAAAACGACAATTCCAACATTATTGAAACGAAAAATTTTAAGAATTGAACATTAAAAACTACAGGTACGTTAGAGTAACTTTTCATTTCCAATATAATTCCTAACCAAACGAACGACTAGATAAGCGCTGTCCGTCATCATATAAATTGGAACAAACTAGGAGCTAATTTAAGAAAGGATCTGGCTCATCTAGTTTCAAGTATTATGCGGCGTAATTGCGGTATTGCAAGCGACGAGATTTCATTGTCTTCTGTTTAGTCCTCTCCCTTTGTTTTAAAATAGCCTGCCCCCGCCCGAAGTATGCTTCAGGCAAGTTTCTGTTTTTGCGTGATACCGCCGAGGGCCATATTGGCTCAACCATTTTAATATAGCTTATGGCAAAATGGCTTATAATATTGAAAAAGCAGATGTTGTAAGATACGTAATGTTTAAACTTTTAAAAATAGGCTTGTTATTGAAATCGAATTATCGGTGGTTGCGTGCCCCCGCAACCAATAAAAACCCCCGTAGCGAAAGCTGCGGGGGTTTTTTTGTGCCCGGAAGCGTATAGGAAGCTCAGGAAGCGCTTAACTTAATGAACATGTACTCGTAAACCTTAAAAAAAACCCAGTAAGGCCTAAAACCTTAACGGGAGTGGAGAATTTAACGACTTCGATGCTTATCTCGGTCGCTAGCGCTAGCTTTAAGGATAAAATACCTCGTTATAGCAGACCTCCCGCTCCATAAGACTTGGTTGAACCTGCTAGGATAACTTGTGCAGAGATTGGTATAAATCGATATGTTTGGAATGAGGCTGTACAGGTTATGGGGGCCTTTGCAGCTGCAATTTTAGTAATGGTGACAGAAATTAATCAGCAGCACCCGGAGAGACCTGTTTTAAATCCAGAAGGCTTCTTAAGAGGTATGATTTACGCGGCTAGAGCTGGGTAATTACAGTTACATAGGTCAATATTTGGAATTATTGAGAGGAATGGTTATTAGCTGATATATTGTAGCAGGAACGCAAAATACTGCCCTTAGACCGTGTAGGAAGGGGGCTGTGCGACGGGGCAGAAATTAAGAGTTTTATCTTTCCCGACGAAGGTACAATTACACCTGCATCGGCCCCTGCTATGTGCTTAACTCTGGGCAAAGACAAGGGATTCGGTCGAAGTGAAACCAATCAGATCAAGGATATGACATTGGAAACCTGAGAAGACTCTCAAGCATCTTTCCAAGTATGAGTTTCGCACTGCAGAGTAACTTGTAGCACACGCGGTACAGTTGTCTTTTACTGCTTTACAAGCTTTTGTCTTGGTATTTTCTTTGTAACGTCTTTTATAAAACAGATATATCTTAATGAAGAAGTATTATTGTTTTGGTTCTTGAATAAAATTGAGATCTACCAATCTTGTCTCATCCCAGAATAGAGAGAATCCTTTTGAAGCGTGTCATTGACTTACCATTCCTGACTGCTCTGCCTGCTTTCGAAGCTTCGGCCAGATTTTGCAGTTTTACCAAAGCGGCAAACCACCTCAACCTTACCCAATCTGCTGTCAGTTTTCAGGTGAGAAAACTAGAAGGTGAACTCGGCTTACCATTATTTGTTCGTGGTCAACGTACGTTGGTCTTGACGCAAGAAGGCAGCCGCCTACTTAAGGCTGTTGAAAGTGCATTCGAGGTTCTACATATAGAACGGGCTGCAATCACAAAGGCTGCTACTCGATCACAATTCGTAATGAGTGTACCTATTTCTTTTTGCAGTCGATGGTTGGTCCCGCGCATATCTCGTTTGCAGGAACGGTTGCAAAATGTTGATTTGCGGATTGATATCAATGATCGTCTTGTAGATCTTGCTCGGGAAGGTGTCGATCTTGCAATTCGTTACTGCCCCGATTCTCCACAAGAATTACAATCAGAAAGCTTGCTATTAGATCAAATATTTCCAGTTTGTACACCTGAGTTTCAGAAAAACCTCCCGGCGGAAGTCAACCCGGAGCAACTGGCCGCGGTTATGCTTTTACACGACGATATGGCCGATTTTGGATGGCCTAAGTGGTTCGAAGCTATCGGAGTTTCATTACCTCAATTAACGCATGGACCAAGTTTTAGCCATACAGGAGCAGCTATAGAAGCAGCCATCGCAGGGCAAGGTCTTGCTTTGGGGCGTGCGGTACTTGTGGCCGATGATTTAATAAATGGGCGACTTGTTCGTCCTTTCGAACAAGTCGCCGTATCAAACTATGGATATTGTGCATTATGGCCGAACAATCCAAGCCAAGCTGAGCTTACAGAAATAGCACTTATTTGGTTACGCGAGGAGCTGAACCAAACTCTGGGTGCCGTTTTTGGTGATAATCACGTGCAGGTGGATTAAGGGGCCCAAGTTTCATGTGCGATGCGCATAAAATTACCACCAAGAACATTGTAGATTTTTGTGTCTGATAGACCTTGATTTTGCATTCCCTTTATCAGGGTTGGAATGCGTTCGGGCCCGACATGTCCAATGTTTTTTGTATCGTATTGTTGTCCTGCGGGCCAATAATCGGGACGGGCTGCTAAAATGGCGCTGAGATCAACCTTTAAATCTGGTGTATAGTCAAACCCAAGCCCAACATGGTTGTCTCCAGCTAGATCCAATAATCGAAACAGGTGACGTAAAATAGCCTCATCGCTTGTGTCATTATCTCCAAGAAAAATTGCTAGTCCATTAAGCCCGATCACTCCGCCGCGTGCTGCGCATGCTTTGATTTGCTCATCTGTAATATTACGTTGATGTGGCCAGAGAGAAGCTGGGTTTGAGTGTGAAAACACAACAGGTGTACGCGAAGATTCGATCAATTCCATACTTGTTTTATACGCCGTATGACTAGCGTCAACGATGATACCAACACGGTTCATCTCGGCTAAGATGTTTCGACCAAAATTGCTCAGGCCAATATCGATGTCATGGCATCCTCCTGCGGCATCGTTTCCTAAATTATAAGCAAACAGCATTTGCCGAACTCCCAATGCATGATAGACAGCAACCATGTTAATATCGCCGGCCAATGCATTCATGCCTTCAATGTCAAAGCTGACCGCCAATCGATCGGTAGCTTGGGCGACTTCAATATCGGCTATCGTTCCTGCTAAAAAGAAATGTTCAGAATTATGGATGATCCAACGACGGTATACAGCCAAGGTTTCTAAAGTTTCGTTGCGGGACATGACATCAAACCCGACATTGATGCTAAGATAATTTACGTTATTTTTGCGCCAATATTCCAGAACACTTAAATCCATACTAGGAGATGGAAATAAGCCTGCGTGTGCGTCCCAAATAAAATTCATATGCGTATTGGTCATGCTGCGTCCATTTTTGTGTTCAAGAAACCCTCTATGATTTTACTTGCTACGCCGCCAACTTGAATCCGTTTGATCAATCCTTTGGTTGTTGCGATATGAGATGTGACGTGGCTAGGACGACCAAGTTTGATACCTTGTTCAGCTTGTACTGTGACGAGGCCATCACTATTGGGTGTGATTAGATTATTACGCCAAAGATATCCCGCTAAAGCAGCATTTGTTGTGCCAGCAGCTGCAGATTCAGCAACTCCTACGGCAGGACAAAAGTCCCGGACATGTATGTTGCGATCAGGGTTTACAGTTTCAGTTGAAAATGTTGCAATTGTTTCAAGGTTATTGGCGATGCAAAAATCAGCCAATGCACCAAAATCAGGTTGTAATGCATTCATTGCAGCGCAATTGCGCAGGGGTAAGCATAGATGAATGAAATCTCCAGTTGCAACTTCGACTGGTAAGTTTTGTGAAAATGCAGTGCAGTCCACACCAAGCAATTTAGCCAGAACATCCATATTGATTTCTGCAGGCGAATAATCTGCAGGCGTGACATTTAGCATTACTTCACAACGGCCTGCTGTATTGCGACGGTATTGCACGACGGATGGTCCTTTGGGGAGGTCGAGAATGACCTCATTCCAATCTTCTCCGCCACTTTTTAATAGATTGTTTTCGACCAAGCGTGTAATAAGGCAAACTGTACCATGACCACACATTGGTAATTCCATAACGGTTGAAAAGAACTGTACCTTGACCCGATTGCCTGAAACGTCATCCACAAAGGACGTTGCTGGGGCCCCGATCTCTTTTGCAATCTTAGCTCTATGTGCCTCGGATATTCCTGAGGCTCCTAAAATAACGGCAGATTGGCTACCAGAGTAAGGAACATCGGTGAAAGCATCGTAGCTTGCGAACACAAGGCTAGTTGCTGATTGGACTTCGGAAGTGGATTTGCTCATAAGTAAACAGCCTCATCAGGGAAAATACTAGAAGGAATTAGATCATCCAGTATTTGGCATCGTGTCTCATATCTTGCCGGTAGCAAAACGTGTATTCTTGCACGTAAGGTAAGCTCTAATCACAACTCCACAAGCGAGTATTTTTTTTACATCCTGCAAAAATAATGCGTGCAGTAGTGGAAAAATCTAACAACAAAATTGTTGTTGGTAGTCGTTGGTGCAAATATTATTCGTGGCAACGAAAGAAACACTCGTTTGCAAAAAGGAGATAGATGCCGCTAGCTTGAGGAATGTTAAATTATCAAACTCAGCTAAGCCATTCAACTCGTCGTGCTCGTGCAAAAATTGGCGTATTGGTGCCTTATACCAATACGAATATTGAGCCTGACATGATGGAACTCGTTCCTAGTGACGTTTCTATCCATACCACGCGTATTGGGGGGTATCCCGCAAGAAGTGTTCCTGGGTTGGATGAGATGACCCTTATGGCCTCTACATCACTAGAAGATGCTGCTCAGCTTTTAATGGGAACACAGCCTGATATCGTTCTTTATGGATGTACATCAGCGACTCTTTCCCTCGGGTTTACTGGGGACAGCGAGTTTGCGCAGCATTTATCCCAAATAACCAATTGCACGACACGTACGACATCAGGCTCATTGGTTGCTTGTTTGAAACGTATCCACGCGCAACGAATATCTTTGATCACTCCATATGATGGCCCGATGACACAAAGTGGTGCGGATTTTTTTGCAAGTGCAGGCTTTGAGATTACAGATCAAATATACCCAAAAACGGCACTCACTAGTTTAGAGCAGGGGGAGATGACGCCAGTACAAATCGTGGAGATGGTTCTAGAGAAAAATCATAAAAGGACTGATGCTCTTGTGTTGAGTTGTACAGATATGCGTGCGGTCGAATGTATAGAATTTCTTGAAAAAGAAACCGGTTTACCTGTTATTTCCAGCAACCAGGCTTTGTTCTATGAAGCCTTGCGGTATCTGAACCTTCCGGTTTCCAGTGTCCCTGGGCGCTTGGCGCAAAGTAACTAAGTTAATCAACATATAGATAACGCTAAGAAATAGCGAAGATATCAATTAGGGAGATCACAATGACCAAACGTTTTTTACCGAGTACACCACTTAATAGGCGCTCGGCTCTCGCCCTCTTGGGGGGGGCATCCGTTGCTGCATTTGGGAGTGCAGCTTTTCCTGGAATGGCACAAGCATCTCCGAAAAGGGGGGGGCTTTTGACAATGGCAGTCAGCGGCGGTAGTACCACTGACTCGCTCGATCCAGCAACATATGTTGAGATTTATCTTGGATCCGTTGGCCATGCCATTGCTAACAATTTGGTAGAGATTGGTGCGGATCGTGTTCCAATTCCAGAACTCGCGACAAGTTGGGAAGGTTCGGATGATGCAAAGCGTTGGGTTTTTCAAATTCGCAAAGGTGTCTCTTTCCATAACGGTAAAACGCTGACTCCTGCGGATGTTGTGTATTCATTGAATCGCCACTTAGGCGAAGATTCTACCTCTGTTGCAAAAGGAGTTTTGGCAGGGGTTACTTCGATTACAGCCGAAGGTGACGCAGTCATTATTACTCATGAAACCGGGGATGCCGATATTCCGATTATTTTGGGTGATTATCATCTCCAAATCGTGCCTGAAGGCTTTACTGATTGGAATAAAATGATCGGTACAGGGGCTTATATGGTAGAGGAATACCAGCCGGGCGTTCGGTTCCACGGTATCCGCAATCCTAATTACTGGAAAGATGATCGTGGCTGGGTAGATGAAGTCGAAGTCTTATTCTTGACTGACCCGACAGCAAGAACTAATGCGTTGATTAGCGGCGAAGTCATGATTATCGATCGGGTTGAAACCAAAATTGTTGAACGCCTGAAAAGTATGAACCGGTTTCAAATTGTTGAGGGGCTTGGCGGTCGTTATGAAACTTCAGTGATGGATGTTCGTAATCAATCCTTCACGGATAACAATATTCGTTTAGCACTCAAATACGGGATAGACCGTCAATCAATCGTTGACCGTGTGTTCCAAGGTTATGCCTCTGTTGGTAATGATCACCCAATTCCAGAAGTTGACCCATTCCATCACTCAGAACTTGAGCAACGCACTTATGATCCTGACAAGGCGAAGTTTCATCTTAAAAAGGCTGGTCTTGAGACGCTGAATGTTAGTTTGAGCACAGCCGACGCAGCTTTCCCCGGTGCCGTTGATGCAGCAGTCCTCATGAAGGAATCCGGTCATGATGCTGGAATTAACCTTGATGTGGTCCGAGAGCCTAATGATGGATACTGGTCTAATGTTTGGATGCAAAAACCTTACTGCATGTCGAACTGGACAACACGATTAACACCAGGACTGATGTTCTCGGCGGCTTTTGCTTGTGGTAGCCCTTGGGCTGAAGCCTTTTGGTGTCACGATCAGTTTGAGCAGCTTTTAGTCGCAGCTAAAACAGAAACTGACTTTACGAAACGCAAACAAATGTACTGGGATATGCAAGAGTTGATCAACCAGTTTGGTGGTAATGCAATTTTTGCTTTCCCAACTGAGCTTGACGCCTATTCTAAAGACGTGCAAGGCACTGCAGCTGATGGCGTTGATCGCCTGATGGGTGGGCGGGCAATCGAACGCGTTTGGCTGGCCTAATACAAACTCATTGCATGGTGCAAGATTTGCGCCATGCAATTACTTAAAGAGCGGACATCATGCACCCCCTAATACCGATGATCCTACAGCGGCTGGCACTTGGCCTGTTCACGTTGTTTTTAATTACAGTTGTGATTTTCCTCGCAGTAGAACTGTTACCAGGAGATATTGCACAGGAACTTTTGGGGCAAAATGCGACCCCTGAATCTCTGGCCGCGTTACGTGAAAGTCTTGGACTGAACTCGCCACCTCATATTCGGTACTTTGATTGGTTAGGTAACGCAATACAGGGTAATCTAGGGACATCTTTGGCGACGGAGCGTCCAATTACGGATCTCATCGGTCAGCGTTTTCTTAATACATTAGCCCTCGCATCTTACGCTGCTGTGGTCTCAATTCCCTTAGCGGTAACACTTGGGATTTTGTCTGCTCTTTATCGCAACACGTTGTTTGATCGCGTTATTAATATCTCAACACTTTCAGCTATTTCATTCCCAGAATATTTCATCGGTTTTATTCTTATTCTTTTACTCTCCGTTAAGACAGGCTGGTTCCCTTCATTGGCAAATATGGGGCGAGTCGAAACTTTTTGGGACTTCTTGTTCAGGGCCTTTCTTCCTATGCTCACACTGGTTTTAGTTGTGACCGCGCATATGATGCGAATGACCCGTGCAGCGATTATTAACTTATTAGCGCAACCCTATATTGAGATGGCTAAACTCAAAGGAGCATCTCCAGTTCGCATCATTTTGTATCATGCTCTGCCCAACGCTCTTGCGCCAATTATCAATGTGATCGCTATTAATGCAGCTTACCTTATGACCGGAGTTGTTTTGGTTGAGGTTGTTTTTGCTTACCCTGGTTTAGGTCAGTTGATGGTAGATAGTGTTACTAAACGTGATATCACCGTTGTACAAAGCTGCTGCCTGATTTTTGCCGCGGTATATATTTTACTCAATCTCACAGCCGACGTTCTTTCTATTGCGTCTAATCCACGCTTGATGCACAGGAAATAGATCACCCATGCAATTCCGTGACCTCAAAACAGCTCCGCCAACCGCATGGTTCGGTATAATCGTTGTCAGTTTCTATATACTTGTGGCTGTTTTTGCCCCGCTCTTGGCCCCCTATGGTGAGACAGAAATCATTGGAAATTCCTTTGAGCCTTGGAACGCTGAATTCTTATTCGGTACTGATAACTTAGGACGTGATATTCTTAGCCGATTAATTTTTGGTGCCCGAAATACAGTTGGAGTGGCATTCACGATCACTATTCTCGCCTTTGTGCTGGGGGGAGGGATGGGATTAATCGCCGCCACAGTCGGTGGCGTTACCGAGCAGCTATTTTCAAGATTTGTGGATTTACTAATGTCGATCCCAGCCTTGCTTTTTGCTCTGCTTTTGCTGACGATTTTCGGCTCAGGCCTTGTTAGTATGATCTTGGTGATTGCGGTATTGGATTCCACGCGGGTCTACCGTTTAACCCGGTCCGTTGCAATGAATGTTGTTGCAATGGAATACGTTGAAGCAGCAAAATTACGAGGCGAAGGTTTGATCTGGTTGGTTCGAAGAGAAATCTTGCCTGCTATCAAAGCTCCCTTAATCGCCGAGTTTGGGTTGAGGTTTTGCTTTGTCTTTTTAACCATTTCTGCACTGTCATTTTTGGGTTTGGGCATCCAGCCGCCAACTGCTGATTGGGGGTCTATGGTTCGCGATTATGCTTCATTGATTGCCTTTAACGACATTACTCCATTGTTGCCCGCTGGGGCGATTGCATTGCTCACCGTTTCCGTCAATCTGATCGTTGACTGGTTCTTACATAAAACAAGCGGGCTTATCGATGACAAGTGAAACAGATAATTTTCTTCTTGAGATACGTGATCTACATATTGAAGGCTATAGTGAGGATCGTTGGCATCCCATCATTAAACGAGTAAATTTGACCGTTAAACGCGGGGAGGTTCTTGGGTTAATTGGTGAGTCCGGAGCTGGAAAATCTACACTAGGGCTTGCTGCAATGGGATATACTCGCCCTGGATGCCGTATTTCGGGGGGCAGTGTCAAATTTGGGGGCATGGATATGTTGACCATGCCCGAACGCGACCGTCGTGCGTTGCGGGGTACTCGTATTGCCTATGTTGCCCAATCTGCTGCCGCATCGTTTAATCCTGCCCATCGTCTTCTGGATCAAACGATTGAAAGCGTCTCTTTTGCAGGTAATGTCCCACAAAATGAAATGCGGAACGATGCCCGTAATCTTTATCGCGCCTTCCAATTACCTAATCCCAATACCATAGGGAACCGATATCCACATCAAGTTTCTGGTGGGCAATTACAGCGTGTCATGACCGCTATGGCTATGACATCGCGACCTGATTTGATTATTTTTGATGAACCCACCACGGCTCTTGATGTCACGACTCAGGTTGAAGTACTGGCGACAATGCGTAAAGCCGTTAAAGAGTTTAATACTGCTGCTATCTATATCACACACGACTTGGCAGTGGTTGCACAAATGGCGGATCGAATCAAAGTGTTGCGACACGGCGATGAAGTCGAAGAGGCAGAAACTCGCACTATGTTATCAGTTCCTAAAGAGGACTATACACGGTCACTTTGGTCTGTGCGTTCCATAGTAAAGAAAACAAAAAACAGTGATGATGTCATTCTGTCTGTCAAGGGGGTGGACGCATCCTATGGCACTAACCTTAAAGTATTGAATGATGTTTCCGTCAAAATTCCACGTGGCACAACCGTATCTGTCGTTGGTGAATCTGGCTCTGGGAAATCTACAATTGCACGCGTCATTACTGGGTTGTTACCAGCCTCGAAAGGGGTAGTCAGTTTCAATGGCGATACCTTACCCCCTGCATTAAAGGAACGTAGTAAGGATCAACTTCGCCGTATCCAAATGATTTACCAATCTGCAGATACAGCAATCAACCCTTATCAAACAATTCGCGAAATCATTGGGCGTCCCCTAGAGTTCTATTTGGGCCTTAAAGGTGCGTTAAAAGATGCGAGGATTGAAGAGTTGATGAACTTGATAGAACTGGATCCTCTGTTGCTTGACCGTTTGCCCGGTGCTTTGTCTGGCGGGCAAAAACAACGAGTCAATATTGCGCGTGCTTTGGCCGCAGAACCTGACTTAATTATCTGCGATGAGGTGACATCCGCGCTTGACCAGATAGTTCAGGAAGGAATTTTGAAGCTTTTGATGCGTTTGCAAGAAGAGTTTGGAATCTCATATCTGTTCATCACTCACGATATTTCAACAGTCCGGGCCATTTCTGATCGTGTTGTTGTTATGAATAAAGGGTCTGTCATTGAAGAAGGAACAAGGGATGAGGTCTTTTCGCCACCGCATCCTGAATATACTGAATTGTTGCTTACATCTGTCCCTGACATGGACCCTGAATGGCTCACGAGTAAGTTATCAAAGATTCAGCCTTCCGGTGATGAAACATGATATTGATTAGGCCGTGTTAGGTTTAACGCAGGATTTTATATAATTCCATCATTTGGTCATCGCCTTGAGGCTCTGTTATATGAATTCATCCTTGTTCTAACTTCGGTGGTTGCGTGCCCCCGCAACCAATAAAAACGCCTTAGATTGAAAAGTCTGAGGCGTTTTTTGTTGTCTGGAAGATAGGGGAAAGGACGGAGTTTGGAAATGGTACGCTAACCTAATTTCTTTTGTATTGAATTGTTTAATCCATCAAATATAAGGCAAGAAAACCTTGGTTATGAGGTTGATTGATTATGGTTCTAACCCGTCGTATGGAGTTGACGAAATGTAGAGATAACGAAGTGCTTGGCTACTGAGCGTTTCTATTCAAATCCGGATCAATCCAAAAAAAGAGCAAAGGTGGTAAAGGTGCCCCTTGTTTGACGGTTAAGAGCAAACAACCTAGTAAGCCCATGTTAACGACATTATTGACAAAGGTCGCCCTTAAAGCTGATGGTATATAGGGCCAGTTTATCATCAGTATGGTTGAAGCTTATATCCAATAATCAAGGTAGATGAATTGAAAGGTCTGTATTTGTTGGCTGATGGCGGGATTAACAAGATGAAGTTTCGCCATGTCAATAAAATCAAAAGATGGCAATTGATCTTGGAAAAAATATACTAAACCATGTAGGGAAGAGATTATTTTAAGATAAAATCCTAATAAATCGGATAATAATCGATAATTTCAGTAGAGGCATGTTTAATGAATACCATCCATAAGCACCTATTCACCATATGCTTTTGTGCATTATTGTGTGGAGTAATTCCGCTTTCTTTTTCGTCTGCGAATGCTCAGGTTTCAAACGATCAGGCTAATTACCAGTGTGTGACAAATAGGGCATTATATGCTGCGACCGTCTGGTGGTATAAAGCATCGGATGTTATGATTGATAATTCTGAACCTTGGAATAATCGGCTTCTTATCCGACGTGATACAAAATTAGGTTTTGATAAGTGTGGTGAGGATATCAGCACAGGCAAAACCGTATGCCAAGGCAAACAAGTAGAGCCTATTAAAAAGCAAATTATTACAAATTCACGAAATAATTTTGAATCCTGTATGCAGAAAACAGGCGATATGTTTGCTGTTGTTTGGTGTGAAGGTTGTTCACAGGGCTCGAACGTTTTAAATGCTGTTGCAGGAACCGTTGCTTTAGCCGCACTCCCCGGAAATAGTGCTGTACAATTCGCAACTGGAGTTGTCAATTCGGCTCTTGACTCTCAGGGGATTGGCGTCACTTCAGGTATCAACGAGATTATCGGATATAAGCAGCCTATGGTGGTGAATAAGAGCACTCCAATACATGATTTTTCTGATATCATAGATTCCCAAAATATTATTTTTGCTGCAACTCCCAAAGACGCGACTTTAATGGGGTCATTCGCCGCCCCCAAAGTCACCAATAATTTATCGGCAGATAAAGGCAACTCTGAAAGATCTGTTAAATATACGGTACAACTTGACTGTTTCTTATCAAATGGGGGGTTAAAGCATTTAGCTAATACGGACACTAAAGATACAATCACAGTTGATTTCTATACCTCACATGGACATCAGGCATCCGTCTCCAAACAAGGGAAGGATATCCCTTGTAAAGCGGTAGGGTCAGATCCTTCGTGGCATGCCGATGTTACGGGCATTTTGACGAAAATTGTCATTCGCACAAGTGGCACAGATGGGTTCATGATTGATCAGGCTAAGATTTTTGTAAACCAACAGGGCCGATTGATCAGACAACTAAAATTCATCGGTGGTGGTGGGGCTGACAACATGAAGGGCTGGTGTTTATCGAAAGATCCTACAGATGCGACGCGCTCATGGAAAAATCATACAGATAAATGTTCCGCTTCAAGAACTTTGAATCTAGAACCTCATCATCTTTGATAAATAAAGGATTGGCCCTTTTATCAAAAGAGGGTTTCTGTGTGGAGCAGTCTGCTTAGGTGAAAAATGAAAAAATCTTCTAAAGTGTTTAAGAAAACGATTAAATACAAGTGCCAAAATTTTGTGTTTGAAAGTGTTTTTCTCTTTGCGATCATTTTTTCTAACGCCGCATTATCCTGGGAAAATCCAGGTTGGGGTAATGCAGTACTGGTCTGTGAAAATCCTAGAATTGGTGGCGATAGTCCTGATCTTGGCTTTAAGGAGCAAAAAAATACATTTGGAACAGGTTTTTATCATATTGCCCCTTTACCTGACCAACAGCAAAGGGTTCTTGGTGTTAATAACGATACCGGACAAGTCGGGTTTCTGACCGCAAAAACGCTTCAATCTACTGACTGGTTGGTGACACTTGTTGGTGCTGATTTATATCAAATATCCATTTGTTATCTTGGAAAACCTCGTTGTTTAATCCTATCAGATAATCAAACTCCGATACTTGGGGCCTGTAATCATCAAGCTTATGGATCTCAGGCGTGGTGGAATGTGGGAATATTGAACGGTCCGGGAAAAGGTGGATCGATGCTCGGCAGTGATGCTGTCGGGCGTATGGATTGTTTGACAGAAGATCCGGACGAAGAGTTTTTAATCCTTTCTGCCTGTGAAACATCAGGGGAGCCAGATGTTACGTGGCAACTCACCCCGGTAAATACGAATAGTCCAAAGCAAAAAAAACGAAGTCTTGTTGGACCTGTAAATACGACCGCCTATCAGTGTGAAACGGGTGAAACAGTTCAGGCTACCTTTGATGAAACAAATGAAGAAATACAAGTTTATTATCAGAAAAATTTATTAACGCTTGTCCCTGTTATTTCGGGGAGTGGTGCAAAATTTGGCGGGACCTCAGTTCCTTGGGGATGGTGGATGAAAGGTAATGAAGGTTACATTTTTTCGTATCATTCTGATGGAACTGAAGGCCAAATAATTGAACGCTGCTTTGAAATATCAAATACTGTTGCCGCTGATATCGGATCATCTGAATCTGTCCCAGAACTGGACTCTGATCGCTCATGGGCAACACAGGGTGTTGGAGAGCACATTACACTTACAGATTGTAACGATTGTGGTGATGACATTGGTATGATGATTGTCTGTCAGGGAGCAGGAAATCCTGCTTTGGCCTCCGTTAATTGGCTTGCTACAACCGCAACCACGCCTGACACCGTTATGACGATTGAGGCCTCCGGTACAACATATGAACGCGAAGTCTATACAAGAAACAATGGAATGCTCGGTTTGGTTCCTTTGTTTAGTTTGAAGAGTGGTGATCCTGTTGTTAAGGCTTTGAAAGAATCGTCCTATGTTAAATTCACTTATGGTGATGTAACAACGCATATTGGCTTGCAAGGCAGTAAATTTGCTTTTGAGATTTTCGATGCGCATTGTCGTTGGAAAAAGACGGAAAATAATGTCCCTCTGTCCCCAGCACCAGCACCCCATTCCATTGTTCCGGATGAAGCTATTTGGCATACCAGTAAATACATAGATGAAGAGACAAATAAGGAAAAATCGGATTTGTTTTTTGGCATTCCTGAAACAGATAATACTGCTTTAGTTGCTTCGTGTGATCGTGATGCTTCTACGGCTGAAATCAATCTGTTGCTGAATTCAGATGGATATAAAGATGGTTCGGTTGCAAATGTTCATTTTAAAACAGGGACATTTAATCATACATATCAAGGGCAAGTATTTTTCATTGGCGATGAATCTGCAGGTGTTAATTTCATGTTCTCAATAGCAGATCCACTATGGTCAGCACTTGAATTAGGTGCCCCCCTGCAGATATCACCGCAATCTGGCACTGGTTTTGAGTTGAAAAGTTCAAAGACAGTGGGGGGAGTTAAAAAGTGGATTCAACACTGCCGAAGAAATGAGTAATATCGTGATATTCTCGATAAAAGAATGACTGTGCATTTTTGAATTTTTGTTGGTTGCGGGGGTAAGTTTTGTGTAGACTTATCAGTCCTTATAGCCGCGAAAGAAGTATTCAGTGTTGGTGTTAAGTGCTTTGGCAAAATCCCATAATTTGGAGACGGATATACGATTAATAGCTGCTTCGTATTTTTGTACTTGCTGAGGGCTTATTCCAACTTTATCAGCCAATTCCGCCTGACTGATGCCGAGTATTGTCCTGCGCATTCTTAGCTTTTTACCGACATAGTTATCTATGGGATGAGAGTTCTTTCTATGTTTCACGCAATTATTCTCAATATTGTTAGGTTTCAAAAATAGGTGCAGAAAACAAAAGGGTGCCAGCTGACACCCTTTTGTTTTTATGGAGATCTTTATCTAAACTAAAAAGCTAGCCTGCCTTTCAAGTTTAGTCGTCGTCTGCTGCATCTTCGATAGATTCACCAGCTGCCTCAATGTCTTTGCCTGCGCCTTCAATAGTATTACAAGCGCTTAAGGCGCCGATGCTGAATAGCAAGGTCGTAAACACCGATAGCACCTTCAATGATTTAAGTAGTTTCATTGTTTTGAACTCCTTTGTTGGTTAACGACCATCTTGTGATCTGTTATCAAAGGATAATGCGCAGTAGATAAAGTATCGATAGCAAGAGAGCTTTATAAACATAAGGTGAGTATAAAATATTAGACGTCACAGGTACCTTTCCCTTCAGAAAGCAGGCAGGCAATCTTTTTTGTGTTTGGAAATTGATAGCAGGTAACCATAAAGATGTGGGTGAGTGGTACGGCTAAAAAGGCACCAGGTACCCCCCAAAGGAAGCTCCAGAATGCAATACTTATCAATATAACAATAGGAGACATTGAGAGGAACTTACCTTGAAATTTTGGATCTACGACGTTTCCGATGAAAAATTGAATTGTTCCCATTCCGACTAAGATCACCCAAACTTGGGATGTATCCCCGAACTGCATTATTGCCATGAAGGTTGTTGGAATAAGGATAAGCATCGCCCCAAGAACGGGGATAAAGTTAAATATAAAGGCCAATAAGCCCCATAAAAGTGCAAAATCCAATCCCGTGATCCACGCGAAGCCAGTTGTTAGTACGGCCGAGATGGCGCCAATCCCCGTCATGACCGTCATATACTTATGAAAAGACTTGGCTGCGTCGGTTGCGGCTTTTCCCCACCGATTACCATTGGTTTTACCTAGGCAATTTTCAAGTTTGTCTTCCCAGTAGATAAGCTCGGGTAATCCAAGCATGACCAAGGCAACGACAAGAACTGTATGACCAAGTGTTGTATAGAAAGTGGTAATCAAAGGCGTAATGAGATCTTGTATTTGCTCTGGCTTAACTTCTCCTGGCGGGGGGAACCCAAAATCCCGTAAAACAGAGCGAAAATCTTGAAGTAGTGTGATAAATTGAATTTCGTATTTGGGGAAGCTTGCTGTAAATTCTGCAATTGCCATATGGCAAATACCCGCGAACATGCTCAGAATACATATTAAAGCAACATAAGAGAGTATATGGCTAATCCGTTTGGGGAATATTTTATTTAACCACGTATTAATCGGCCATGCGACGGCAGTCATGAAAAGGGCGATTGTCACGGGGAGTAAAACAGGTTTAAGCCAGTGCACGACGGCAAAGCCAAGTACCAGAGAGATAAAACCTAAATAGCGATACTGTAATGTTCTATCTGTCATGAGTTACCTGCAAAGATTATTGTTTTAACGTATTGTGAGAGAGCATTTGAGCCCAGAAATAACGGCAACCTTTTATCCAATGTGATGTTTTACATATTGATAAATACAGTCTGAAAAATGAAAGCTTATTCTTTATGGAACAGAGGGTTTCCCTTTTTTACGCCAACTGATTTTAAACCCGCAAAAATCGTAATAATAAAGAGTAGCAGGGCGAGACCCAGTGCGCCCCATAGTCCAGTTGCATGAACCAATGGCAGAGCCATGGCCGTGATGAAGCCACCGCCAACAATTGGCTCATAGAAAGGTTGTTTGAGGCTAAAACTCGACCTCGCCCCAGTTTCATCATTGGGGTCAACAACCTTCATCAGCAATAGGCCGGATGTGGTTGCACCTGTGGAGTGAGCAAAATCACCCAAGCCTCGGGTCCAGGGGGCATTTTTATAAAGTCTTGGTGCTATAAAGAAAAAGACCAGTAAGTTCCAACCGATACCTGTGCTAATCAAAAGCGTGAGCAACAACCAGTTTTCCTGAAGAGCTTTGAGGGAGAGGGTGGCAATAGCGACGACGATTAATAAATCTAGAAAGCTGTGGCTGATAGAATAGAGGTGCTGTTCGTTCAGAAGGTCTTCTTGGTCTATTTTGCTAATGAATAGCTGTAATAATATGCCGCCTATCAAGGCCATAGGGAAGAGGGGAATGTACTGAATTATGCCATTCTGTTCTGTGGTTAAAAATAAATTTTCAATGACCAGTAAAATTTCTTTGATGCCCCAACCGATGATGATGGCAACACAAAGCAGTGAGAAATGTAATAGTAGAGCATCAGCAGATAGGTAGCCTTCTTTTCGTTTTTTAGCGAAAAGTGTTTTGGCTTCTATTTCTGGAATTTCTTCTTGGAGATGTTCAATTTTTTTATCTTTAGGGGATTGCATCTGCTCTTTTTTTACCGCGAAATTAACAAGAATTAAGCCGACCAATATTGCGGATACTTTACCAGCTGTTGCCATACCCAATGCAAGATCGTAACCAGCATCAAACCCCAAATCTTTGTATGTGCTTCCTAATCCTGCTGCAGTTCCATAGCCACCTTGAAAGCCGATAGCTATTAAAACACTGCTGAGAGGATTGGCATCAAAAAATGGAATAAGCACAAGTAGAGTTAATAGTATGCCCACAATATATTGCCCCCAGGTAATCAAGTACCCTGTGACAAGGTTGGAAGATGAATATGACCAAATTTTCCCAATAGTAGGTATTCTGGAGCCCATCATCAGGGCAGCAAAGACGACAATAATTAAATACCCTGGCAGCAGTTTTCCTATGGCATAAATATCAGAAAATTGTTTTTCCAGATGACTGTCTTGAAGGATTTTACCCCCCAATAATTGGGGGCCAATGATCAATCCAACCACACCACCGATGACCGAAGCAGGTAGGTGGATACGATCGAGAACAGGAATTGCTTTTCTTAACAATGTCCCGATAAGAATAAGAAGAGCAGCGGATAATAATGTAATTAAAATAGTATCAATAGGGTATTCATTGGGTGTCATGGGGGGCCTCAAAAAAATGCAGAGACCTGTATAGGGTCTCTGCATTTTGGTGTTAAAATTTATACCACTCTATGATCAGGTCGTGAGGCGATAATATAGACTGCGTGTACGATACCAGGGATGTAACCTAGCAAGGTTAATAGTATGTTCAACCAAAAGTGTTTACCTAATCCCACCTGCAAGAACACACCGAGTGGTGGCAATAGAATGGCAAATAATATACGGATAAGATCCATGGTGATTCTCCTTATCGTGTCTGGTGAATGTTAGGCGCCTGTACGTTTTTGCCACTCGTCAACTTCACGTTCGGACTCTTCTATTGATTTCCCGTAACGTTCTTGGATAAGACCTGCGAGCTTCGTTGCATCACCGTTGACTTGATCGACCTCGTCGTTTGTTAATTCGCCCCATTCTTTCTGAACAGTACCTTTAAGTTGGTTCCACTTACCTTTGATAATTTCGCGATTCATATCGTTCTCCTTAATATTGTTTAAGTACCGTCGCTTGACGTGATTGGGAATATGACTTGATTGGTGTCAGCGTTAAATAGGATGGAAGTAATGGATTCATAAAGGCAGCATTAATTGATGATCGCTTTATGCTTTGCTATGCCCCTTCGTGCCGAGCATTGATGTGGCATCAATTATCATCTCTCTAAATTTTAAGTGAGATGGATGACATGAACGAAAATGAATACATTGGTAATGAGTACGTTGACGTCGCAAAGCATGCAGCCTCATCTGTCTATGAAGAAGCTGAATTCTGGCTAACGGCGCCTGAAACCTATCATCAGATGATTTATGTCCTTGTATCTTTGATGGTTGCATATGGAATTACGGCTCTTGCGCGGAATTTATTTTTGTCCGTCAAGGAGCCTGATGGGCGAGTTAAGACCTTTTCAAGGCGTTGGTTCATGCGTCGATCTGGTCGATTACTTATCCCTCTGTTGACGATTCTTCTTCTTATCGTCGGGGAACCTTTTGCGGAAACTTTTATTGGTGAGGTGGATATTATTCATGTCGCCCAGCGTGTTGCTATTGTCTGGTTGATGTGGGTGACTCTACGAGCTTTTGTGACCAGCACACTGGTGCGTACGGTAGGTATATGGATTCTCTTGCCCGCTGCCCTGTTACAGCTGTTTGGGTGGTTCGATCCGGTCGCGACCTATCTTGATGCATATGGCTTTACATTGGGTGAAGTGAAGATCACGGCCTATACATTTATTAAAGCGGTGTTTTTTGTCAGTATTGTTATTTGGATTGGAAAGGTGGCGAGTAATAGTGGCGAAGGGTATATTCGTGGAAGCGATTCCCTGACGCGTGCGACAAAAGAGCTGCTGATCAAGCTTTTTGACATTGTGCTTTACGCTGTTCTGTTCATGGTTACGCTCAATCTTATCGGCATTGATTTGACGGCCTTGGCTGTCTTTAGTGGTGCATTAGGTGTTGGTCTGGGGTTCGGGTTACAAAAAATTGCGTCGAATTTTACCAGCGGAATTATTTTGTTAACCGAAAAGACGATTAACATTAATGATCTGATTGAGATGAACGACGGTATTTTTGGTTATGTTCGCAAGCTTGGCGCGCGTGCAAGCGTCGTAGAGACATTTGATGGCAAAGAGGTCATGGTCCCCAACGAAGACTTCATAACGTCACGGGTCGCAAATCTGACACATAGCAGTACAAATGGTCGAATAGATATACCAGTGGGTGTTTCTTATGGGACGGATATGCATCGGGCTTATGGTTTGATTTTGGATGCTGCAAATAAGTATGAGAATGCGATATCCGAAGGAGAGCATAATCCCAAGTGTTTTATGCGGGAGTACGGCGATAATTCGGTCAACTTCTTGCTTACATTCTGGCTGGAAGATGTGACGACGGGGCGTTGGCGCGCACAGAGCGATGTAATGTTCACCATTTGGGATTCTTTTAAAGAGCACGGCATAGAGATTCCATTCCCGCAACGAGATCTACACATCCGCAGTGGTCTTGACGTACTTAATAACCGGCCAAAATCAGAACTGGAAGAAGCCCAAGCTAAGTCGTAATTTATACATAATTGATGATTCTTCCTGCACGAACGTACTGCGTCTTGAAGTAAAACTCCATAGGTTCGTTTGAGAGACAGGGATGATTAACTGCATCCCGAATTCATGGGCTACCCATAAGCCAAACTCGTTTGCGAGTGTTAAGTAAATTTAATTGGCAAGGGTGATTTTGCGCGTGATTGGTCAATTCGCTAGTACGTTAAGATTAGATAAAGGAGAGTATTTTGACGGTATCTACATTAAAAATTATGGATGATAAAGCTGTCGATATTGGTGTTAGGGAAAAGCAAAGAGCCGACGTAGCTGAAAAGCTTTCTGGGTTCCTTGCTTCTACTTATACGTTATATATGAAAGCTCTTTATTATCACTGGAATGTAACGGGCGTTCAGTTTCATAGTTTGCATTCACTTTTTGAGCAGCAATATGAAGGCTTACATAAGACGGGTGATGAGTTGGCTGAACGCATTCGCGCTCTCGGACATTTCACGCCGGGTACTTTTAAAGCTTATATGGATTTGTCTTCTGTGGATGAGGATGATGCGTTACCAGATGATGCGAAGCAGATGGTTGAGAATTTGCTCCGGGATAATGAGACCTGTTCAAAGGAAGCGCGTGAGGTTCTTAGGGTTGCCGAAGATTCTGGGGATGAAGTTACTGTTGATATGATGGTGGCCCGGATGGCAGCGCATGACGAAGCGGCATGGATGCTTCGTTCGACAATACAATAAGAGGTGATTATGAAAAAAATATATATGGTATTGATCGGTGCCGCAGTCTTGGTTGCTGTTGTTGTCGGTGTCAGCTTGCAGAACGACCCCACCCTTGGGGAGCGACTTGGTGATGCTGCTGAAGAAGTTGGCGATGGCGTTGAAGACGCTTCTGAAGAGTTGGACCCCAATCGTACTCTTGGTGAAGACATCGGAGACGCTATTGAGGATGCTGGTGATGAGCTTCAGGATGCTGCAAACTAGCGTCTTCAAATGAAAATATAGTAAAGGGCGGCCTTTGTGCCGCCTTTTTTCATCTCTTTATGGAGAATTTATATCCTACAGACTAAAATGATGGACAAAATATCATAATCAAAAGTACGAAGATGAAAAACAAAAATCAAATCTTAGTCTGTATCGATGCACATCCTAAAAGCAATGTGTTACTGCGTGCTGCAGCGAATAAATCCAGAGAAACGGGCCTCCCTTGGGGAGTGTTGTATGTTGAAACGCCTGAACATTTCACGCTAGAGAGGGATGCTCGAGAGCGGATACTTCGTCTTTTGACCGTAGCAGAAGAAGTGGGGGCCAATGTTCACACTGTGGAGCATGGTGATGTTATTGGTGGGATTAGAAATTTTATAGCATCTGCCCATGACGAAGGAATGCCCATTCAGACGTTGATAATGGGACAAAGCGGTAAAGAGGGCTTTTTGAATGAATTGAAAGCTTCTCTTGCGGAACGTGTTATGCGAGAGGTCAGGGTTTTCTCTACAGGTGTTCAGATTGTACCTCTTGTGGGCAGGCAGTATACACCGAGTTGGTTTGACAGATTACAGTTAAAAGATATCAAGCTAAAAGAAATCGGGTTTGCGTTAGTTTCTGTAGCGCTCGCTTATATCGCGTCAGAAATTTTACGTATGCAGGTATCTGGAATTGGATGGACAGCCCAGGTACATAACGTGACGGCCTTTTTCTTGGTTGCATCTATTATTACATCTCTTCGGTATGGGCTTGTATCTGGTTTGGTGTCTGCTATTGCCGGGTTTTCAACGATAAATTATTTCTATGTTGCCCCATATTCTGGATTTGGAATAAGCCATACAGCTGACGCCGTCAGTTTATTCGTGTTCCTTTCTTCTGCGGTTATTATATCTGTTATGGGGGGCTACAATAAAGCATGGACCACCTCATTAGCCCGTAAGGAGAAAAGATCACAGGCATTGTACAAGGTACATCGCCTTGCGAGTGAGGCATCTGATAGGGACGGTGCTTTGGCTATACTTTATGATGAGCTATCCCGATTATTGGAAATGGATATCGCATTCTTTCTTCCCCCTGCAATGAATCCAGATGCACTAGAGCTGGTATACCCTGAACAGGCAGATTTAACGCCTGAGGATAATAAATCACTACAATTGTGTTGGGATGAGGTGCGAACAACGGGGCTTGGAACCGCCAGCCGGTTTGATTCTATTTGGCGCTTTGAGCCTCTGACAACACATAATGGCGAAATTGGTGTTATCGCGATTAAAGTACCACTACATATTCGGCTGGATTCTTCTTTTGGGCGGCTTCTTTCTGCGCTTGCTGATCAGGCCGCCAGTATTCTTGAGCGGATTGAGCTGACCAAGATGATGAGTGAAAGTCGCATGCGCGAAGAGCGTGAAAAATTACGCGCGATGCTTTTGTCCAGTGTTTCTCATGATCTTAAAACACCTTTAGCGTCAATCATTGGCAGTTTGAGTGTTCATAACCGAATGAAGAAAGCGGGGCGTCTGGATAGTGAAACATCGGACGAATTGATTGATACCGCTTTGGAAGAATCTCAACGTTTGGACAGCTTTATTTCAAATATCCTGGATATGACACGTATCGAAAGTGGTGAAATTACGTTTGATGTTGATTGGGTCAATCCAGAAAAAATATTACAGAATATAAAAAAAAGAATGCGCCAACGTCTCTTGAATCATGAATTGGTTGTCAATAATTCTGATGCTTCCTTTGAAGTCATGATGGATAGAATGATGACAGAGCAAGTGTTACAAAACGTGGTTGATAATGCCGTAAAATACTCCCCCAAAGGCACAAAGATTATGATTAGACTTTGTGCAGAGAATAATGGCTTTGCCTTCAAGGTTAAAGATCAAGGACCTGGTATTCCGGAAGGGAAATTAGAGGCTGTCTTCGATAAATATGAACGTTTAAAGCAGTCTGATTCTCAAGTAGCAGGAACCGGCCTGGGGTTAGCTATATCCAAAGCAGTTATGGAAAAACAGCAGGGAAGCATCACTGTTCGTAATCATGAATCTGGCGGTGCTGAATTTTCCCTCTGGTTCCCCAATATGAAGTCATTTGCGCACAGGGCAAAGGCAAAATCGCCAGAGAAAAAAACATTTGGGGAAGGAAAAAAAGAAAGGAATGAATTGGCATGAGTTTGGACGGCACAAAAATAGTAGCGATTGATGATACGCCCTCCATTCGAACTTTTTTGCGGGTCTCACTCGAGGATGAAGGTGCTGAATTTCACGAAGCTTCCACCGCTCTTGAAGGCTTGGAACTTTGTAAAAAGGTTTACCCTGACTTGGTGGTTTTAGACCTTGGTTTACCGGATATTGATGGATTGGAAATTCTTCCTGAGATTAAAAAAATCCAACCTGACAATAAACTTCCAGTGCTTGTGTTATCCGTTCGTAAGGCGAGGGAAACGATCAAGGAAGCGTTTGATAAGGGGGCGAGCGGATATTTGACTAAACCATTTGTGGTGGAAGATCTTCTAGAAATTATAGAGGAAAAATTACCTTGTCGTTGATAGAAAACGCCGTTGGTTAAGATTTAATAGGTAAGTATAGCTGGCAGCTTCTAGGAAGAAGCTACTGTTGGGGGCTGTTGCATAATACTATTTAAAATATCTGTCGAATTTGTTTCCAATATTGTCGTCAAAAGGTGTATTCGACGTTTTATACGATTTTGGAAATCGTAACACGACTGGTTGTTTTGCTGATATTCTTCTTTAGTGAGGCTGTGGTACTTACTGAAGGTTGCGATTTGATCTTCGAATAACCTCAAATCACTGCGACAAGCCTCAGTTATTTCCAACATTTTGTCTGCGGTTCGTGTCATGATGCTTTCCTGCCTTTGTTGTAGCAGGAAAGCATATCAAAAAAATTACCAATTAAAACAACCAGGGGTTGGATTAACTCTCTGCCAGTCTCTTTTAATTTTATATTGGGGGATTTGTCTTTTTACCTGAAACTAGGTTGGCAATGATTGTGATTGCAAATAGGACGACAAATGCGATGAATAACCACTTTGCTGCCATAGCAAATGTTCCTGCAATACCACCAAAACCGAGTACGCCAGTTAATAACGCGAGAATAAAAAAGATAAGTGCCCATCTTAACATGGTTTAGTTCCTTTCGTTTTTTTACGTACTAAAGCGTCTCATCTTCGTCCTCAATTTTCGTCCCTTAGCTGTTAGCGAAAACATAAACAGAGCATTAACTGGCCGGGGGATTAATGCTCTATTTATGGTGTTGTGGTCATTACGACATCGTAAATTTAGGGGATTTTTTGTGTGATAGGTATGCAACAGAGGAGATAAACAATGGCGCGTACATATCACGAGTTTGATTTAATTATTATTGGCGCAGGTACTGCTGGCTTATCGGCATTAAAGGAAGCAAAAAAATATACTGATAATGTGCTTTTGATACACGATGGCCCCGTTGGAACAACATGTGCGCGTGTAGGGTGTATGCCGTCAAAGAGTTTAATACATGCAGCAAAATTATATGATACGCATAAAAAAATGCCCGACGCTGGGATTGTGGGGGCGGAATTAATTAAGCCAGACCTTCCTAAGGTCTTAAAAAATGTGAGAGAGAAGCGGGATTATTTTGTGTCCCATATAGAAGAAGAAATGGAAACTTTGCAGGATTATATGGTGCAGGGTAGAGCTCGATATGAAACACCTACAACTATCCGCGCAGATGGTCGCCTTTTTCATACTAAAAATAGTGTTATTGCCACAGGGTCATATCCCTTTATTCCCAAAAAGTATGAAGAGTTTGAATCTCAGCTGATCACTTCGGATACACTTTTTGAACGACGAGATTTACCCAAGCGAATGGCGGTTGTTGGTATGGGCGCTATTGGTCTGGAAATGGCACAGGCGCTTGCCATGCTTGGGGTTGATGTTACGGCAATCAATCGAAGTAAAAAAGTGGGTGTCGTGAGTGATGCAAAAATTAACAACACTATTATCGAGGCACTTTCTGAAGATATGAAGCTTTGGTTGAACAGTGATCCGGATGTAAAACGAGTACCAGGCGGCCTATTGCTTCATACTGAAACACAAGAGGCAACTGTCGACGCTATATTTGTTGCTGCTGGGCGCAAACCAAGTCTTTGTCAGCTTGGTTTAAAACGTTTGGGGCTTAAGATTAATGGTAACGGAGTGCCCTCTTTCAATCGTCATAGTATGCAAATCCAGGATTATCCGATTTACATAGCTGGTGATGCGACTGATGAACGGGCCGTGTTGCACGAAGCTGTTAATGAAGGCGAGCGAGCTGCCTATAATGCATTGCATAGGAGGAATAAGCAGGCTCCACATCACGGTGGGATACAGATTATTTTCACCAAACCTGTGACGGCGATTGTGCGGGACACTGAATATGCTATGCGTCATGATGATATCGTTATTGGAGAGGCGAACTTCGAGGACCAAGGGCGTGCTAGAATAGAGAGTGAAAATTTTGGAAGAATCCGCCTGTTTGCTGACCGAAATAGTGGCTGTTTGCGTGGAGCAGAAATTATGGCGCCAGCTGCCGAACACCTTGCACATTTCTTAAGTCTGGGGTTGGTGCAACACTTAACTCTTAGCCAAATTCTAAAAACACCTTTTTATCATCCTTCGCTAGAGGAAGGGTTAAAGTCGGCATTAGAGGGTGCGCTCAAAAAGTTGGAAAATAGATAATTTATACTCTGTTGATGCTATGGGGTTTTGCTTCCTCTCGTATACTGATGTTGATCTTCATATTCTCTAAAACGTACAGGCAATTGCTTGTTCCATATTGAATAGGAGTAAACTTATGACACATACAGTATCAGCAACATTCAAGACAGATTCAGCTGCGAGAGAAGCGTTGCTAAAACTCGAGGTAGCAGGTTTTTCCGAAAAACAAATGAGCTTGGTTGCAACAGATAGCTCTGTCGGTCAGTCCTTTAATATAGAAAAGGGAACTAAAGCAACTGAAGGCGGTGCTGTTGGTGCGTCCGCAGGTGGCATTATTGGTGCTATCGCGGGTGGTTTAGCCGCGGCCGGTACAATCCTTATTCCAGGTGTGAATTTGGTGGTGTACGGTACGGCAGTCGCTGCAGCTGCAGGCGCGGGCGTTGGCGCCGCGACGGGTGGTTTGACCGGTGCATTGGTTGGATTTGGCGTTCCAGAGTATGAAGCCAAGCGATATGAAAATGAAGTAAAAAATGGTGCGATTTTGCTTGTTGTCGAAGCTGATAGCTCTGAACGGGCTGAAATCATTCAGGACATATTTAAACAAGGGGATGCGTACAACATCGCCGCTTAATATTTTTTCTTCTATAGAGCCAATAAAAGTTTAAAAGGAGAATTTTATGTTACGCAAATTGACGATGACAACAGCAATAACAGCAACATCCGTAGTGGTTTTTGGGGCTGTTGCACAGGCTGAAAAAAAAGATCCTTATAGTGATGCTTATCAGAACGAGAGCGCGATTAGTATTACAGGTACAGTTACGAAAGCTTATCCCGAAGCATTTGAGCTGCGTTATGGCAAACAAGGATCAATTACCATCGAGATGGATGATTGGGACTGGTATGATGAAGCTCGTGCAATCAAGGTTGGTGAAAAGGTTACCGTTTATGGTGATATTGATCAGGACCTTTATGAAGCGCGCAAAATTGAGGCAGACAGTATTTATGCACACAGTCGGAATACCTATTATTTTGCGAATGATGCGGATGAAGAAGATTATTATTCTACTTACTACTTCACACCAAGAACATCTAACCTAGATGATATCCCGGACGATGCTCTCGTTAATATCCGCGGTACGGTTCAGAAGGTTGATGGCCGTGACTTTGTCTTGGGTGTTGGCGAAAACAGTATCACAATTGATACCGATGACATGAGTTATAATCCATTGGATGATAAAGGATATCAACGTATCAAGAAAGGCGATACAGTTTATGTATCTGGTGAAATGGACAAGGATTTCTTTGACGAAAATGAAATCGAAGCGGACCATGTCGTAACGCTTTATAAGGCTAAGAAGAAATCTTGATCTAGTCGGTTATTCTAGAGAGAAATAATCTAGATGGTAAAAGCCCCCTTTCTTTTGAAAGGGGGCTTTTTGTCATTAGGCAGCTTTTATGTTGGAATGTTTTTATAGAGCCTTGGCCTAGAGTAATCACATCAATGATTAATGATGTTTGTTCTCTGAAAGCTCAGCCCGTATTGGGTTGTTACCTATATATGGAAGCTTCTTCTACTGTTTCTAACTATTCTGTCTGGCGAAGAAAGTTAATTTTTTAACCGCCTGTGAAAAAGGGTATGTCTAGGCCTTTGTGTATGAAGCTATCGCGTCCATTATTTCCATTCGATAGCCAATACCGGGCTCTGTAATGACGTAAGTGGGATCTTTGACATCGGGTTCGATCTTTTCCCGAAGCTGACTGACATAAACGCGGAGATATTGCATATCTTCGCCGTGTGCAGGGCCCCAAACATCTTTTAAAAGCTGTTTGTGGGTAATCATCTTGCCGCGATTAATCATGAAGTAGCGCAACAACTCATATTCTTTTGGTGTGAAGAATGTACTTTCGCCATCAACAAAAACCTCGTGACGTACCAGATCCATTTTGATGCGACCATTTTCTAAATCGGGCTCCCCTGCCTCTTGTGTTGCCGATTTCCGCAAGTTGGCTTCAATACGTGCAAGCAGGATATCTGGATTAAATGGTTTTGTGACATAGTCATCTGCTCCGCGCCCAAGTGCATCAACAACCTCGCTATCCGCGTCACGGACTGAGCAAACAATAATCGGGACTTGAGACCACTCTCGGATACTGTCAATGACCTCTTTACCGTCCATGTCGGGCAAGCCAAGATCAAGAATGATCAGGTCAGGCTTAATTGATGCACTCATCCTGACAGCTTGAGCTCCACTCTCACACTCTTCGGGTTTATACCCTTCACTTTTTAGGGTAATCTTGAGTAATTTCCTTATCTGGGGTTCATCATCAACAATAAGTATCGTGTTTTTTTTATTCGTAATCGTGTCTGTCATAATATCTTCTCGGTTAGAGCTCAATTCGTGTCATATCTTAAAAATCCATAGGAAATTAACATGGCACATATAAATTCCCCATACGTTTTTACTGTACTTTTCTGGCTGACTAACTGATCAAATAGTTTCCTCTCACGATTAATAGAGGGCTTCTGTATGGTCGGTATGTATGGGCATCATTAAAATTATCGGTGGTCGCAAGCTCCCGCAACCAATAAAAACAAAAAAAACTCTATCGTGAAAACGGTAGGGGATGTTTGGCATTTGTATGTATACTGTGAAACATTGCCATTCACGCGTTCGGTCAACGTATATGTTGACGGGCAGTGTCGAAAAGATCGTTGCAAAGCTATTTTTACGGTTAATGATAAGCTCAATATAATCCCGATAATCTTGAATAGAAAACTCCATATTCTAAGTTTCAAGCAGTTCAAATATATTCTCGCTCGGACATTGGGGTTTTATCAATTTGTGCTAAGAGCATATCTAGAAAGGCCTGTTCCGCGCGATTCAGGCGTGCTTTGGGGTTCCAGACGACATAGACATCCACAGCAGGAGGGGCGTCATAGGGAGGAAGGCGCCACAGATGCCCATCGTCAATATCGCGTTTGACCACGTGGATTGGTAGTGGCCCGATGCCAAGTCCGGCCATGATTAGTCTTCTGACTTCCTCTAGATTGGCAGAAGTACCAACGACCCGGTCTTCCAAATCTGCATCTGCACGCATTAACGTGACTTGCCGGAGGGCGTCACTCATATGATCGGTGACAAAGCTTACTGTCGAATGCCCTGCAAGGTCAGCTTTGGTTAGATTTTCTAACCCGAAAAGGGGGTGTGAAGGTCCGCAGAACAGGCCAAAATATTCTCTGAAAAGGCGTTTGTATTCCAGCGCAGGGTTCTTGTCTTTGACCAGGCAGATTGCCATGGAAGCCCGACGGGCCATGACCTTGTCGATTACATAGCGGCTGGCTGATATATCAATGGACAAGGTTCCAAAAGGATGTGTCTTGTGAAACTCTGTCAATGTGTTGTCAAACAGCGGGCAGATAACATGGCTGGCCATGGCGATCTGAACATGGCCTCGCACTTCGTCCACAGTCTCACGCATCAAGGTGTTGAGGCGAAGTATGGCCCCATGTATCTCAATAGCCTCCTTTTCCAGAAGTTCGCCAGCCTGTGTCAGTTTAAAGTTTCCCGGTGATCTGTCGATTAGACGTTTGTCGAGCCGATCTTCAAGTCTTTTGAGTGCGCTTGAGATGGTAGGTTGTTTCAGCCTCATTTTTTCTGCGGCATCGGTAATGCTGTTTGATTTCGCAAGAACGACAAAGGTCCGCAGTAAATTCCAGTCCATGTCACGGGCTAATTTTTCTGCGCTGTCCGTGGAGAGTTTATCGGGCATAAATTAAATCAATACTCATAATTCTAACTATCTATTTGATCAATGCTATGCGATTTGAGAGGCTTTGAGGAGAGAAAAATAGAAAAAGACAATAGCCCACAAAACAAGACCTCTAAAAATCATATTGGGCAAAAGTCATATTCATACGCTTTCCAAAGTGAAGATTCACAGGATGTGACTCAAAAAACAGGGTAGATCAATGACACTCGAAAAACGTGAGGCGCGGCGTCCGTGGTTGCTGCTTTCTCCGGCTTTAACAACCATATTTTTTCTGTTGGTTGTGCCGGTAATCTTTGTTGTCGTCTATTCATTTTGGTTACGAACAGCAAGTGGGGCGGATCAGCCGGGATTTTACCTGACCAATTGGGCTGAAGTGCTGACAGATTCCTTTTATCGGGATATCTTGTTTCATACGTTGAAGATCGCAACGATCACGACGGTGCTTTGTGCGATATTGGGATATCCTGCGGCTTACTTCATTGCGCGTTCCCGACGGAACAAGGCTATGTTATTGATGTGCCTGATGTTACCGTTCTGGATTAGCTACATAATTCGGACCATGTCCTGGATTAATATTTTGGGGGTTTCCGGGGCGTTGAATTCCCTGCTTCTCGCATCGGGAATTATTTCGGAACCTCTTCAGCTTCTTTATAATGAGACGACGGTTATCCTGGGGCTGATCCATTTCTTACTGCCTTTTATGATCCTTAACATATACGTCAGCGTCGAAGGCATTGACGAAACGCTCGAAGATGCAGCCTGTTCGTTAGGTTCCACCAGATGGCAAAGCTTTCTAGAGGTTACGTTGCCTTTATCACTCCCCGGTTTGGCTGCGGGTGGGCTGCTCTGTTTTGTCCTTGGTGCGGGCACCTATATCACGCCCTTGATCTTGGGCGGTCCCACCGATGCTATGTTTGCCAATCTGGTGTTTGAAGCGATTATCACACAGCTGGATTGGCCCTTAGGTTCAGCGCTTTCACTTGTTCTTGTCGCGGTATTGGGGGCCTTGATCCTTATCTACAACCGTTTCTTTGGGATGTCACAGCTCATGAAGGGGTTAAGCTAATGGGATGGTCGGTTATTCGTGCGTGGACGGCTGCTGTTTATCTGTTCATGTTTCTGCCCGTTGCTGTCGTCGTTTTGCTGAGCTTTAACAGCAATCAGTTCGGCAGTTTTCCAGTGACGGGTTTTTCCTTTCGTTGGTTTATTGAGCTTTGGGAGAACGAGGCAATTCTCAGGGCGTTCAAAACGTCTATGATACTTGGGGCTTTGACGGCTTTGATCTCGACCTTCTTGGGAGTTCTCGCGAGCTTGGCGCTGGTCCGTTATAAAGTGCCCGGACGGGATTTTATTTCAACACTTTTGATTGCGCCGGTTTTGGTTCCCGAGGTTGTTCTGGCCGTTGCTCTTTTGCTTTTCCTTAATTTTCTTTCTTTGCACAAAAGCTTCTTTTTACTGCTACTGGGGCATGTGATCTTTACACTGCCTTTTGTTGTTCTTGTTGTGCAGGCACGCCTTGTCAGTATTCGCAGAGATTATGAAGAAGCTGCGATGAGTCTTGGCGCTAATCCGATCCAAGCTTTCCTGACCATAACGCTTCCTTTGCTTGCACCTGCCATCTTTGCGGGGATGCTTTTTGCCTTCACGATCAGTTTTGATGACATTACCGGAACGCTTTTCTGGAAACCGGGAGGGATCGAGACTGTGCCGACGCAAATTTTCTCAATGCTGCGGAATTCTATTTCTCCGGAAATCAACGCGCTGGGGTCCGTCATGATCATTTTGACGGTGGGATTACCCCTGATCGGGCTTGGTATTGCCCGGCGCATTGCCGCGAAACAAGCCTGATCCCTAAACAAGTTTAATTCTTGAACGTCATAAAAATAATAACCCTTAAAACAGAGAGAAGAAATCATGGACAATTCAAAAAGATATGACCGTTTACTTGATCGTTATAAAAATGGCGATTTGGATCGACGCTCTTTTCTGGGGCTGATCGGGGCCGCTGGGCTGGCGTATGGTGTCAGTACACCGTTTGCTAAAAATGCGCTATCCGCTGTTAAGGAGGTCCGTTTTGATGGTTGGGGTGGTGTGGTATCTGAAGCCCTCCGTAAACATGCGTTTGATCCCTTTACCAAAGAAACAGGCGTCAAGGTTGTGGACGGCACCTTTGGGAGCGGTGATGAATATATTTCCAGAGTAAAAGCCAGCCAGACAGGTGAATATAATATTGCCCACCTATCAGGGGTCTTTGATTACGCCCGCTATCATGAACTGGGTCTGACAAGTACCCTGAATGAAAAAAATATTCCGAACCTTAAAAATGTCATTCCGAAGCTGGTTGATGTTTTTCGAGAGGTAACGGATGGCACGCTTTCTTGTGTTCCCTTTGATTATGGAACAACAGGTATTGCCTATAATCGCAAACACATTTCCGATGATGAGATGAAGGAAAAGGGCGCAAAGATTCTGCTTGATGAACGCCTGAAAGGTAAAATTGGTGGATGGAGTGATTGGCGCACCCGGATTTGGTATGCGTCTCTTCAGACCGGACAGGACCCGAATAACGCGACTGACATGGATGCGATCTGGGAGGTAATCCGGACACATCGTGATTTACTTCTAAAATACTGGGGGTCAGGGGCAGAACTGATGTCTCTGCTTGCGGAAGAAGAAATCTATGTCACTGAAGCGTGGTCCGGACGGGTCTTCGCCCTACAAGAACAGGGGCATGATATCGGGTATATGGATCCACCGAATGGGTTTGGGTGGCAGGAATGCCTTTTTGTGCTCAAAGGCTCCCCCATGGAAGAGAGCGAAAAGCTTTTGAACTTCATGTTGTCTAAAGAGGCCTCTGTCGCTGTTGCAGAGGGACAAAATTATCCCCCTGCTCTAGATCCGGCGAAAGTCGATCTTGGCAAAAAAATCCCGACCTTGCCGGCTTTTGACCCGACAGGAACCCTTTCGGGGCTGACCTTTGCCAACTCTGATTATTGGAACGGCAACCAACAGGCATGGTCCAAACAGTTTGGTCGTATCCAAAAAGGTTATTGATTGCCTGTTCTTACTTTCTTGTACTTCTCTCTGCCGTAGTTTTTACGGCAGAGAGGCTCTTTAAATACGTTCAGTTTCTGGAGATCTGCTGTGAGTTCCGTCAGCTTGAGAAATGTCGCCAAACGCTTTGCCGGTTTTACGGCTGTACACCCTCTGGTTCTGGATATCCCCGAAGGTAGCTTTGTTACCTTACTCGGCCCTTCAGGCTGCGGAAAAACCACGACATTACGAATGATTGCCGGGTTGCTTGATCCATCCGAAGGAGAAATCAGTATCGGGGATCAACTGGTCAATAACATTCCTATACACAAAAGAAATCTTGGAATTGTTTTTCAGAACTATGCCTTGTTTCCGCACAAAACGATTTATGAAAACATCGCCTTTGGGCTGAAATACCGCAAGGTTCCTGCGGCAGAAGTTGAGCGTCGAGTGAAAGATGTACTTGATCTGGTTCAGCTTCAGGATTTGGGGGATCGCTATCCTAATCAATTGTCGGGGGGGCAACAGCAGCGCATTGCTTTGGCGCGATCAATAGTAATCAACCCGGATGTCCTACTGCTTGATGAGCCTCTTTCTGCTCTGGATGCCAATCTTCGCGAAGATATGCGGATTGAGCTTAAACGTATTCAGGAAAAAATTGGAATTACCACAATTTTTGTAACGCATGATCAATCGGAAGCTCTGGCAATGTCAGATAAGCTGGTTGTGATGTCAGGTGGACGCATCGAACAGGTCGGGGCGCCCAAGGACGTATATGACAATCCCCGTAGTACTTTTGTGGCTGATTTCCTCGGTAGCTCGAATATTCTTTCGGTTAGGTGTGAAGACGCAGATGAGAAGAGAGTTCTGGTCAATGCAGGGCGATTAGGTGCTGTGAGCGTGCCCCTTGAGAAAGCAACGGATATTGGTGTGGGTACGTCAGCAAAACTTGTCATTCGTGCCGAAAAACTTTGCCTTGTGCCAGCTGATGCAGCTCCTGATCAACGTATGAGTGTTGAGGCGGTTGTTGAAACTGTTGATTACCAAGGTCAAGCCGTGCGGTATTTCGTACGTGTCGGTGATCTTCAGCTACAGGCCCTTAATATGATCGAAGACCGTCCGTTTAATGAAGGTGAGGCTGTTTCAATACGTTTCAGGCCTCAGGACTGTGTTGTTTTGAGGGAAGATAGTTGATGAAAAAAGCAAGACAAAGCCATCTCTTTTATCAATCACATGGTCGACGGCCGGTTCTGGACCAGGCCAGGGGAATTTATATGTGGGATGTTGATGGCAACCGTTTTCTCGATGGGTCATCCGGGGCAATGGTCTGTAACATTGGTCATTCCAATGATACCGTGTTGGACGCAATGCGCAGGCAAATGGATAAATCAACATTTGGCTATCGTCTGCATTTCGAAACTGAGCCTGCTGAATTATTGGCTAGCAAAGTTGCGGGTTTGTCGCCAGAGGGTTTGGATAAGGTTTTCTTTGTATCCGGTGGTTCCGAAGCGGTGGAGAGTGCGATTAAGCTTGCGCGACAATACGCGCTGTCAATTGATCAAGCCAAACGTTGGAAAGTGATCTCACGGTTCCCAAGTTATCATGGGTGTACTTTGGGAGCACTGGCGCTGACAGGCTATACATCGTTGACCCAGCCCTTTGATCCGATGATGCAGGAAATGCCAAAAATCCCAGCCCCAACAGCCTATCTTGATGGGCGAGATCCGGATGATCCTGCCACAGGACGTTATTATGCAGATATGTTGGAGACCTGTATTCAAGAGGAAGGCCCCGAGAGTGTTTTGGCTTTTATTGTTGAGCCGATCGGGGGGGCTTCTACTGGGGCTTTGGTGCCGCCAGCGGGTTATATGGAACGCATTCGTGAGATCTGCACAGAATATAATATTCTTCTGATCCATGATGAGGTTATGACCGGGGGCGGTCGAACCGGCCGCTTTTTTGCAGGAGAACACTGGGGCGTTTCCCCTGACATACTTGTTTTTTCCAAAGGGTTTTCAGCCGGATATGCGCCGCTTGGGGCGATGGTTGCGCACAATGATATTGTCGATGCTGTATTGGCCGATGGAGGCTTTTTACATGGGTTTACCTATGCAGGTAATCCGCTGGCCTGCTCGGCGGGACTGGCTGTAATTGAGCAAATTGAGGCCCAAGGCCTGTTGGCGAATACTGAAAAAATTGGGGATATTCTGAAGCATCATCTGAGTGGGTTGATGGAGCGCTATTCCTTTATTGGAGATGTTAGGGGTATGGGCTTACTTCTGGCTTTTGAGTTGGTGAGTGATCGGGAAACAATGCAACCGCTTCCTAAAGAGATATCTGCTTTTAATAAGCTGGTTGAAATTGCTTACAGCAATGGTTTGATTATTTATTCCCGTCGAACTCGTGGCGGTTTGGAAGGGGATCACTTTCTGGTGTGTCCCCCTATGATAACCTCTGAATCTCAAGTGGAGGAGATTATGACATTGCTGGTCAAATCTCTCGACACTTTTGAACGCGAAATTACCCCCTATATCAAAAAGCAGGGCGGTTTATGAGCAAGATTATCATCAGCTGTGCCATAACAGGTTCTATCCACACGCCGTCTATGTCGCCTTATCTTCCCGTCACAGGCGAAGAAATTGCTGCCCAGTCAATTGCCTCAGCAGAAGCCGGGGCGGCGATTATTCATTTACACGCCAGAGACCCAGAAACGGGGAAACCATCATCTTCCTATGAAAATTTTATGGGATTTTTGCCTGATATCAACCGGAAATCCGATGCCGTGTTGAACTTATCTACCGGGGGCAGTGCCCTGATGTCTTTGGAGGATCGTTTGGCTGCCCCTTTGCAAATCGAGCCAGAGATGTGTTCGTTGAATATGGGGAGTATGAATTTTGCGCTATACCCTGCTGCTGAACGTATAAAAGACTGGAAGTATGATTGGGAAAGATCGTTCCTGATGAATTCTGATGATCTGGTGTTTAAAAATACTCCACGGGATATTGCTTTTATTCTTGCTGAAATGGGGGAAAAGCGCGGCACTCGGTTTGAGTTTGAGTGCTATGATCTGGGGCATCTTTATATGCTTGAACATTTCGTCAGCCGGGGACTAGTGCGCGGACCGCTTTTTATCCAGTTTGTTTTTGGTGTCCTGGGGGGGATGGGGGCAGACCCTGAGAACCTGACCCATATGAAACGAATGGCTGATAAGCTCTTTGGTGATAATTATGCCTTCTCAATATTGGCGGCAGGACGGCATCAGATGCGAATGGCCGCGATGTCGGCAGCTATGGGCGGCCATGTCCGGGTAGGGTTGGAAGATAATCTGACGATTGCAAAGGGAGAGTTGGCAGTATCAAACGCGCAACAGGTGGTGAAGGTCAGAGAGATTGTTGAAAATCTTGGCCGTGAGGTTGCGACCGCAGATGACGCGCGCAGCATGCTTCAGTTGAAGGGGCAGAAGGATGTTAGGCTTCAAGCTGCAGGACCAACCTTCGGCAAATGATATGTTCCTACAAAACATATTCCCAAAAAAGAAATTCATAGTACTAGAGGTAACATATGAAATATGTCTTTGATGAACGTCAAAAAAGACATGATCCTAAACATTTTTTTGCGAATGGTACGCCGCTTCCAAACCCTGAACAGCCCGAGCGGGTGACGCTTTTACTGAAAGGTGCAAAGGCGGCGGGAGGCAAACCTGTGCAAACGGTTGATCATGGTCTGGCACCAATTGCAGCGATACATTCGGCAGAGTATATCACTTTTTTGCAAAATATTCATGAGCGGTGGCAGCGAATAGAGGGGGCGTCGGATGAAGTTATTCCAAATATTCATCCTGCGACCAGAAATTCCAACTATCCGAAGTCTGCGGTTGGACAGGCCGGATATCATCAGGCTGATACAGCTTGCCCCATTTCTTCAGGGACATGGGAAGCTGCTTACTGGTCTGCACAAACAGCCCTGACAGGGGCGGAATTGATTTTGGAAGGTGAAAAAGCGGCCTATGCCCTTTGTCGCCCTCCGGGACACCATGCTTTTGCGGACATGGCCGGGGGTTTTTGCTTTTTCAATAATTCAGCTATCGCAGCAGAACAGCTCCTGAAATCAGGGCGCAAGCCCGCTATTTTGGACGTAGATGTTCACCACGGGAATGGGACCCAAGGTATTTTCTACGAACGCAAAGATGTTCTGACCCTGTCGATACACGCAGACCCTGATCGTTTTTATCCATTCTTTTGGGGCAGTGCTCAGGAACGGGGCGAGGGAGAAGGGCAAGGTTATAATCTCAATCTGCCTTTACCGCGAGGGACGGGGGATGATGCCTATCTTGTTGCCTTGGAGAAGGCTCTCGAGCGGATAAATTCATTTGGGGCTGATGTACTGGTCGTGGCGCTGGGGCTTGATCCTTATGAAAAAGATCCCTTAAAGGGTTTTTCCATTACAACACCGGGGTTTACCAGAATAGCCAAGGCGATCAATACTCTTGGTCTTCCTATCCTGCTGGTACAGGAAGGTGGGTATCTGTGCGAAGAATTATCAGATAACCTTGCATCGTTTTTACTCGGGTTTGAAACGACAGGATTATAAACAGGATGAGACATACGGCGGATGTGCTGGTTATCGGCGGGGGAATAGCGGGTATTGGATCTGCGGCCCAAATAAGTTCGGAAGCAAGTGTTACTGTCTTGGAAACGATGAGTGCTTTTGGATATCACTCTACCGGGCGCAGTGCTGCGATCTTCATACGAAATTACGGCAATGCCACATTGAGGGCGTTAAATGCGGTCTCTGAAACAGTATTGTTAGAGCCCGGAGATATTTCAGATCATAGTCTTCTTTCTCCGCGTGGCGTTATGCTTGTCGCGACGGAATCTGAAACCGAGGCGCTGGATCATTATCTCGAAGGATCAGTCGGGATTGAAAGCCTGAGTGCGGATCAGGCTGTTGAGCTTGTCCCTATCCTGCGAAAGGAAATGATTGCGGCGGTTGCTTACGAGCCGCGGGCGCAAGACATTGATGTCGACAGGTTGCTGCAGGGCTATGCCCGGATTGTCAAACATAACGGAGGACAGATCGTCACGAATGCGCCTGCGCAGAAAATTTCCCGAAGCAATGGTGTTTGGCAGGTGGAAACGCCCGTTGGCATCTATGAAGCAAAAATTCTGATCAATGCTGCTGGTGGGTGGGCTGATGAAGTTGCTGTCATGGCGCAGGTGAATAAAGTTGGTCTGGTGCCGAAACGTCGCTCAGCGGCACTTCTGCCTGCACCAGATGGGCATGATATCATGAAATGGCCCCTTTTTGCGAGTGCGTCTGAACAATGGTACGCAAAGCCTGAAGGAGGAAAGTTGATGGTGTCGCCTGCCGATGAAGATCCTGTGGAACCACATGATGTTTTTGTTGATGATATGGTCCTTGCGGAGGGGCTTTATAGATATGAACAGGCTGTGAATGCTCCGGTCACGCGGGTTGATAAAAGCTGGGCTGGTCTGCGCAGTTTTGTAAAAGATCAGACGCCTGTGGTCGGTTTTGCTCCTGATGCCGAAGATTTTATCTGGGTGGCGGGTCAGGGGGGATATGGCATTCAAACTGCGCCTGCTCTTTCTGAATATGTCGCAGATATCTGTCTGGGGAGAGGTCCCCAACTACCCGAGGAAACAATAAAAGCACTCGATCCCGGACGATTCCGGTAAACATACTTCTTTCAAGCATAAAGGTGTTAAAAAATGACTTCTATTACACGCATTGATCCCGGCAACAGAATGAGCCAGGCCGTTATCCATAATAACACGGTTTGGCTGGCGGGGCAGGTTGGTGTTCCCGGTGAAAGTGTTGCTGCCCAGACCGCGACAATTTTGAAAAATATAGAAACCCTTCTCGAAAGAGCGGGATCGGACAAGACTAAAATATTACAGGCAACAATCTGGCTTGCGTCCATGGATGATTTTCAGGAAATGAATGAAGTATGGGATGTCTGGGTGGATAGAGAAAACCCACCGACACGCGCGTGCGGTGAATCAAAGCTTGCGACACCAGATTACACGGTTGAAATTATTGTGGTTGCAGCCGTTTAAAAGAATTCTCAATCTGAAAGTTCTGATCAGTAAGTGCGGAGAAAGTCTTGGTGATTGGATACTCCGTAACCAATCGAAACCCGGTAACTCATTTGAGTTGCCGGGTTTTGGTCTTTTTGAAGTGGAAACAGAGATAATCGAGGAAGCTATTTTTAAACGAGGGGAAGCGCAGATGCTTTGGCCCTGCTGTTTACATTTAAAGCTTTAAGAATAGCCGTTACATGAGCTTTAACCGTACTTTCTGCGCAGCCAATTTCACGTGCAATCTCTTTATTTGATGCCCCTTTACGCATACGATCGAGAACTTCTCGTTGACGGGGAGTTAAAATATCTAGTCGTGGGGTCCCACTGTTAAGGTTATTTGAACTCTGATCTAGATAAAGTGATGGGATGTAAATTTCGCCATCAAGAATCAGGCGTATTGCATTCAGCATAACGGCAGTTTTTGAGGTTTTTGATATATAGCCATCAGCGCCAAGAGCCAGAGCCTCTTTTACTAACTTTGCATCGTTATGGGCGGAAAGAATTGCGACAGGAATATCAGGGGCTTGTTTTTTGAGTATGCTGATGTTGGATATCCCATTCATCCCAGGCATCGTGATATCCAAAAGAAGGAGGTCCAGTTCGGGATGCTGGGATAAAATTTTCTGTACCCCCTGAAAGTTTTCAGCTTCAAGAATTTCAAGGTTCTCATCCAAGGCAGAAAGAACGCCTTTAACGCCCTCTCGAACCATTTGATGATCGTCTGCAATCAGTATCTTCAAGTTAACCTCGTGACCTATGCACATTACACTCAACCTTTTAGTGGTTGAGTGTATGGGAAGGATAATAGCGAGGCATATACAAAGTTAGCAAGTCTTGGGGCTAAGTTTCTTTTGTGAATTGAATGTGTTTTCTTAAATGGTATTTCTAACAAATTCTTCTTCTCTGTACCCTTGTAGAAAGAGTAATGCGGTCAAGTCAGAATGATCAATATGTAAAGGTGTATGTTGTCGCAGACTAGGTTTCGCATTAAAGGCCACCCCAAAACTTGCGGCCTTGATCATATCTTCATCATTGGCCCCGTCGCCTACAGCGATTGTGTCATCAGCCTTGATCTTAAGATCACGCATATATTGTTGTAGAATGGTTTTCTTGCTTTCCTTACCGAGAATAGGTTCGATGATTTTCCCTGTGAGACGCTCATCTGCTATATCAAGTTTATTTGCATGACAGTGATGGAAGCCAACTCTTTGCGCTATCCTTTCTGCAAAACAAGTAAACCCACCGGACGCAAGGATTGTCGTGGCTTTAAAAGTGTTCATCGTCTGAATCAGTGTCTGTGCTCCAGCGGTTAGAGATACTTTGTCCCTGTAAGCAATTTCTATGGCTTTTGTGGGGAGATCGCATAACAACCTCACTCTTGCCCGTAAAGAACTGTCAAAATCGAGTTCTCCTTGCATTGCTTTGCTGGTAATGGCCTTTATTTGGTCCGATATTCCATGAATGCTCGCCAATTCATCAATACATTCAGAGGTAATTATAGTCGCATCCATATCGGCAATAAGAAGTTTCTTTCTTCTGTTTATTGTCGAGCAGAGGTTTGCATCAATTTCTAATGGTTTCAGTTGTTCGCGCAACTCGGCTAGATGAGTGGAAAAATCGCTGGCAAAAATTAACTCGAGACCCTTGTCGCCCAGAATATTAATTTTCTCTAGTTTAACATTTCTATTATCTAAAAAAGAAGCACAATGGTCTGTGATAGCAAAGGGTAAGTCTGCCCGTGAAGACAGGACCAGGACATGATTTTGTGTTTTCATAGGGGGCTGACTTTTAGTGGGAAAGGATTTGGCTCAGGAACAGTTGGGTCCGATCCATCTGAGGGTTATTAAAAAATTCGTTTGGTTCGTTTTCTTCAACTATTTCCCCGCCGTCCATAAAAATGACGCGGTCGGCAACTGACTTTGCAAAACCCATTTCGTGGGTTACGCAAAGCATGGTCATACCATCATTGGCGAGCTCTTCCATCACATCCAAAACTTCCTTGATCATTTCGGGGTCAAGCGCAGATGTTGGCTCATCAAACAGCATGACTTTGGGGGACATACAAAGTGAACGGGCAATTGCAACACGCTGTTGTTGGCCACCAGAGAGTTGGCCCGGGTATTTTTGGCTCTGTTCGGCAATGTTTACGCGCTTTAGATAAGTCATTGCGAGGTCTATGGCATCTTTGCGTGGCATCTTCCGAACCCATATTGGGGCAAGGATCAAGTTCTCAAGAATAGTCATATGCGGAAAGAGGTTGAAGTGCTGAAAGCACATACCAACATCTTTGCGTACTTTCTCCAACGCTTTGGTGTTGTTGGTGAGTTCCTGATTATTAACGATAATGGTGCCAGACTGGTGTTCTTCAAGCTGGTTGATGCATCGAATCATAGTAGATTTACCAGAGCCTGATGGACCACAGATAACGATGCGTTCGCCTCTTTGGACTTCAAGGTTAATGTTTTTGAGAACATGAAAGTCCCCATACCATTTATTCATATCTACAAGAGAAATGACGGTGTCTTGTTCATTTTTTGCCGCGAGGGCTGCATTTTGTCCTGACATAACTAAATTCCTATTGCGTCCCTAATTAATGATGACCAACCTGACCGCGCTTTTCGAGCGAACGGCCATAGCGACTAAGACTGAAACAAAGTACCCAGTAAATGAAAGCACAGAAAACAAAAGCCTCTGCGTTAAAACCAAGCCATTCCGCATCCTGAGAGGCTGCTTTGGCAATACCGAGAAAGTCGAGCAAGCCAACGACCACGACGAGAGAAGTATCTTTGAGAAGTGCGATACAGCGGCCGATAAGAGGGGGAATAACAATCTTCAAAGCCTGTGGTAGAATAATGAAAGTGGTTGTTCCCCAACGGTTTAAGCCTAATGCTACGGCTGCTTCGCCTTGTCCCTTGTCTACGCCCTGAAGGCCACCACGGACGACTTCAGCAATATAGGCAGACGAAAAGAGAATGATACCAAATTGAACCCGATAGAGAATACCGACCTCAACGTCTGTGGGCAGAAATAGGGGAAGCATAATGGTTGCCATGAAAAGGATTGTAACCAGTGGTACCCCACGGACCAGTTCAATCACACAGATGCAAAAGCCCTTAATAATTTTGTTTTGCATGCTGCGGCCAAGCGCTAAGAGAACGCCGATTGGAAGAGAAGCCAAAATACCAACAACAGCAAGAACCAAGGTGAGCATTAACCCACCCCATTCAGATGTGTCAACAACCTCTAGTCCTAATCCGCCACCGATAAGCCAATAAATCGGTAAGGGAAGGATAAGCCAGGCTACGACCAAGTGAGCAGTCTTTAGCATATGCCGAGCGGTAATGATAAACAGCCCGAAAAGAAAAATAGCTGAAAGAATAGGACGCCAGGCCAATTCTGTGGGGTATGGTCCTAATAAGAATAGTTTTATCTGTGCATCAACAAAGGCCCAGCAAGCACCTTGTCCTTGTCGGCATGTCTCTGCAGTACCTTGGAAAATGGCATCAATCAGGAGCCAGTTAACCAGAGGAGGAATAATATTTGCCAAAATAGCTAAACCAATAATGGTCAAAAGGCCATTGGCAAAACTATTGAACAGATTGTTTCTTACCCAGTGAAGAAGACCGGTCTGTGACGCAGGCGGCGGCATATCCGGAGAGGGCTGGAAAACCATAGTCATGATTAGCGCTCCACTAGTTGGAATTTGTTATTGGCAATATTCATCAATAAGGAAATGATCAGATTGATACAGAGGTAAACGCCCATCCAAATAGCGATAACCTCAATCGCTTGTCCGTTTTGGCCAATCATGGTGCCCCCAATCGACACCATATCAGGAAAGCCAATGGCTATGGCCAGGGAGCTGTCTTTAACTAGACTTGCATAGTCGTTGGTGGTGGAAGGAATTACCGTACGAAGCGCCTGAGGAAGGACAACATCCCGCATGGTCCGGTCTGGCGATAATCCAAGGGCTGTCGCAGCTTCACGCTGTCCTTTTTGAACGGAAACAATGCCGCTTCGGACATTTTCCGCAATAAATGCTCCGCGATACAGGACTAAACCAAAAACCAAAGCTGCAAATTCCGGGCGGAAAACCCAGCCACCTTTAAAGTTAAAGCCTTTTAGCTCTGGCACTTCCCAAGTCAGAACATCGCTAAAAATTGTTTGGGTAATCACAGGTGGGACGATGATTAAAGCCAAGGAAATCCATATTGTAGGATAACTTTTCCCTGTTGTATCTAAGGTCTTCTTCGCCCATTTAAGAAAAAAAACTGTTCCGATAATCCCTAAACCAAGAGCAACCATGAGGTAAATAAAGTTTTCACCGGCTATTGGTTTGGGAACAAAGATCCCTCTTTGACTGAGGAAGCCGTCAGGTATGAATTCAATCGCTTGTTTAACTGATGGCAGGCCGACCAGAACAACCCCGTAAACAAATAAAAGAATCAAAAGAACGGGAATGTTGCGCATGATCTCAACATAAATCTCGGCCATTCTGGCAATGAGTGGATTACCAGATACCTGGGCAACACCCATTACAATTCCAACTATGGTCGCCAAGAAAATACAAAGGATTGCAGCAAAGAAGGTGTTAATGATTCCGACCAAAAGGGCACGTCCGTAAGTATCAGACGGGCTATAGGAAATCAGAGAATCCCCAATGGGAAAACCAGCTTCCAGAGAGAGAAAAGAAAAGCCGGATTCAATGTGGCGTGCTTCTAAGTTTTCCTGGGTCGCTAGCAAAAGGTAATAGGCACAGGCAATGACGATTCCTGCTGTGAGTGTCTGATAGAGACAGGACAATAAATTGCGATAGGAAAACAGCCCACCAAGACGCGCGCTGGTAGATTTCGACATCATTTAACCTTTGGTCGGAAAGAGGGGCAAGGATCTTTAGGTGAAAAAAGTTCCTTGAGTTACCGCTGTGGTTTAGTAGGTGAACCCTTGTTAGTGTTGGTAAGAGCAGTTCGTTTTTTGTGAAACTGCTCTTACCGGTTTTTGCTTTTAACTAACCACACCAGCCAAAGCAAAAGTGTATTAGCGTAATGGTGCTACGTACATGAGACCACCATTTTGCCATAATGCATTGGTGCCGCGGGGCAGGTTTAGGGGACTGTCTTTACCTAGATTACGGTCAAAAATTTCACCGTAATTCCCAACGGCAGAAATTGCGTTAACCATCCAGTCGTTCTCTAGACCTAGATAGCTACCGTATTCACCTGAAGCGCCCAGCATACGCTGTACTGTAGGGTTATTACGCTGTGCTTCTGACAGATCGGAAAGATTCTCCTGAGTAACACCAAGTTCTTCAGCGGTAATCAGGCCATTGATTGTCCAAGTCACAAGATCTTTCCACTGGTTATCACCATGTTTTACTAACGGGGAAAGAGGCTCTTTTGAAATGATTTCCGGCAAAACTACATGGGCACTTGGATCTGGCATCGTTGTTCTGAATGATGCAAGTTGGCTATTGTCTGTTGTGAGCGCGTCACAACGACCGGAACGATATGCGTTCACGGCCTCTTTTTTGCCTTCAAAAACAACTGGTTCGAAGTTCAAGCTATTGGCTCGCGCAAAGTCGGCAAGGTTTAATTCTGTTGTTGTACCCGATGTTACACATACTGTTGCACCATCAAGTTCTTTGGCGCTGTTTACACCCAAATCTTTACGGGTCATGAAGCCTTGACCGTCATAGAAAACGATAGTGGTGAAGTCGACACCTTCTTTGGTGTCGCGTTTCATTGTCCAAGTTGTGGTCCGGGATGTTAGATCAACTTGGCCTGTGACGACTGCGAGGATTTTTTGTTTAGAGGCAAGAGGAACAAACTTGATCTTGTCACTTTCGCCAAAGATTGCGGCAGATACTGCGCGGCACATATCGACGTCTAGTCCTGACCAGACACCGTCAGAGTTCGGGTTAGAGAACCCAGGAACGCCTTCACTGACGCCACAGTTAATGTGACCTCGTGCTTTTACGTCATCAAGTGTGCCTGCTGATGCCTGTGTTGCAAAAAGGGCAAGTCCGGCGACCATCAACCCAGAAATTTTTTTACCAGTGCTTTTGTTAACAGCGAATTTTTTCATTGAATGCCTCTGAATTTTAAGTTTCCTGTTCTACACAACGCATTATTTTTTTGTTCCTTAATTGGGGAACATATTTTTTTGAAGGCCGTGTTAAACCAATCATTCCCCAAAAAATAGAGATGCCGCAATTGGACAGAGGTATTGGGTATCGAGACTAAAGTCGTAGTTCATAGGGGGTATTCTTACGATTAAGGTCGTACGCCACTGTATATTCCGAGGGGCTTTGATATAGTCATTTTACTGGGTAATTTATTTGAGGGTGCAAGACCGTGTTTAGATCAAATTTTTTCCATTCCGCGGCTTTGTCTCTTGTTTTGGGACTTAGCTTTTGGGGCGGCAAAACTTCAGCATCAACCCTTGATATCGTTAAAGAAAGAGGCTATCTGACCTGTGGTGTTGGGGAGCATGATTTTGGGTTTGCCCAGCGCGATATTCAAGGGAAATGGCACGGATTTGATGTGGATTTCTGTCGAGCAGTTGCGACGGCCACATTGGGAGACCCTACAGCGGTTCGTTTTATTCCTGTGGATAGTCAAAATCGCATCACCACTTTATTAGAGGGCGAAATCGATCTTTTGACTAGAACGACAACCTGGACCCTTAGCCGAGATGCGGCAATGGAAATCAATTTCACACGTATTACTCTATATGAAGTTCAGGGTGTTATTGCGCGATCAGAGCTTGGCATTACTCAGTTAAATGAGGCCAAATCAGGTACAATTTGTGTGAATTCAGGTACGACAAGTGAGCTAAATCTTGCCGATTATCTTAATCGTAATCAGACAAATTTGGAAATGCTGGTGCTGGAAACTCAACAGGGAAGGTGGGATGCTTTTTTTAACGGTCGGTGTGATTTAATGACGTCGGATCGAATTGATTTGCAAGCGGGTGCGGCCATGTTGGCACCAAGTTCGGATGACTACGTGATATTATCAGACGTTATTTCAAAAGAGCCTTTGGCACCTGCGGTGAGAAACGATGATGATCAGTGGTTTGATATTGTAAAGTGGGTGATTAATACGACCGTTGCCAGTGAGGAGTTTGGGATTTCGTCTCAAAATTTACAGAAAATGAAAGAGGGACTTTCTCCTCAGCAAACCCGATTGTTTGGCAAGGTTAATAACCTTGGTGGTGCGCTTGGGCTCGACCCGGATTGGGCAAGCCGCGTTATTGGAGATATCGGAAATTATGGAGAAATTTTTGACCGTAATTTAGGAGAGGGGTCTCAATTCAAGGTGGAGCGGGGGATGAACAATTTATGGACCAAGGGCGGGCTTATGTATGCTTTGCCTGCGCGTTAAGCTTGATTAGATGAATTTAAACGCTGACAAAAGATCCGGGTTTCTTGGACGCCGAATTGTTACGAGGGTATTGGCGAGTTTAAGTTGTATGGTTCTTCTGATCGCGGGGGCCAGCGTTGTTTCTCTCTATTCTTTTAATGATCTACGAAATGGACTGGCTGATTTTACTGGGAACGATTTACCAAAAGTTGTTGCAGGGGCTAAATTAAATCAGATTTCTGCAAATTTAGCATCTTTTGCACCAAAATTGTTGGCGACGAATAGTAAAGGTACTCGGCAGGCTGTTTTGTTACGGGTCGCCGACCAGGAATCTTGGTTGGAAGAGATTTTGGTCGAGCTTGAAAAAGGAAATTCTGAGAAAGAACTACAGCGATTCCGGGAATTAAAAGATACTTTGGTTGAAAACCTTCATGCTGTCGCAAACTTGGTTAGACAAAAAGCGTTGAATTCTGCCGAAACGAAAAAGTTACTTAATCGGATACCAAAACTGAACAAAGAGCTATTTTCCTTTCGAGTCAAGCTATCACAAGTTACTGGAACTAACCCCGATTATCAAAAGTGGAGTAATGCCTTTGCGTCGGCCTTACTGTTGATTCCAACTGCGGCAGCAAGTGATTTTCCTCTTGAATTACAAAAGTTTGAAGAGCAAATAACGCACCTTTTGAAAGAGATAGAACAAGAAACATCGTATTTTCCAGATGATGTCAAATTAACGGCTCAAAAACTCGTCCGTGATCTTCAGATGCTTTCTCTTGGAGAGAACGGTATTATAAAGCTGAAGAATGAATCTTTCCAACTTGGGGATTTAGTTGAAGGTACAGTTAGCCAAAATAAAATCGTGGCAGATCGTTTCGTGGCCTCGGCTTCAATTCTGACTCGGAAATTACAAAATAATATTTTAGCCCGAAGTGAGCAGCTAGATCAGGATGCCCAGGATCGTAGTGTTCTTTTCTTGCTTATGTCACTTTTGGGCTCCGTCGCAGCGGTACTTGTTTTCTTACATATTAATAAATCGGTTATTCAGCGGTTGGCCAACCTTAACCGAACAATGCTTTCCCATGCCTCTGGGCAGCGTCCGCCTATTACAAGCTCTGGGAATGATGAAATAACTGATATGACCAAAGCTTTTAAGTTTTTTGTCGATGTTATTGAAAAACGGGAAGAGGAACTGGAAGAGGCTAAGAATATCGCGGTTCGCGCGGATCAAGCAAAGTCGCGGTTTCTGGCTGCTGCAAGTCACGATCTACGACAACCACTTCACGCGATTAGTCTTTTTGTAGCAACCTTGTTGGATCAAAATTCTAATAAAATACGAAGTTCCGTTTTAGAAAATATTGGTCGGTCGGTTGAACATATGAATGATCTGTTTGAATCTATTCTGGATTATTCACAGTTGGAAAGAGGAGAACGAGTTGCAGAAATACGTTCTTTTAAACTGAAATCCTTATTTGCAACTCTGGAAACTGATTTTGCAATACTGGCTGCGGAGAAAGGATTAGTGCTTCGTGTTGAAGGGAATAATCTTTCTGTTAAGTGCGAGCCTCTTTTGTTGGATCGGATTTTACGAAACCTTCTTTCCAATGCTGTTCGTTATACCCAAGAAGGAGAAATTATACTCAAGGCCGTATCTTCGAGAAAAGGTGTAACGATTAAGGTTCAGGATAGTGGTCGTGGTATTTCAAAAGATCAACAGCAGCAAATTTTTCATGAATTTTATCGTAATGGAGATAAATCCGAAAAGGGCCTTGGCTTAGGTTTGGCAATTGCCCAGCAGATGGCAGCTTTGTTAGAGACCGAGATAACTGTTTTTTCTGACGTAGGAAAAGGGGCGATTTTCAGTATTGAACTTATAGAAGCGGATCGGGTTAATTCTTACGAACAGACTTCGGCTAATGTTGAAAAGAAGATCAATGAAAATATTTTAAACAATCAAACAATTGTTTTACTGGATGACAATCCACAGATCATTGTTGCAATGACAGGGTTACTTGAAAAGTGGGGATGTAACGTACTGGCTGCTCAAAATAGTGCAGAGCTAAAAAAATTGTTAAATACAGCTGAAATACAGCCGCTGGCTTATGTAACTGATTACGAATTAGAGAGCGAGAAAACAGGCTTGGATATTCTTGATTCTCTCCTTACAAAAGGCGAAAGAAATCGCGGAATTATTTTGACTGGGAACACTGACCCTGAAATTGAAGCGGCAACAAAAAGAAAAGGATTTAGCTATTATAACAAGCCGATACGCCCCGCAAAACTAGCGGCGTTTTTAAGGCATTTAGCTCGGCGGGATATTTCACGGGTGTGATTTTTGCTCATGTTGTACAAGTGCCCATGTTGTACAAGTGTATTGTACCTGTTTGTGAGGTTGTTAAACTCTTGGGCATATTAATCTGTGATAAGGGGTAGCCCCGTTCGGGGAAGTTAAAATTTATGAAGTTTCTCCGTCGTTTATTCTGGATATGCGTATTTATCGGGGGAGTATTCCCGCTCGCAATAATACTGTTTTATTGGGTCGTACCGCCTTTGGCGACGCCACTCATGTTTATCAGAGATGACCCCATTCAATATGATTTTGTCGCGTTAGAAGACATCTCGCCAAATCTTGTACGGGCCGTTTTAGTTTCTGAAGATCAGCGGTTTTGTGAGCATGCTGGATTTGATTGGAAACAATTGGAAATTGTTTGGGACGAGTTAATATACACTGGAACGGCATCACGGGGGGCAAGTACGATTTCAATGCAGACGGCCAAAAATCTTTTTCTTTGGCCCTCGAGGAGCAAGGTTCGAAAAGTACTCGAAATTCCCCTGACTATCATGCTCGAAACTATATTGCCAAAACGCCGTATTTTAGAAATTTATTTGAATATAGCAGAGCTCGGCCCAGGAATTTACGGCGCAGAGGCGGCTGCTCAGGCGCACTTTAAGGGGAACGCTAAAAATATGACGGTGCGTCAAGCGTCCCGTCTTGCTGCTGTCTTACCTAATCCGTTAACAAGAAATGCCGCGCGGCCAAGCACAAATGTTCAAAAGAGAGCAGATAAAATTATGAGAAATATGCGCATCGCACCGGCATCGCTTTGGTCATGTGTCTAGTTGAGATGCTTTCGGCCTGCGATAAACGCAATGTCATGAGTATACAAACAGTGGTTTATTTTTGGATGGGGTTGTTTTCAGGTGTTGGAACCGCTCTTAATTTTTGGCAATCCGTCAATCCCACTCTTGGTTTGTACTCGTTCTACCGCTTACTAGTGAAGCATTAAACTTAATTGCGTGTGGGGTGGCAGGAGAAGTAAGTGATTATAATGGACGATATTGTCACTATCTTTGCGACAAGGGGGAACCTGCTGGTTGAATCGTTCGATAAAATCCGGGTTATGAAATAAGAAACGGTTCGAAAAATATACACCAAGAGGTTTGTTTTTTAAGTCCACTTTTCGAACATCTTCAAGCTGATCAGTTTTATGTAAGAGCCGATCCATAACAAGTTCGTTTGCCAGAACAGCTTCGAAACGGTCGCTCAATAACATTTTAAGTAGACTCTTAGTGTCTGTAGCTGGGGTATTCGAAACGTTATAGTCGTTGGCAATCAGCCATTTATGCATATTCGCCCCTAGAAAACTGGAAACGGTAGCGTTCTTTTTAAAATCGTTGGATTGTGGATCAAGGGAGGATTCTTTGCGAAGATACCAAGTCCATGTTTGTTCCGCAATTGCCTTTGTCATCACAGCATAGCTATCGCGAAATGCGTTTCTTGAGGCTGCGTAAAATCCATCAGCCTCATGATTTTGCACAAGTATTTGAGCTCTTTTCCAAGGAACAACATGAATTTTATATGGCTTTTCAAGCTTATGTAAAACACATTTCAATACAGTTGTGGCTATGCCTGTAACGTTGTTCTCTTCATCAAAATAGCTATAGGGGGGAAGTTCATGAGTTGTTATAATAACTGGGTCAGCGGCAATTACAGTCGATGAAAAAAAAGTCATCACAACCGTTGGTAAAATATTGAGGCGGTTAACCAATCTCATATTTACTATACCTACTTACTCCTGAACAGAATGCGTAGTTAGCTATATTTTTATATGTACCAATTGCTATAAGTTGTTTTTGTTAGCTTTAATCCATTTTAGGATGTATTTGCCTAAAAAGCTATATAATTGTGTTTTCCCCAATTCTATAAGCTCGATTGCTGTTTATTGTTTAGCTCTTAAATCCAGCACAAAGAAACTTATTTCAGCATCCATTCATGATCTGGGTCGTTATGGAATTTCCAGACTCTTTTAGGGCCAGCCATGACATTGAGATAGTATAGATCGTATCCATGGGGAGCACCGCAAGGGTGGTAACCTTCTGGTACCAAGACGACATTACGATCTTCTACGGCAAAGGTTTCATCCAAGGATCTGTCATCAGTATAAACGCGCTGGAAGGCAAAACCCTGTGATGGATTTAGTCGGTGATAATAAGTCTCTTCCAATAAGGATTCACGTGGCAATGCATCTTGATCATGTTTGTGGGGCGGGTAGGATGACCAGTGCCCGCCAGGAGTTATGACTTCGACAACAAGCAGGCTGTCTGCGGGCTCTGTTTCGGGTAGAATATTGGCAACATGCCGAATGTTTGTGCCTTCTCCCCGTGTTTCTCTACTTGCTTTTTCCGGTGAAATTACACGGGGTTTCAGCCGTTCGTCAGATGTAGATGTTACAGGGGCAGAGCATACGGCCAGCTCGACATCGGTTTCTGAGGTTAAAGACCATTTGCAGCCTCCGGGAATATAAACGGACCAAGGATCTCCTTCGAAGGGGGACATGCGTTCGCCAAGAGATCCAAAATCCTGACCATCCACACTGACCTTGCCTTTCCCGGACACAAAGACGAGACAGACTTCACGATCCGTTGTCTGTTCTGAAATGGTTTGACCTTTTAAAAGCTTGTGCACATCAAAGCCAATATACGTCCACTCGGCACTTTCAGGGGTAACTTCGATAATTTTTCCGCTGTTGTCGGGCGCTGATGGCTTTACAAGTAGGTGGCTCATGATTGTTTCTCGTGCGATTGTGAGAGTAAGTGGTTATTTGCTTGGACTGTTAATCTAAAAGGTTGGCTTCCTGCAGGTACTTGACCAAATTGGCATAGCCCAGCTTTGCAAAGCTAAGCGCTGAAGTTTCTTCTGAATACTGTTCAGCCTCGACGATGACCCAGCCTTGATACCCCTGAAGTTCTTTAAGTGTGGTGGTGAAATCAATCATACCATCGCCTGGGACAGTATAGACACCGGCAATTACAGCTTCAAGGAAGCTCATATTCTTGTCGGCTGCTTTTTTCATTATATCCGAGCGGATGTCTTTTGTGTGTACATGACTGATCCGATCCTTGTAACGCGCTGCCAGTGTAGCGGGATCAGCCCCGCCCCATGTTGCGTGTCCTGTATCCAAAAGCAAATGGACTGAAGGCCCTGTGACACGCATAAAATTGTGAATGTCTTCTTCGGATTGCACGATAGTACCCATGTGATGGTGATACACAAGGCGGACACCTTCGGCCAAAGTCGCGTCGCCGACCTCTGTCACCCGGTTACCAAATTCGACCCAATCTTTGTCATGTAAGACAGGTCGTTTGGAAAGGGGGATGTTTATGTCGCCGTGAATGGCGTTTGATGTTTCGGCAAAAACCAGAACGTCAGCACCACAACCTTTTAGAAGATCCAGATGTGGCCGCAGGTTCAAAAGTTCATCTTTGACACTGCGGGTTAGTAGTTCAGAAGAATACCAACCGGACACAAGGCTGTGGCCGTATTCAGCAAGCGTAGCCTTTAGTGTTTCACTTTTGCGCGGGAACTTGTTGCCAAGTTCCATACCGACAAACCCGGCTTCCTGCGCTTCACTAAGACATTGTTCAAGCGGAATATGACCACCGAGTTCCGTCATGTCATCGTTTGACCAACCAATAGGGTTGGCCCCAATGCGAATGGTCATGAATTTAATCTCCGATACGTTGTTGCTTGAGCGCGGTTTCATAGTTTTTACGCGCAGAGTTTACATTTTTGTCTGATGATACTTCCGGAACGGCGACATCCCACCAGTGCCCGCCAACTTCTGTCGAAGCTAAAGGATCTGTATCGATCACAATGACGGTAGTTTTATCTTTATTTTTGGCTTGTTCTAACGCTGCTTCCAACTCATCAATTGTGCTGACTTTTGACGCACTTGCTCCCAAACTTTCTGCGTGGGCTTTAAAATCAATATCTGGCAAGGATTGATGATTGGTATGTTCCAATAGATTGTTGAACGAAGGGTTTCCTGTGCCCCGTTGCAAGCGATTGATGCATCCATAGCCACGGTTATCTAGAACGACAATTGTTAGCCTCTGCCCGAGTAGCACAGAGGTGGCAATTTCGGAATTCATCATCAAATAAGAGCCATCGCCAACCATGACGATGACTTCCTGGTCTGGATTGGCAAGCTTGACGCCAAGGCCGCCTGCAATCTCATACCCCATACAGGAATAGCCATATTCAACATGGTAAGTTCCGGGCACCGAGGCCTGCCACAGTTTATGTAATTCGCCGGGCAATCCCCCAGCTGCACAGACAACAATGCTGTCTTTGGGGGATGATCGTTGAACAGCACCGATGACTTGGGCATCAGTGGGATAAAGATCGGGCGTTGAGGCTGTAATCTTGTTGGCGTCATTAAGCCAACTTTGGTATGCGTTGTGTCCTAAGGTGGCCCACTCATCCGGTGCCTGCCAATTCTCAAGCTTTGTACTTAGCTGTTGTAACGTACTTTGGGCATCACCAACCAACGGCAGAGACCGATGTTTTGTGGCATCAAAACTTTGTACGTTGATACCTATAAACCGACGATCTGGATTTTTGAAAAGTGCCCACGATCCGGTTGTGAAATCCTGAAGTCTCGTTCCGACAGCGAGGATGAGGTCGGCTTCTTCAGCGAGTTTATTTGCGGCGGAGGTACCTGTTACGCCGATTGCCCCCATGTTCATTGGGTGATCGTGGGGAAGGGTTGATTTCCCTGCCTGCGTTTCTGTGACGGGTATCTTATGCTTTTCTGCAAAATATCGAAGAGCATCACATGCTTTGGAATAGTGGACGCCACCCCCTGCAATTATCAAAGGTTTTGTGGCTTCCTTCAAAGATGAAAGCGTTATTTCGAGTTCTTTGGCATCAGCAGTAGGACGCCGAATGTACCAGATCTTTTCTTCGAAGAAACTTTCTGGGTAATCATAGGCTTCGGCTTGGGTGTCTTGGCAAAGGGACAATGTTACAGGCCCACAATCAGCCGGATCTGTGAGAACATTCATGGCTCGGTTTAGGGCGGGTATAATCTGTTCAGGACGTGTGATGCGATCAAAGTATCTGGATACGGGCTTGAAACAATCATTTGCCGAGATTGTACCATCCCCAAAGTTTTCGATTTGTTGAAGTACAGGGTCAGGATTTCTGTTGGCAAAAACATCACCGGGTAACAGTAAAAGTGGTAGGCGGTTGACGTGGGCCAATGCAGCAGCCGTGACCATGTTTGTTGCGCCGGGGCCAATGGAGGTTGTACAGGCCATCATACGTTGGCGTTGCTTTGATTTGGCAAAGGCAATCGCTGCGTGTGCCATACCTTGTTCATTGTGCGCCCGGTAAGTGGGAAGTTTATCCTGAACCTGATAGAGAGCTTCACCCATTCCTGTGACGTTTCCATGCCCAAAGATTGCCCATACTCCGGCAAAGATAGGTTCGACCTTGTTATCAATTTCAATTTTCTGAACACTTAAAAATCGGGCAACAGCTTGAGCCATTGTTAATCGTATCGTTTTCATCTGTCTTAATCCGGTCTGTTCAGACTTCTATTCTGTAAGCAAAATGAAGTATGACATATTTTGTTTCTTGGGTTTCAGTTCTTGTTGTCAGGGTGTTCCTACTTAGGAAAAGCGCGTAGCTTTTTCTACTTCGATCCAGGAATCTGTCAGACGTTGGAATTTATTCTCCATGTCTGCGATTGCGGCTTCGTCATCAATCTCTCCTTGTAACCATGCATTGGCCGCTTCGGCAAAGATTGTACGGCCCACGGCAAAACCCTTGACCCAAGGAGACGATATTGCCGAGGCAAAGGCTTCTCTTAGCTGTTCTTCAGGAGCTTCAAGGCCGAGAAGAACAATGCCCCGGCAATAAACGTCATTTTCCTCTATCACCTTGCTGATATTTTGCCAGGCAATTTTACTGGTTTGTGGTTCCAGTTTCCACCAGTCCGGCTTGATACCCAGTTCGTAAAGTCGGGACATGACTTTTGAAACAGTTTCGTCGCCAAGAGGACCGTTTTTGCCCGCGATAATTTCAATAAGAAGCTCGCGTCCAATTTTTCTGGCTGCTTCATGAAGACGCAAAAGAGATTTCTCTTGTTGTTCTCTGATGTTTTTTTCGTCGTCAGGGTGGTAGAAGCAAAGGCATTTGACAACATGGTCAACGGGCCATTCGTTCAGGTGTGATCCCAAGTCTTTAATCTTGTCAAAGTCCAGAGGGTGTGATCCGGGTAATTCGACGGGACGGCCAATCCATAAGGGTTCTTTTTCGGCGTCAAAAAGTGCTTTGACACCATAGGTACTGTCTAGAAGCATACCATAGTTCGGACGACCCTGAGCAACGTTATTGGCAGCGTTCACCGCGAGCTGTTTAAACGCAGGAATGCGATCACGGGATACCCCCGCGCGATCAGCCATGTCTTCTAATTGAGATCTGTGATCTATGGCAAAGGCCATAAGGCTTTTATCTGTGGGACGTCGTGTGGTTGCCCAGTGAATGTGGTTGATATCTTGATCTTTGCGCAATGCGCGATGTTTACTTCCCGCTTTCAAGAAATATTGTAATTCATCCCAAGTTGGAATTTCCGGGGAACAGAGCAAGCGCGAGACAGCAAAGGCACCACAAGCGTTGGCCCATTTGGCGCAAGTCTCATAATCTTCGCCGGTAAGCCACCCTCTTAAAAATCCAGACATAAAAGCGTCGCCAGCCCCCAGCACATTGTAAACCTCTACAGGGAAGCCGGGACCCGTGATACCTTCTTCCAAATTCGAGGGTATTGCGTCAGGATAAACGATACAGCCCATTGGACCTCGTTTGAGAACAATAACGGCGGAGGTAAGTGAGCGGATCTTTTTTAAAGCTTCGAGTGTGTTTTCGGTGCCACCAGCAATGTGAACTTCTTCTTCGGTACCAACAATCAGATCACAATCAGCTAAAACAGATTGAAGATGGGTGGTCACGAGATCTGATTTGATAAAACGTTCTTCGCCTGCTTCGTGGCCTGCCAACCCCCAAAGATTGGGGCGGTAATCGATATCGAGAATAACTTTGCGTCCTGCAGATTTTGCGATCGAGACTACTTTTTTGCTTGCGGCAAGTACATTTTCTTTTGACAAGTGCGTGCCACTAATGAGAACCGATTGAGATTTTTTTATAAAATCGGGATCTATATCTTCTTCACATAAGGCCATATCGGCGCAATTTTCACGGTAGAAAATTAAGGGAAAGGTGTCTTCATCCCTGACGCCCAGCAACACCAATGCCGTCAAGCGTTCTTTGTCTGTGATAATGCCGTCTGTTGCAACGGCTTCGCGTGCCATTTGTTCACGGATATAACGCCCCATCTGTTCGTCACCGACCCGTGTGATAAAGCCGGATTGCAACCCTAATCTTGATGTGCCAATGGCGATGTTTGCCGGGCAGCCGCCGACAGATTTTGCGAAACTGGTCATATCTTCCAGACGTCCACCAATCTGTTGACCGTAAAGGTCGACAGAGGCACGGCCAATGGTAATTACGTCGAGATCTTGTTGCTTTGTCATATTTTTTGTCGTTTCTTCTTGCCGGTACTTTGACCTGTCCGATTATTGTATAATAAGCGGACTTAAGATCTTTTTATTGTGTGTGAATAAAGTTGCAATTTTCATATCCAGGATTTGAAAAGCTGTTTCTTTCACATCTTCTTCTTGTGACAATGAAACACATATTCTATATTTAAGTCAATTCAGAATATGTATTCCTTTGGAGGCTCTTTTGGTTGGGTTTGGATTAATTGGCGCTGGTCGGATTGGACAGCTCCACGCAGATAATATCATGGCAAATGCACGGGCAGAATTGGTGACGGTTTCAGATGCTTTTGCCGAGGCAGCAAAATCTTTGGCGGCAAAAACGGGTGCCGAAATCTCATCTGTCGAAGATATGCTGGCCCGAGATGATATTCAGGCTGTTTTTGTTGCGTCTTCAACGGATACACATGCTGATTTCATCGAAGCGGGTGCGCGTGCTGGTAAAGCCGTTTTTTGTGAAAAGCCTGTAGATATGGATGCGGACAGAATACGATCTTGTTTAAAGGTTGTTGAAAGCTGTAACCAGTCATTGATGATTGGCTTTAATCGTCGTTTTGACCCGAATTTTGCGTCATTACAGCGTCGGTTATCAGACGGTGAAATCGGTGATGTTGAAATCGTAACCATTCAATCCAGAGATCCTTCTCCGCCGCCAGTTTCTTATATTGAACGATCCGGTGGTTTGTTCCGGGACATGATGATTCATGATCTTGATATGGCGCGGTTCCTGTTGGGGGAAGAACCTGTTTCAATATATGCCACGGGGTCGGCGTTGGTTGATCCGGCTATCGGCGATGCAGGGGATGTGGATACCGCGTTGGCTGTGCTGAAAACTGCAAGTGGTAAGGTTTGTCAGATATCCAATTCACGCCGGGCAACCTATGGGTACGACCAGCGCGTTGAAGTTCATGGATCAAAGGGTATGCTCCGCGCAGGTAATGTTCACGAAACAACTGTAGAAGTCGCAACATCAGCTGGCTTTAAAGCTGATCCTGTTCAGCATTTCTTTTTGGAACGCTATATGGCTGCGTATCGCGATGAACTCAATGCCTTCATCGATGTCGTGGAACAGGGCATACAGCCTTCGCCAAGTGGGTACGATGGCCTCATGGCACAGGCCTTGGCCGATGCGGCAACAGAATCTCTGAAGACTGGCGTGCCCGTTTCACTGGTCTAGTCGGCGACAGAGTTTGATCTAAAAAAGCAGAGGATGCGAAACGCACCCTCTGCTTTTTTGTGTGAACTCGAAAGAATTTCAGAGATCAATTATGCTCTATGGTTAGTCACGCAAGACCTGTCATTTTTTGCAAGTCTTCGGCAACTCCGCGAGCTGATGAGAGAATGGGATTTCCTTTGTTCAAGCCGTCGTTCTCAAGAAAAGGTGATGACCATCCACCAGCTTCTTCGATAAGAATAATACCCGCCAGACAATCCCATGGGTTAATGTGAGGTTCGTAGTAACCAATCAAACGACCAGATGCGACATATGACATCATCAAAGCACAGGACCCATTGCGGATAAACATGCCGCCTGCTGAAAGCAGGTTGTCGAGAAATGGTAATAGTTGTGACGGTGGGATGCGATGGGATGTTCCCAACCCCATTACCCCTTGGGTAACGGAATTGATATTTTGAGTTTCAATTTTTTGATTATTTAAGTGAGCGCCGTTCCCGGTTAGGGCGGAGAAAAGTTCATCGGTGTTGGGGTCGTACACAAAACCTGCGACGATATTGTCCCCTTTCATCAGGGCGACGGAAATACACCAAGCATACATTCCTGTCAGGAAGCACGCAGTACCGTCGATGGGATCGATCACCCAGAGATAATCGTTACTCCCCTTTTCCTGTCCGTGTTCTTCACCAAGATAGCCGTCACCCGGAAATTTCTTTCGTGTTAGGTCACGGATAATCTTCTCGACATTCTGATCTGCAATGCTGACGACATCTTGTGGGTCCGTTTTTGTCTCGATTATTAGTTCATCCCGGCGATTGAAGTAATCAAGGGCAATTTTACCTGCTTCTTTGATCATTTCCTTGCCGTGAACGAACCTTTGATCAATTTCATTCTTATCTTCGTGGGAAAGGTTCTGATAGGTGAGAAACACAATAGAGTCCTTAAAGATTTGTGCCTAATACGGCTGTTTGGGAGGGGTGTTTTCTGTGCGATGCTTATGGGGCTATTAGTGCCATGCCTTTGGTTGCAAAGGTTATAGAAATATCGCTTCCAGCCTTGATGGCATTATCAATGCGATAATCAACGACAAACAATTCACCCAAAGAGCTGTCGACGGAATAGTGCATTTGGTTGCCTAAATAGGTGGCATGCGTGACGCTTCCCTTGATACCAACCTGATTAGCCCCCTCAGAAGATTGCCCGGAAGATTGTGGGGCAGGTTCCAGTAATATTGAATCGGGGCGTATCGCAATTTGCGCCGACCCACGCCCTAAGCCACGGCTTGGGAGGTCGTATTCGACACTATCTATGCGAACCTTGGCTTTTTCGTGGTCTGCATTGATTACTTCACCCGCGATTAGATTTGCATCGCCAATAAAGTCAGCGATAAAGGCTGATGAAGGGGCTTCATATAGTTCTCTCGGTGTGCCTTCTTGGGCAATAACAGATCTATTCATGACAATAATACGATCAGAAACGGCGAGGGCTTCTTCTTGATCATGTGTGACGTACACGGCGGTTAAGCCAAGGTTCTGTTGTAGATCCCTTATTTCTTCGCGTACTTTACGGCGAAGTTTAGCATCCAGATTTGATAGGGGTTCATCAAGGAGCAATACTTCAGGTTCTAGAACAAGAGCGCGTGCAACGGCGACCCTTTGTTGCTGTCCACCAGAAAGCTCACTTGGTAGGCGTGATGCATAGCCCGCAAGACCAACTAGCGCCAAGCCTTCTTCTGCACGTTCTGTTGCTTCGGCTTTTTTAAGCCCACTAACAGTCAATCCATAAGCCACGTTTTCGCCCACTGTCATGTGGGGGAAGAGGGCATAAGATTGAAAAACCATACTGACATCACGATCTGTGGCAGGAAGGCTTGTCACATCTTTTCCGCCGATTAAAATCCGCCCGGAAGAAGCATGTTCCAGCCCGGCAATCATGCGCAAGGTGGTGGTTTTTCCGCAACCACTCGGCCCTAAAAGGGTAACGAGGTGACCGGGTTCAATCGAAAAGGACACATTATCAATTGCCGTAACAGCACCGTATTTTTTTGTGACATTTTCGAAGGTAACGGATCCTGCTTTTAGGTGCAGACTCATGCTTGTTTCTCCATCGCGGCAGAATTAGTTGATGGTTTTGAATTTTTAGATTGTGGTGCCAGCCTGTCGGCTCTGCGAAGTTTACGTTCGCCAATGACTTTTTGAACGAACAGGATTGCCGTTAACATCACAAAGATCAAAACAGAAGAATAGGCAATGGCGATACCATATTCACCATTTTCCACGAGGCCGATGATATAGGACGTTGCCATGTTATGATCTGCGCTGACGAGGAAAATAACAGCACTGACCGAGGTGATCGCCCTAACAAAGCTGTATACCAAGGCGGCAACAATCGCTGGACGTAATAGCGGGAGTATAACTTTCCGCAATGTTGTAAAACTGTTTGCCCCAAGTGTGAGAGAAGCTTCGTCCAGACTTTTATCGAGTTGGCTCATGGCTGCAATTCCGCCACGAACACCGACAGGCATATTTCTGAACATAAAACAAAGAACAAGAATTGCGGCCGTTCCGGTCAATTCAAAGGGGGGGACGTTGAAAGCGAGAATATAGCTGACACCGATAACCGTTCCGGGGATCGCAAAGCTTAACATCGTACCGAATTCAAAGATGTTTTTCCCACTGAATTTCTGGCGGACCAAAAGGTAGGCGGTCAGAAGACCCAGCGCGGCGGTAAGGGGTGCCGCGATTGCTGAAATCGAAATTGTCGTCCAGAAGGAGTCCCAAGCGGCACCTTCCCATACCAAGCTGCCGTCGTTCCAGCCAACGCCAAAACCATCTGCGTAATGTCGCAAAGTGAAACTGTTATCTCGTCCCCAGTTCACAACAAAACCACCAAAGAGAACTGTGCCGTAAATGACGATTGTAAAGAGTGCCCAAGGAATAGTGACGCACAGGCATACCCGGCGTAACAGCGGGTTCATTCCTGCATGAATGCCTGAATCAGCTTTACCCGCGACTGTGGTGTAAGATTTGTTCCCAAGCCATACGCGCTGTGTAAAGAAAGCGCTGAGTGTGAACATCAGAAGTATTATGGCAAGAGCAGCGGCCATGCTTTGGTCATTTTGGGCGCCGACAATCGCAAAGAAGATCTCTGTGGATAGAACATCGTAGTTACCGCCAAGCACCATGGGGTTACCAAAGTCAGCCATACTTTCGATAAAGCCGATCAAAAAGGCATTGGCAATACCCGGACGCATTAGGGGAAGAGAGACCTGTTTGAAGGTATGCCATCGACTGGCGCCAAGTGTTTGGGATGCTTCTTCCATTGAAGGGCTGACACCTTCTACCACACCGATCAGGACAAGAAAGGCGATAGGCGTGAAGGAAAGCGTTTGCGCCAGCCAGATGCCGGGCAAACCATAAAGCCAACGTCCAGCTTCGATATTTAGAAGGTCCGCAACAAATTGTGTGATCGTCCCAGAGCGCCCCAAAAGCAGGATGAGCGCAAGGCCAATGACGAAAGGCGGCGTAATGATCGGTAGGATAGTGAGAACCCTAAGAGATTTTTTCCAGCGGAAATCGGTTCTGGTTGCGACCAATGCAAAGCCAAGTCCCAGTAGGGTCGTTGATGTCGCTGTTAAAATAGCAAGAAAGAACGAGTTTAACCCAACACCGCAAGAGACGCTGGAGCTCAGGCATTCAAGGCCCCATATTTTCTTGGTAAAAAAGTTGTTTGTAAAGGTACTGAGAGCGTAGAAGCCTTCTTCATTTACAAAGGCCGAAACCAGAATTTTCCCGACGGGTAAAAAAACAAATGTAGCGACAAGGGCGACAACGATTCCAATCGCTGATGTGACAAATACATCGCCCCGCAGGTTTCCGGCTGCGGCCAGCCCTGTGGTTAAAAGTATGAGAAAAGACCCCGCGGCGAGGAGAGCTCCGTACCCCATCCCAAATTGACGCGTTTCCAGTATGCCAAACATACTTTCTAACATACTGAATTCCCAGCCACCTATGCCGATGCTAAAGCCTTGTCCAAGCAGATAGGCGAGGCCAAATCCGCCGGATATAATCAGGGTTGAAGCATATTTGGGATCGCTTTTGATTTTGCGAATAATCCATAGGGGGAAGAGAAGAGGAAAGATAAGTGGTAGTAACCATTCCTTACCCTGAAAGATTTGAAGCAGCGCCGGGGCATAATCGCTATCAAATGGATAGCCATCGATAAGCCATTCAAATGCCCAAAAGCCATCTTCAAGGGCATACCAAGGGAGTATGGCAAAGCCAATCCAGCCCAAAACAAGCCACGGAAAAAATGATGTACGCACGAATCTTTCCTCTTTATCTCAAATGACGCTTATGGATTAGCGTGGCAGAGATTTAATTTCGTCATCCCAACGCTTTAGGAGACGTTTTCGTGTCTCGCTTGAACCGTATGTAGCAAAGTCATAGTTGATCAATTTGATCTCTGTGAGCTTTGGTGCGCCTTCGGGAACGGAAGATCCTGAGTTTGACGGAACTTGATAGGCTTTTGCTTGCTCAGCCAAGGACTGTACGTCTGCACGAAGCGCAAATTCTGCGAATTTTTTCGCATTGTCCAGATTACGGGCACCTTTGATGATGCTCATGGACCCGACTTCGTAACCAGTACCTTCACATGGGGCGACGACCTTGATTGGGAAGCCTTTTTTGACCTGCTTGACCATGTCATGCATGAAAGTAATCGCGAGTGTGGTTTCCCCTCGCGCCGAGGCTTTAATAGGGGCCGACCCTGATTTTGTGTATTGGTTTATGTTTGCGTGAAGTCCTGCCAGAAATTCAAAGCCTTTTTCTTCGCCAAAAAGCTGCACAACGGTTGCAAGTGTTGTGTAAGCTGTCCCTGATGAGTTTGGATTTGCCATCTGTATCTCACCCTTGTAGGCGGAGTTTGTTAGATCAGCCCAACATTTTGGTGCCGGAAGCCCTTTTTCCTTTAAGAGTTCTTCGTTGTAACCAATGCCAAGGGCCCCAGCATAAATTCCAACTGTTTTGTAATCTCCTTGTTTAGCTTGGTTTTGCGCCCACTCAAGAAGGTTATCAATTTGTTCTGATTTATAGGGTGTGGTTAGGTCTTCTGCAGCTGCTTGTAGATGTGGGTCGCCTGTACCGCCCCACCATACGTCAACCTTGGGGTTTCGTGCTTCGGCTTTAATGTGCGCGAAGATCTCGCCCGAGCTTTTGCGTACCATAGATACATCAACGCCGGACTCTTTTTCGAACGTTGATTTCATAAGGTTACACCATTCTTCATCCGCCGCGCAGAGAACATTCAATTTCTCTTTTGCTTGCGCTGAAACAGCAGATACTGCGCACAGTGCTGCAACGGCGAACCCAAATGCTATATTCTTTTTAGTCATCCCGTGACCTCCCTTTTTGGTCTTTTTTTGAGGTTATTCCTCTTACTTTGTCTTGTGCAAGTTAACGCACAATTTGGTTCAAAGACCCGATTAAGAATCTTTGTCCTTGCTGTGATGATAGGTGGGGATAAAAAGAAATGAAAGAAAAATTTCAATAAAATTATTATTGGAATATATTTTCTAAATTAAGTAATTGTCAGAGACGAGGATCGTTCTTTGATCGGTTGTGACTATGTGATGATTAAGTCCTTTGTTTAAAAGCTCCTTCGCGTAATGCGTGTTGTTTCGAAGCGTGGGTGTTGCGAGAAAGAGTATCATTTATTCCTTATCTAGAATTTATATTCCATTTTTGTGTGGGTCTGTTATGAAGAATAAAAATGAAAGGTTCTTTGATGACTGCGCCCCGCACCTATGAAGCTTTGAGAGATGAGTTGGCTTCTCGCCATGATGAGCTGAGTAAGCGGCTAAAACAGATCGCGGAGTATGCATTGGATAATCCCAATGATATGGCGCTGGAAACGGTTTCAGCTATTGCTGAGCGTGCTGCTGTACAGCCTTCTAGCCTTATCCGGTTTGCTAAAGCTTTCGGGTACACTGGCTTTAGTGAAATGCAAAAGGTTTTTCGATCTCACTTGGTCGAGAATGGCTCAAACTATAAAGAGCGTATTCGTTCTTTGGGTAGGGATAGTGTTCATCAATCCAATGCTTCCAGCATCGTATTGGATGATTTTATTGATGGCGGTATTGCTGCATTAAGTAACCTTCGTGATGTGATTATCCCTGAAAGGCTGGAGCAGACGGTTGATATTTTAGCAAAGGCTGATGTCGTATATTTATCAGCGCAGCGCAGATCTTTTCCAATAGCGAGTTATTTGGCCTACGCTTTAGCACATTTAGATAAACGCTGTGTTCTGATCGATGGAAATGGTGGGATGTTTTTGGAACAGGCACGTTCTATGCGCAAAGGAGATGCCTTGCTGGCGATTAGTTTTAAAAGCTATGCATCTGATGTTGTCCAGCTTGTGAAAGAGACAAGGGGAAAAGGTATTCCTGTTGTTTCAATAAGTGACGGTGTTCTTAGTCCTTTGGCGCAACATTCCGACGTCTGTCTAGAGGTCGAAGAAGTTGAGGTGCATGCTTTCAGATCTCTCTCTGCGACCATGACATTGGCTTTAACCTTAGTGGTCGCGCTGGGCCACGCCTTGGATCAAAGCTCTTAAGAGAGAAGTGGCCATGGGTTTGTTCTGTATTAAAAGGTATAGCCTATTTTATGTTGTGCCTTTATGGGAGACCTTTGTGGATGAAGTTAATAAGGTCAACAATACCATAAACGGGCCTGTTTATTTTACGTCTTAAATTGTGGGCATAGGGCTGTAAATTTGTACATTCAAGAATGATTACTCCAATTGCGGGGTGGTTTTGACAAAAGCTTTCAGCGAGATCTAACAGGTCCTGCTCTATTTTCTGTGGGTCAAGTCGACAGTTCGCATTCGGAGATAAAATTGAATCAACAAAAACTCTGGAGTTTTCTAGTCCTTTGATATGGACAGGAAATCGATCATCAATACCTATTGCAAGAAGATGCTGCGCTGAAAGAGAGTTGCTGTCGGCGGTAATTATTCCAATCTTTCTTTTAGAACCCAAAACGGTTGAGATTAAAGGAATGAGAAGTAAGCTGGATGTAACGACTGGAACGGATACGGCTTCTGTTAGTTCTGATTGAACGATTGTAAGAAAACCGCAGCTGGTCGCGATTGCTTTCACCCCTTGTTTTTCAAGCTCCTGGGCTCCTTGTATGAAAAGAGGGAGTAAGTCTCGTGCCTTATTGGCATTGGTTACGACTTTGTCTGCTGTTGCAGACTTAATGGTTTTGAAAATTACTGGAAAGTCAAAGGTATTGGGATTACCGATATCGCCTTTAATACGTTCAAATTCTGTATCCAGCATCAAGACACCGATTGCGAGAGGAGAGGATTTTTGGCAATGATGCATGGACAGTGAGATGCTCTTAAATTATGGAAGTCGGGTCCATATGTAATTAGGCCCCGACAGCCCGTAAGTATGGTTGTTTGGTATTATTAGGAGTTGTGCCGGTACGGTCAAATTTATTGGCTAGAATTACGTTCGAACTTATTCTGGTGATATATGGTAAGTCTGATATTTCTTCGAGCAAAGCATCTATATCTTCAAGAAGAGGCGCTTCGACCGTACAAAAAAGATCAAAACTACCGGTTATTGCGCTACAGCTTTTTACTTCTGGGTATCTCTGTAAATCAGTAATGATTTGTGAAAGATAATTACGTTTTAACTCTAGCGAGACGAGTGCACTGACCGGTCGAGTTCTTGGGTCTTGTTTTATAATGGCAGTGTAGCCTTCGATAACTCCTTCACGTTCAAGCCTTGTGATCCTCTCATATACAGTTGAACGGGCAACGTTAAGTTTCTTTGCAATATAACTTGTTGATAATCGAGCATTTTCTTGAAGGTGAAAAATAATCTCACGATCAAGATCGTCTCTCAAATGGCTGGTGTGCATATGTTAACTCCCTGGGTGAGCTTCCTTGGTGGGCTCAATTTTGTGAAATGAAAATGGCATGGAGTATACTGAACAGCTATTGAAATATTGATTGAAAACCATCAGAATAAAGATTGAATTAAATCAATTTTGAATGGCCTTAGACAAAAATTGGAATGTATATGATAAAGAGATCTTCTCAAAAACGATCTTCTTTAACTGAGGTCGCGGCTTTAGCAGGGGTTTCTTCGGCAACTGTGGATCGCGTTTTGAATGGACGAGGTGGTGTTCGTGAGGAGCTTGAAACAAAGGTTCTGAATGCAGCGCGTAAGTTACGTATTAATCGTAATCTTGACCAACTACCACGACAAACACTTCGCTTTTCTGTGCTGATGAATAGACCGGATAGAGATATATATGCACGAATACAGCGAGCTATTTTAGATCACCAGTCTTTACATGATAACAAAGGATTTACCTGTAGTTTCCACTATTTTTCATCTCAGGAGCCAAAAGATATAGCTTCTAGGATTGAATCCATCCAACGGGGTTTCGATGGGGTTATTCTGTTGGCCTATGACCATCCAATTATTAGTGATGCACTTAACCCTATCTGTCGTGAAGTCCCTGTCGTTACGTTGATCTCTGACTTACCAAATTCAGGCCGGACCTACTATGCCGGAAGCGGAAATAAGCAGGCCGGAAAGCTTGCTGGTGATTTGATTGGTCGTTTCATTCCAGAATCTATCGGCAGAGTTCTTATTCTTACTAGGTTACAAAGATACACGGCACATCTAGATCGTGAGGTTGGTTTACGGCAGGTTGTTGCGGAACGGTATCCGCGCCTATCTGCCAGTGATGTTTTGGAATGTAATCATGGTGATGCCAAAGATTTTAAAAAAGCGTCTGATTATATTGCAGAAAATGGACCCTTTTCAGGGGTTTATAACATTTCATCTTGGAATATTCCTATGATCCAGAAGCTGAAAGACGAAAAGGTTCTGCAAGATACGGTTATTGTTGCTCATGGAGTGAATAGAAGAACGCGAGCTTTGTTACGTGATGGTGTTCTCGACGCCGTAATTGAATATAGTCCGGAAGATTACGCAAAGCGGGCGGTCGATACTCTTTTGAACCATTTTGGCAGATGTGATGATTTTGACCAAAATTATCGTCATCGTCTTGAAGTCTTCACGAGAGAGTATTTGCCTCCAGTTCTTGAGGTGGATTGATTTATGGTTTGGTTGGCTTGTTATAATACGCTGGGCAGCCAAGTCGCGAGTTCAGGTATCAAGACCAAAATGCCAATAAAAGCACACATGACAAAAAACATTGGCATAGAGGCTTTTGCTATATATCCAATATCGCGCCCGGTCATTCCCTGTAGAACAAATAGATTAAAGCCGACCGGCGGTGTGATTTGCGCCATCTCAACTACAATCATTAGGTAAACGCCAAACCATAGCATATCAAACCCTGCTGCTCGAACCATAGGTTCAATAACGGCCATGGTTAGAACAATAGAGGAGATACCATCCAAAAACATGCCAAGAAGAATGTAAAAAATGGTGAGGATGGCAATAAGTGAGAAAGGAGATAATTCCCAATTTACGATCGTAACCGCTAGTGCTTTGGGAATTCCGGTAAAGCCCATTGTTAGGGCAAGAAAACTCGATCCCATGAGGATAAACATAATCATGGAGGATGTTTTAACAGCCCCCAGAATTGATTCTATAAAACTGTTTTTACTAAGTGTACCCTGAGCAATTGAAAGAATGATTGATCCTAAGACACCAAGTGCTGCAGCTTCAGTTGCCGTCGCTATACCTGAGTAAATAGAACCAATGACACCCGAAATCAGCATAAGTACTGGCAATAGGTCAAAGAGTGCCTTTATTTTTTCGGATAGTATTAAACTGGGTGTTTTGGTTACGGCATCTTTATTCATCAAACCCCATATCGCGATATAGGTCATAAAGCACACGGCAAGCGCCAAGCCTGGAATCATGCTCGCCATAAATAATTTGGCGATAGATTCATTAACGGTCACACCATAGATAATCATAGATATTGATGGTGGAATTAATAATCCTAAGGTGCCGGCGCCAGAAAGAGTGCCTATGATTAATTTTTCGGGATATTTTCTTTTGCTGAGTTCGGGGATAGACATTTTTCCGACGGTGGCAACGGTTGCTGCCGACGAACCTGAAATCGCCGCAAAAATGGCCGATGCGCCGACGTTTACGTGTAAAAGGCCGCCGGGTAATTTCCCCATGAAGGGGGCCAATCCCCGGAATAGAGTTTCAGAGAGTTTTGTTCTGTAAAGGATCTCGCCCATCCAGATAAACAGAGGAAGAGCGGTCAATGTCCAAGATGATTGATCTCCCCAAATGGTAAGGGCCATAGCATCACCAACTGGGGTAGAGGTGAAGAGGAACATGCCGATGACAGCTGTCGCCAATAATGAGGCGCCAATCCATATGCCAGAGCCGAGTAGAAAAAAGAGAACGCTTAGAAATACGATGATGGAAATTGCTTCACTCATACCTCGTTTTGCGCCTCTTGATCTAATTCTTTGATATGTTCTATTTCTGGGCAAGAAATTGATTCAACAAAGGTATGTATCACGGAGAGTGTGAAAATTGCTGCGCCAATAGCCATAGGGATTTGTGGTATCCATAATAGTATTGCGTCTGCACCTTCACTTCTTTCTTCATATTCTAGGGAATCAAGCACTAAGCAAACTGTATAAAAAGTCAGGTAACTGGTAACGATTGTCATGAAGCCAAGGGCGAGGCGTTCGATTAACAGGCGTGTGGCTCCTTTTGCCTGTTGGATAACCAGCAGAATGCGTATGTGTCCATTGTTTCTAAATGTGTAGGCGAGTGCGAGGAAGGTACTGCCAGCCATAACATAGCCCGCGACGTCAGTTGCGCCACCGGCAAAGAGCCCTAATATGCGGGCCAGAATGCTGTAAAGTATAAGAATACAAAGAATAAGGAGCAATGCACCTGATACCCAGGCACCTGCCAAGTAGAACTTGTCGAGTGACTTAGATAGATTTTTCAAGAGAAGCTCCTTGTTGTTTCCGGACAGACGAAGAGCCGACAAAGCATAAAGAGCTTTGCCGGCCTGTATTTTATTCGCCTTTATAAGTGGCGAGGATTTTTTTACCACTATCCCCGGCTTTTTCCAGCCATTCATCTTTAAGTGAAGCGCCAACTTTTTCAAAAGCAGCACGCATTTCTGGCGTCATAGGTTCAACAGACATACCGTTTTTCTTGAATTGTTCAAGATACCAGTCGGCAAGTTCTTCTGCTTTTGCCCAGCCTTTATCTTCTGCTGTTGTTGCTGCTGCAACAATGACATCCTGAGTTTTTTTATCCAAGCGGTTCCAAGCTTTTTTATTCACGATAACCATGTTTCTGGGTAACCATGCACGCACGTCATAAAAGAAACTTACATGTTCCCAAAGTTTACGATCATAACCTGTAGAGCCTGATGAAATCATCGATTGGGCAACACCCGTTGCAAACGCCTGTGAGAGTTCGGCGGCTTCAATTTTGGTTGGTACCATGCCGAGCATGTCAGCAACTTTTGATGTTGTGGCGTTATAAGCTCTGAACTTCAGACCCTTGACGTCTTCGGGAGAATTGGCCGCTTTTATCGAATAAAATCCCTGAGGAGGCCAAGGTGCTGAATATAAGAATACTAAGCCTGCTTCGTCCAGTTTCTTTATCAATTCAGGCTTGGAGGCTTCATAAAGCTTGCGCGCATCTGCGAAGGATGTAGCAAGGAAGGGTACTGAATCTATTTCGTATAGTGGGTCATCATTGCTGAGTGCGGAAATGAGGCGTTCGCCAATAGGGGCCAGACCGCGACGAACAGCACCGAAAATTTCTGATCCTCCAAACAGTGAACCGCCGGGGTGAGTAACAATTTCTAGATCCCCAGATGTCTTGGCTGTTACTTCATCTGCAAATTTAGCCGCAATTTCGGAATGGTAGTTGGTTGCTGAATAGGCAAGAGCCATGTCCCATTTATCGGCAGCATAGGATGCTGATGTGGATAAAAGCATGCTTGCTGATATCGTGGCTATTGTGAGTGTCTTATGAAAATAGTTCATGTGATTACTCCCTGTTTAATTGCTGTTTTTTATAAACCAGTGTTTCACAAAGGTGAGATGCCTATGTGTATTTCATTATGAGCGGTCATGATATAAATCGTTCTGCCCGGAAAGGTTTTGCATCTATAGGAGGGTTTTCTCCGGATATAAGTGCCCCCAGAATAGATGCGGTTCCGGGGCCTGTGCTAAAACCAATATGTTGATGCCCAATTGCAAGCCAGAGATCATTGTGTCGTGGTGCCGAACCGATTATTGGTCTGCAGTCGGGCAAGGTTGGGCGACTGCCAAGCCATGGTTTTTCTTCGAGTGGTTTCTTTAAGGGAAAGGCTTCTCTGGCGGATATTTCTGCGGCTTTAATCTGCTTATAGTTAGGTGGGGCATCGTGACTGGTTAATTCTACGCCAGTGGTTAAGCGAACGCCTCCTTTCATCGGAGCTAACACATACCCGCCCTCTACATCATACACAGGCCGAGTTAGTTGATGGTTGGATGAGGTCGTGTAGTTCAGGTGATATCCCCGTTCAAAGGCGAGGGGAACTTGGTAGCCGAAATTTCGAAGAAAATCTTTTGCCCAAGGGCCAAGGGCAACGACAACTTGGTCCACTTTTAAACGTTGTTGATTGAGTATTAAATGATAACCCTGATCTACTTTTTCCAGGCCCTGAACAAATGATTTTATTATTGTTCCGCCCAAGGATTTAAAATAATCGGCATAGGCAGAGACAAGCGCGCCCGGATCTGAATAGCTATATGTATCCTGTATCCATAGGCCTTTGTTGAAAATGGTAGTTAAGCTTGGTTCCAATTCAAAAATTCTGTCCTGATCCATGATTTCAGTTTTAATATTATACTGCTGATATGAATTGTGGAGATTTTTGGCTCGTCGAAATGCATCGTCGGTTCGATAAAGATAAAACCACCCTTTTTTATTAAATTTCTCTGCAAGGTCCAATTTTGAAGCGCTTTGTTCGTGTTTGTCTGTTGAGAGCTTTATTAGGTTGTCGAGTGCCGTTGCCGTATACAAAAAATCTTTATCATTTGCGTGTTTGAGAAATTTTGCTGTCCAGTTTGTATTGGCAGCTAAAAAGTACGGGTTGTATCTAAAGGATGTCGCCTTGTTTCTGAGAAGCTTGGGCAGAGATTTCCATATGCCGGGGTGATTAAGGGGAACGAGTGAGCTTCGGGCAATAACACCAGCATTGCCGTATGACGTTTCTTTGCCTGGATCGTTTTTATCGATAAGGGTTACATCAAACCCGCGTTCAATAAGTTCGACTGCGCAGCAAACACCAACAATACCAGCACCAATAATGGCTATTTTACCCGACATTAATTCTATACTCCCTGTTCGTTATTGTAAGGGAGGACTAAACTGAAATATACAGCCAGAATGCCGGATGTTCAGACGAATTCCGGCAAAATATCGGGCGTGGTGTAACTCTGCTTATTCGCTTGTTAGGTCGGATGGGGAAAAACCAAATACTCTTTTAAAGGCGGTCGAAAAGTTTGCAGCACTGTTGTACCCGGCCAAGAAGGCTGCTTGTGAAATAGTTAGGTTATCTTGTTCAATCGCATCCCGGGCGGTGACGAGACGACGTTCTCTGACGTAGTCCATGATCGTCATGTCATACGCGATTTTGAAAGAATTTTGCAGTGCGCTTTTGCTCATTGCGAGAGCGGTCGAGATTGCGGCGAGGGTGAGGCCTTTATGGACATTGTCTTCTATATATTCTCTGACCATCCTTGCTTTGTGTTCTTGTGAAGCATCCTTATGAACGTTTGATGAGGACGATTTTGTGGTGAGGATACTTTTTAAAGCTTCGGCTAAAATTTCGAGGGCATGGCTTTCCGCCTGTAATTTTTTGATGATTGGCGATGATGCCTGAGGGGTAATTAATTTACCGGCAAGGGAAATGGCGCGCTTCGAAGGTTTCCAATCTCTGATATCGAGTTTTCCATGAAGAAAGTCATTGATGCGATATGAATTTTCTATGTCTTGGTTGATGTAGGTTTTTATCCAGTCAAAATCTGCGGAAATGATAACTTTGCTAACTTTTGTTCCTTTGCGCATTTGTCGGGTCCAGAGGATAGGTCGTGGTAATGCCCAGATGTATCCTTTAGGGCCATTATTTGCATCCAGAGAATAATGATCATCACCCAGGGTTCCCTCTATTTTACCATGAATAATCAGGCATATTTTTAGGCTTGGCCCTACAATCGCCTCTGCTTGATGATTATGAACTTCGATAGTGTCTGTCGCATGCACCTGTAGGGATGAAGCGTATCGATTGTTGCTTATGTTGCCTTTTAAGATTGTCCTATCAGACGCAACTGATTTGTCTTCAGGTGTTGGTTTGTTCAGCGCAGGTGTTCCCATTTTTAACAAGGTGGTTTCTTTTATCTGATTTTCATAAGTCAGGTTCTTGCGCATGGTGTGGTTGCTGATTTCTGAGGACGGCATAGGGGCTCCATGCGAATTTGATGTATGTAAAAGCGTTTGTTGCAAATGAAAGAAACGTTTTTGCAAAAGCATTCTGTCTGGTGTTAAATCTGAGTAGGTAATAATAAGAAGCATTCTCAATTAGTAAAGATTTTTGATTGCTGAGGTTGCTATGCGAACACGCCCCAAACTTGTTTCTAAACATTTATTTGATTTTAGCCAAAGTAATCTAAAGGGGCTTTTGTTGGGAACGGCGGCATTGATCGCTTTGCCTTCGGGTGCTGTGGCACAGGAAGTGGAAAAAGATCCTCTTATCATTGAGTCTGAGGCCGCCAACGATGACCAGGGTATTCTTCTTGACCCGGTTTATATTGACGGTAAGGCAGATGTTCTAACGGGCGGTGTCCATGTGAATCAGGAAGCCTTGGAGCGTATTAATCCGCAAGACATCAAGGATGTGTTCCGGCAAGAACCCGGCGTCGCGGTGAGTTCGCCGATTGCTATTGGGCAAAAGGTTTATGTGAACGGGATAGAAGATACAAAATTAGCTGTTGATGTCGATGGGGCACGGCAGGTGACAAAAACTTTTCACCATATTGGTACTGCGATTATTGATCCCGAGTTGCTTAAGGCTGTGAAGATTGAAACAGGGGTTGCTCCGGCAGATGCAGGACCAGAAGCGTTAGGAGGTTCTATTTCTTATGAAACAAAGGACGGGCGCGATTTTCTGGATATCGATGAAGCCTTTGGTGGTTATGGAAAGCTGACCTTTAACAGTAATACCGGCGGATTTTCAGAGAATATGGCGCTGGCTGCACAGTATAATAACTTTGACGTCTTGGTGTATGGCTCTAATGACAGCGGCGATAATTATTCTGACGGGAAAGGGCATGAAGTCGCGGGGACAAAGCCCGAGATGCAAAGCGGCCTTCTAAAGGTGGGGTACAGTGCTGATAATGGATACCGGGTTAAATTGACGGGTGGGTTTACCAAAGATGATGGTATTCGTCCGGTGCGGGCTAACTTTGGTGGTTCAAGTAACCCATCTGACGTACCTCAGCGTGTTGATTATGAGAGAAAATCATTCTCGCTTTCTATTGGGGACGAGACACCAACGGACCTTTGGGATCCACGTTTTAGTCTGAGCTATACGGATACATCTCTCTTTGCGGATATTAAAAATACTCCAATTGGCGAAGGCATTGTTTCAGATATCACCACAATAAACGGCAAGGCTTCTAATGCCTTCACAACGGGTCTTGGGAAAATCACATCGGGCGCGGACTTCTATATTGATAGGGGAAAAGGCGGGCGTGAAAATGATGCTAACTATAAAGAAGAAGTTTACGATATCGGTGTGTTTACGCAGGCGCGACTATCCCTGACGGACGAAGCCCGGGTCTCTTTTGGGGGGAGGTTTGATTATAATCACCTGGAAGGTAATGAAGGAACCACCCTAGATAATGCCGGGTTGAGCGGTAACTTTAGCGGCGAGTATGATGTTACCCCCTGGCTTATGGGGTACGCGGGTGCTGGTACCGCTTGGGGTGGTGTGCCGATGACTGAAATCGGGGTTCAGAATTACTGGAGTGCATTTGGTGTGCGTTGGAACTATGACGATCTGGCTCCCTCGCGTTCTTTTAATTACAAAGCGGGCTTCGTGGTCGAAGAGGGAAATTTTACCTTTGATGGTAATGTTTTCTACACCAAAATTGATGATTCACATGATGTTTCGAACAGTAACCGTGGTACCCAGCATGATGTTGTCAGCAAAGGTGTAAATGCATCTGCAAAATATAGCTTTGGGGATGGGTTTGTGCGGGGATCTTATTCCAAAACGCATGTACGTGTCGACGGTGATGTTCCCGTGAGCACCCTTGCCTACCAAGGAATTCTCATGGGGGATACCTATGGTCTTGAGGCAGGGTATTCCTGGCCTGATCTTGGCTTGCGTGCTGGTGCCACCGGTGAAGGTGCCTTGGAAAATGATGATACCAAGAAGAATGGCGGCAATGCATTGGACAGTTATTTTGTCGCGGGTCTTTATGCCGAATGGTACCCGGAAGACATTGATGGTTTGTCATTGCGTGTTGATGTCAAAAATCTGTTTGATAAAGATTATGTAGATCGTGCGAATGTTGGGTATGACAGTTCGCGATATACACCCTATGGCGACCCGGGACGTACATTCCTTCTTGCTGCAAAGTATGAGTTTTAATGTCGATGTATAGGTTTGGGTATGTGTTTGGGAAATTTTCCATAGCTTTGTTACTTGGGTGTTTGTTCTTGGGGCAAGCGAATGCAGGCCAGACCGTGACAATAACTGATTTAGCGGGTCGGTCTGTAGAAATTAATGTGCCAGTAGAAAAGTTAATCCTGGGAGAGGGACGCTACCTTCCTAGCTTGGCGATACTGGATCGGAAAGACCCGACGCAGCGTGTTGTCGGGATGATGGGCGAATTTGAAAAGTATGATCCTGCATCATATGGCCAATATAGCCGTCGATATCCACGGCTTGACAATATCCCGCGGATTGGGGGCAGTAATTCATCATCGTTTAGCTTAGAGCAGGCCTTGTCTGTGGCACCGGATGTTGCATTTTTTGGGTTATCAAGTGGTCACGGCCCAAATGATAAAGACAAACAGCTTCTTGCGACGTTAGAGGCTGCGGGGGTTCCCGTTGTTATTCTGGATTTCAGGATCGATCCGCTGGTAAACACGCCTAAGAGTATTGAGATTCTTGGTAAGCTGTTGGGACGAGAGAACGAGGCAGAAGAGTTTTTAGCCTTTTACCGAGAACAACTTGATCTTGTTACAGATGCTCTGCCGAATGAATTCACTCGTCCAACGGTATTTATGGAATCTCGGGTCGGTCTGGGAACTGAGTGTTGCGAGGCCATCGGAGAGCGTATGATGGGGCGGTTTATTGACGCTGCTGGGGGGCGGAACGTCTTTGGAAAGATGATACCGGGGACACACGGTTCAGTAAGTCGTGAGTATCTGTTGCTGAACGAACCTGAGGTTTATATCGGCACGGCGATTGGATCTGCTCTGACCGAAGAACGTTTCCCGCAGTTTATTCAGTTGGGGGCTAATACGGATAAAGACAGGGCTGAAAAAAGCTTAACGTCGGCGCTTTCTCGCCCTGAATTGAGAGAGCTAGAGGCTGTTAAACAAGGAAAGGCCTATGCTATTTGGCATCATTTCTATAATAGCCCGATGAACGTTGTTGCCGTACAGGTTATGGCAAAATGGCTTCACTCTGACCGCTTCAAGTTTTTGGAGCCAGAAGAAACATTAGGCACGTATTTTGATCGATTTCAGCCGGTTCCTCTAGATGGTGTCTATTGGGCTGCATCTGTTCAGGGTAAATAAAATTCATAACGTATAAGTATGTTGTGAAGATAACGGTAAAAGACGAAAAGCTGTTCAATCCGCAAAATTATAAAAAACCAGGAGATTTAAATTTTGCCAATGACGATGAAGGCGTCGGTCAAAACCGAACATGCTTCGAAATATTTGCAGCAGCTTTGCAAGCACTTTGCGCATAAAGTTTTGGTTCAATACACGCCGGAAAAAGGAGCGGTCGATTTTGGCATCGGTGATTGTGTGATAGAGGCCAATGAAAATACATTATCCTTTTTTTGCCAAGCGGAGGATAGCGTCAGGTTAGAAAAGATTGAAGGAATTATCACCATCCATCTTGATAAGTTTGCGTGGCGTGAAAAGCTTGAGATGAATTGGAGATATTTGGGGTAATTCCTCTGTGATATTATACTTAATATCGTGGTGTTGCACAAAAACCGCCCTGAATTCCAGAGCGGTTTTCTGTTTGGATAGTCAAATAGGTATTGTTTGAAAAGATAGGTGAGTGTTAAGCGTCGCCATCGTTTCTCATTTTTTGGAACTCTTTATTGAGTTTGTATTCTTCAGAAGATACGTGCTTTTCCATATCAGCGGTTCGCCGTTCCAGATCTTCGAACTCGCGACAAAGTTCAGAGAAATCCAAATCATCACTGTCGTGGTTATCATGACCGTCTGGACGGGATGATGTTTGTTGTGCGCCTGCGTAGGCATATTGTGTCTGAGTGCTGCGAGAGCTTGTTCCGTTCATCCAGTTTTTTGTTTTGTTAGCCATTTTGTTGAACTTTTCCTCTAACCGACCGGGGTTATTTACCCAGTAGAGGGAGAGAAAAAAAACTATTAAGGTCAAAACAAAGTTAATGAATAAGCCAATAATAAAGGCGGCCAGAACAAGCTTCCTTGGGACGCCAAAACGGTCAGCCAACGCGCGTGTGACTCTTTTTACAGGCCCTTGGTGGTGGTGAGCCTGATAACTATGACAACCTGATTTTTTTCTATGATTTTGCATCTTAATATCCCGTTCTCTTCCGGTCGCTTAATCTATTGCGGTGAAGTTGCTGCTGCGTGGATGAAAGGCTTGACGATCAATCCTGTTCGAGCACTTTTTCAAGCGTGGCAACGCGATCTGCCAACTTTCTCGCAACGTCACGCATTTTTAAAAGCTCATCTTTGGGGACGGCAACCATACCATTTCCCAGATCTTGTTTTTTCATTGTTTTCCACTTTGTGATGTAGTGAAAAATGATCCAGAGCGGGGCAACGATAGATAAAAACACTACCAAGGGGACGAAGAAAGCTACAGCGAAGCTCATTGTTTTAAATTCTTTCTCAGTTAAAATCTGTTTATTCTAGATCCCGGCCGCTCTGGACCGTTATAGGTGAAGGCATCACTTTTTAGGCTTGGCCATTTTTGCTTTAAGTGCCGCGAGTTCATCGGCAATTTCTGATTCAGCTTCCAATTCAGAGAACTCATCATTAAGTGTCTTGGATTTTCCAAGATCGTATGAATCAGCCTCGGCATCAAGCTCTGTGATTTTACGTTCCAGATTATCATAGCGGGCCAGAGCATCGTCAACGCGACCGTCATAAGTTGTCTTGCGAAGTTTAACTCTTTTTTCCGCTGTGTTTAAACGGATTTCCATCGACTTTTTCTTTGCCTTGGCTTCGTCGAGCTTTGCCTGAAGCTTTGAAAGGTCGTCGCTAGATTTGGCGAGGCTTTCTTCTATATAACCCAACTCCGTTTGAAGGGCGCCGGCTTGCTCTTCAATTTTTCTTTTTGCCAAAAGGGCACCTTTGGCAAGATCGTCACGGCCTTTTGATAGGGCGAATTCTGCTTTGGTGGCCCATTCAGCTCTAGATGTCTCAAGTGCGGTTAGCTTCTTTTCGATATCTTTTTTATCGGCGATTGCCTTTACAGAAGATGAGCGTACCTCAATCAAGGTATCTTCCATTTCCTGAATCATAAGGCGGGCCATTTTTTCCGGTTCTTCCGCACGGTCCAACAATGAATTGATGTTGGAATTAACAATGTCGGTCAGACGGGAAAAGATACTCATAACAATTTCCTTTCGAGGAGTAAGAATACTTGGATAGATTGCACGAGGTATGCCAGTTTTAATTTTTAAATAAAAACAATAACTTAAATGAATTGCTTGAAATGTTAGTTATTATTGCCGATATTTAATGGTGAAAATCGATAACTATTATAGCTAATTATATGGACTCTCTAGTTAACATAATCGGTGAAGATCCTCATTTTTTGGATGTGGTCGAAAAGACATCTCAGCTAGCCATGATTGATAAGCCTTGTCTTGTGGTCGGGGAGCGGGGAACAGGCAAAGAGTTGTTTACGTCTCGTTTACATTACCTGTCCCGTCGCTGGGATGGTCCTTTGGTTAAGATTAACTGCGCTGCCTTAAACGATAGCTTGCTGGAAAGTGAACTGTTTGGGCATGAGAGGGGCGCATTTACCGGGGCACAGCGAACACATGTCGGGCGGTTTGAGCGGGCAGATGGTGGGACACTCATTTTGGATGAAATTGCCACAGCATCTAGTGCGGTACAGGAGAAAGTGCTGCGTGTTATTGAATATGGCGAATTTGAGCGGGTAGGGGGTAGCGAAACGCTCCAGGTTGATGTCCGAGTAATTGGGGCTGCTAACGTTGATCTGCCCGCTTTGGCCGCAGAAGGTGGTTTTCGCGCTGATTTGCTGGATCGATTGGCCTTTGATGTTGTTACGCTACCGCCTTTAAGAGTTCGGCCGCGGGATATTTTGACTTTAGCTGATCACTTTGCTCTGGAAGTTACGCGGGAGGTGGGGCGTGATCTTTTTCCCGGCTTTTCGGAGCAGGCGCGAAGACAGCTTGTTGGCTATGCTTGGCCTGGTAATGTCAGAGAGCTTAAGAATGCTGTTGAGCGTACGATTTGCAGGTTGCCAGTTTCTGACGTCGCTATTGATGAGATATATATTGACCCCTTTGACAGCCCATGGCGTTTTGGGGCAACTGATAAGAAACAAGATGGACTTGTCGAGAACAAGAGTCTGGCCATTGATGACTTTGCGAAAGCAGTTTCGGGCTTTGAGCGAAAAATTCTTACGCAAACACTAGAAAAGTATCAGTTTAACCAAACTGATGCCGCGCAAGCCTTGTCGTTGAGTTATCATCAATTTCGACGGCTTTTAAAGAAGTACGATGTGCCTGTTCGTTCAAAGTAAAAGTGGCCCTGAGTGGCGCAAGAACCAGATTGGCATAAGGGAAGGCGTTTTATTGATCTGGTTAAATCGCCAATTTCATAAACTTTATTTTCCGATGTAACGTGGCGCGGCTTATCCCCATAGCGGTGGCTGCGGCAGAGATATTGCCACCAGTGTGTGCCAGAGCTTGCAAAATAACCCGACGTTCAGCCAATTCATACTCTTTGGCGTGATTAACCTGTTTGCCCTGTAAATCAGCAAGCAGAATGGGTTCTTTCAAGGGGCCATTTTTAAGTCCGTAGATGCGGCGTGCCCCCCGTGAAGCGCCAATGACAATGCCGTCTTGATCAACTGCCAATAGGGCCGTCTGTAAGTTTGTTGAAGATTTCTTTTGTTCGGCAGGTGGCGTCGCTAATACGATGTCTGCGTTATGATAGGTTTGGCGAAAGTACTCTGATTCAATCTGCCTTGCCGCATTGATCACAGAAAGCGAAATAATCCTCGCAAAATCTGGTGTCAGGTCTGCGCGACTGGAGGAAACATCAATGGCTGCCAATAGATGACCTTCGTGATCAAATATGGGGGCCGCACTACAAGACAAGTTTATGTTCTTGCTATGGAAATGTTGGTCTTTGTGAATTGTTAATGCGCGTTGTTCAACGATACAGGTGCCAATACCATTGGTGCCTTCACTTTCTTCACTCCATAAAGCCCCGGTACAAAGGCCCCATTCATCATAAGTCTTTTCGTCGCTGCCCGCGCCGCGCCGATCAACGGCAATGCCGCTTGCATCTGCAAGGACAACACAACAACCTGCATTTCCAACCGCAAGATAAAGATTGTCTAAACTGGTTTCTGCTGTGTGAATCAGCGGGCCCAATTTTTCACGGGCTTGTTTCAGTTCGTTCGAAGATATGCGTTCAGGGGGGTGCCTGTAATCAGGGGAGAGATGATGCAATAGTTTCGAGCGCCGCCAAGACGCCGCGATTTCGGTGTGTGCGGCACCATTTGTTTCTAATGTATTTTCCACATGTGTTGCGTGGTTACTGTTCGATCCCATGTTCGTTGCCCCAAGAGCAATTCACAAGAAAATACAAAGCTGTATTTTGTATGTTTGCTCTATTCCTGACGTTTCTAGTGCGCCATTATTTATATGGCTTCACTAATCCCTTTATTTTTTATGTGGAACTTTGTTCCACTGAATACGCCTGTTCTCGTATTCTTATTATTTATTTACGTTAGAACAAGTGGGATCATTTCGCAAATTTTACGAGGCAATAAAGGGTGCGACGAAACTAAATAGGCAGAATGCGTTTGATTTTTAAGAGGCTAAAGAGACGCAGCAGCTCTGGAAGCTTGGTCGTAAAGCCCTGAAATGCTACGTAAAATCTGTGCTGTGTGGGCAATTTCGTCAAATCGGGTATCTGTCGCTACGGCAGGATCAATCAGGCAGAGTTCGCGAATTTTTCTGTATTCAGAGCAGGCTTCTGCGCCTTCTTCTGTGGTAGAATAGAAAATCTCTTTCCCCTTTTTTGTGCCCTTGACCAGCTTACCCTTGATCAGCTTCTTCAGAGAATAGTTCACGGTATGCGGATCTTCAACATTAAGAACAAAGCAGATGTCGTTTAGCCGCTTTTCCCTGTTGCGATGATTTACGTTGTGGAGCACCAGAACATCAAGGGGATTAAAGTCTTGATGACCCGCAGCATTCATACAGCGCACCATCCAGCGGGAAAAACCGTTAAAGGCAATTATCAAGCCGTATTCCAGTTCGCTCATCTGCCACCCTTGATCACTGGCCAGGTGTTCGGATGAAACGATGTGGCGCGGGTTTTTCGGCGTGTCAGACATACTGGGACCTTTTGATTAATAGAACGGGTTATCTCGTGGATGGTGTTAAAACCTGCTTACATATTATTGGGAAGATAGGTGACGATTTCTGGTACGGCAATAATAATAGCCAGCGCAAGAACCAGTAGACCAAAGAACGGTAGGGCAGCCTTTGCAACAGTTAAGATATTTCGTCCAGTTAAGGCCTGTAAGACAAAAAGATTGAAGCCGACTGGTGGTGTGATTTGTGACATTTCAACAACAATCACAATGTAGATACCAAACCAAAGTGGATCAATTCCGGCCTGTTCTACCATTGGCATGATAACGGATGTGGTTAGAACGACAACACTGATGCCGTCGAGAAAGCAGCCCAGTACAACAAAGAATACTGTTAGTGCAGCTAGAAGAGCGTAGGGGCTGAGCGCTAGGCCGCCAATCCATTCTGCCAATAGCTTGGGAATGCCTGTGAAGCCCATTGCAACCGTTAGAAATGCAGCACCTGCTAGAATAAAAGCAATCATACAGGATGTTTTTGTCGCGCCCATCAGCCCTTCGAAAAATGTTGTTTTGTTCAAGTCGCCCGTAAACCAAGACAAAAGAAGAGCAAGAACAACGCCAACAGCAGCAGCGTCTGTAGGTGAAGCGATTCCGGTATAAATTGAACCGATGACGCCACTAATCAGTATGACAACAGGAAGGAGGCTTTTTGCGCGCTTAAGCTTTTCGCCCAATGAAATTTCTTCGATTACATCTGGTAAAATATCTTTGTTCATCAGCGCCCAGATAATCACAAAGCCGACAAACAAGCCGACGAGAAGTAGGCCGGGTATGACACCTGCGATGAAAAGGCGGGCGATGGATTGCTCGGTAGCAACGCCATAAACGATCAGGATGATAGATGGAGGGATAAGTAAGCCAAGGGTGGCTGATCCGGCCAGAGTTCCGATCATCATGCTTTCGGGGTATTTGCGCTTTGACAATTCTGGAATTGACATTTTCCCGATGGTTGCCGCTGTTGCTGCAGACGAACCAGATACGGCTGCAAAGATAGCACAGCCAAAAATATTTACGTGGAGCAGTTTGCCCGGCACCTTTCCCATCCAGGGGGACAGGCCACTGAACATGTCTTCGGACAAGCGAGATCGGAACAGGATTTCACCCATCCAGATAAATAGTGGCAGGGCTGCAAGCGCCCAGTGATTACTGGCACCCCAAACGGTTGTTGCGAGGACATCGCCAACAGGGGCGTCAGTGAAGAGGGCCATCCCAAAGATGCCGACACCAAACAGGGAGAAGGCAACCCAGACCCCAGACCCTAAAAGAGCAAAGAGTGTAAGCATGAGAAGAAGGGTTAAATAAATTTCTGACATTGGTTTTGCCCTTCTTATTCAGCGTGAAGATCGGCGTGATCTTGCTCTAGTAAATTCTCACCCTTGCCTTCGTAACTCGGTTCGCCGCCGGAGATGACGCAAACAAGTTCATCAATCAAGGCGATGGATAGGATGGTTAATCCAACAAGCACAGGCATCATGGGTATCCAGATTGGCACGGCAATCATGCCTGGAGACAGGTCGTTATAGATGTATGATTCGTGAACGAGGAAACCTGTGTAGGTGGTGAAATAAAGCGCCATTGCAGCGGCAATACTCAGGCACCAAATTTCAACGATGTGACGCAGTTTGGGGGAGAGGTGTTGCAAAACCAGTGACACCCTAATGTGGCTGCCGTCTCTTAGTGTGTAGGCGAGTGCGAGAAAAGAGGCGCCGGCGAGAAAGAAACCTGTGAAGTCGGCATAGGAAGGGATCGTCAATCCAATTGCTTCACCTGTAATCAGGCTACTAACGCGGTCAAGCAGGTTCAAAACCACCTGTGCCATAACTGTCAGGCAAATGGCCACAAGAAAAAAGGCCGCTGACCATCCGCTTGTCGTGTATATTTTATTGAGTATCTGTCTCATGATCGCACACATTCCCGAGTAATGAATAGGCCCTTGGGGCATTCATTCTGGCTGGATCCATATAAAAAGGGGCGGTTCATCACACGATAAGATAGTGAAATGAACCGCCCAACAGGGAGCTTAGTTGCCGTATGAGCTCAGGATCTCAGATCCTTCATCTCCTGCAGATGCTTCCCAATCAGAAAGCATATCAGTGCCAACTTTTTTCAAACCTGTCATCAATTCCGCCGCAGGCGGATTTACAATTGTTACGCCATTGTCTTGCATGATTTTGATTTTAGCAGCGGTTTCTTCCTGGCTCATTGCCCAGCCACGTTTTTCTGCTTTTTCTGCCGCAATAAGAACAGCCTTTTGTGTAGCGTCATCAAGCTTACGCCAGTATTTTTTGTTAATAACAACAATGTTTTTCGGTACCCACGCTTGAATGTGTGTGTAGTGAGAAACGAAATCCCAAGCTTTGCTGTTTGCACCCGTTGATGGCGATGTGATCATTGCTTCAACGCGACCTGTTGCATAGGCTTGTGGAATATCAGGAACTTCGACCTGTGTCGGTGCTGCGCCTGTAAGTTGGGCGAATTTTTCCAACGTTGCATTGTAGGCTCTGAACTTTAGGCCTTTAAGATCATCAACGGTCTTGATTTCTTTTTTTGTATAAAGTCCCTGTGGTGGCCACGGAACAGAGAACAATGGCATTAAGCCCTGTTTGTCCAGTAGTGCGCTGATAACAGGTTTTTGAGCTGCCCAAAGTTTTCCTGCATCGTCATAATTTGTTGCAAGGAAAGGAAGTGAGTCTGCACCAAAGGCGGCATGTTCATTCGACAGGCGTGACAGAAAAAATTCGCCAATTGGCACCTGGCCGCTACGGACGGCATTTTTAATTTCCGGGTGTTTAAAAAGTGAACCGGCGGAATGAATTTTGATTTTCAGGTCGCCGTTAGTTGCTGTTTCTACATCCTTGGCAAATTCAATGATGTTTGCTGTGTGAAAAGTTTTATCCGGATATGGTGTTGGCATATCCCAAGTGTCAGCGGAAGAAGTGGCAATTCCGCCCATAGCAAGGGCAGCAACACCAGCGGTGAAGTTACGTAAAAGTTTCATTTTTTAAAACCTCCCAGGGGTTTCTATGTGTTGGCCTTGATGTTTTTTATATATTCAGGGCCTTAAACGTTCTTTTTGGCTTAATTCTCACTGTTTAAAGTCAGGAAGATTTGAGCAATACAGCGTGATTAATGAGCCAAAAATACCTGTGTCATCATTAACGCATAAATTTACGATGACGTTATGTTGACAAAAAGTCAATAAAACAATAACGATTTATAGTTGATGTGTATCTAAGGCTGTAGTTCAATAAAGAAAAAACCTAAGAGAGCTAATTTGGATATCCGAGTCCTGACATTAGGCGATAGCGCCTTTACTATTGAATTTCCTAAGCTAAAAGGGGCTATTGGTGCGCGCTCTGTTCGCGCATTGAGAGGCTGTATTGAACAGGAAGTTGACGAAGGACGACTGCCCGGTGTGTTTGATATTATTTCGGCAAGCCGTTCCCTGACGGTGTGCTTAGACCCGGATATTGCGAACTTTAATCATGTCGTTGAACACGTAAGTGCATTGGCGCAAGAACCTTTGAACAAGGAAGATGGACACAAGGAGCTCTGGGTCTTGCCTGTTTGTTACGAGGGGGAGTTGGCGCCTGATTTAGCTGAGGTTGCACAGCGTAGCGGGCTGTCCGTAGAGGAAGTCATTAATGTACATAGTTCGGCTATTTATGATATTTTTCTCATTGGTTTTTTGCCCGGTTTTGCCTTTATGGGGGAAATTGATGCGCGACTACAGTTTCCAAGAAGAGCAAGCCCGAGGGTGAGGGTTCCCGCAGGATCAGTTGGTATTGCCAACGAACAAACGGCTGTGTATCCGTGGGAAAGCCCTGGGGGATGGCACTTGATTGCGCGTTGCCCAGTTCCCTTTTTTGACAGTTCCTGGGCACAGCCCAGTTTGCTCTCTCCGGGTGGGGCTGTGAAATTCAGACCAATAACAACAGAAGAATATGGTGACCTTGCTGCTGATTTAGCTGCTGAACGTATTGCACCACAAAGCTTTTTGACAATGGAGGGGGAGGGCTGATGTCGGTTGTTCTAAAAATCCTCTCGCCAGGTATTTTATCATCTCTTCAAGACGAGGGCCGCAAAGGATTTGCTGGTTTTGGTGTTCCAAGGAGCGGGGCTGCGGATACGTTGTCATTGCGGTTGGGGAATGCTTTGGTGGGGAATGCCCCCTTTGAAACGGCGCTAGAATTTCGGTTTTTGGGACCAAAGGTAATCGCCGAAGGTGGACGAATACGTCTGGGCCTTGCGGGGGATGTAACCGCCGAACTTAATCTCGCAGATGGTGGCGATAGTATTGCGATAAAACCTTGGCAGTCTGTCACGCTTGACGATGGAGATGTCCTTTCTGTCGAGCCTCTGAAAAATGGGGCGACGGGCTATTTAACCGTCGAAGGAGGATTTGATTTAGCCCCGGTTCTTGATAGTTGCTCGACCTATGCGCGCGCAAAGTTGGGGGGGGTAAACGGTCTTCCGTTACAGGCGGGGGATTCTATCAAGGTTAGACTATTGCACCCACGGGATGGTTTGGAAAAAATTGTATCTGCGCCGATGCTAACAAAGGTAGAAACAATTCGTGTAATGGCGGGACCACAGGATGATTATTTTTCTGATGACATGATCGCTAAGTTCACGGATCAAAATTATAAGGTTAGCTCTGACGTAGATCGTATGGGCATTCGTCTTGAAGGCGACGAATTGAAACCTTTGCCGGAAAAGGGAAGTGACCTTATTTCTGATGGAATAGTGCCGGGGGCTATACAGGTACCGGGTAGCGGGCAGCCTATTATCTTGTTTGTGGATTGCCAGACAATTGGAGGCTATCCCAAAATTGGTGCTGTGATTACATCTGATCTTCCTCTTTTAGGGCAACTGGTGCCGGGTAATGATATTAAGTTCCAGTACGTTTCCCTTGATGAAGCACAGGCTGCCCGTGAAGAACAGAAATTAGAGCTGGATCGGGCCATCTCCTCTATTCAGGATTATTTTGGTGAGGGAGTTATGGATCTAAAAGCCTTGTATGAAGTAAATTTAATCGGCGGTGTTGTTGATGCCAGTTTGACCGGACATTTCCCCGGTCATCTAGAAGCTTAGCCAGCAAGAGGAAACTACACATGGAAAAAATTAATTTAAATGCGGATATGGGCGAAGGCTTTGGTATGTATTCCATCGGGAATGATACTGCGATGCTGGATATAATCGGGTCAGCCAATATTGCCTGTGGTTACCATGCGGGTGACCCCTTAGTCATGTCTGATGTTACGCGCTCTGCCAAAGAAAAGGGTGTGAGCATCGGCGCGCACCCAGCCTTTCCAGATCTACAGGGCTTTGGTCGGCGTAAAATGTATATTCCGCTTTCTGAATTGGAAGCAATGATCGTGTATCAAGTCGGTGCCTTGATGGCCGTTGCAAAGAGCCAGGGCACGAAAGTTACCCATGTGAAACCTCATGGTGCGCTCAATAATATGGCGGCTGTTGATATGGAAATGTCGCTTGCCATAGCGCGTGGGATTGCCGCAGTTGATTCATCCCTTATCATGTTGGCGACAGCTGGATCTTGTTTATGTAAGGCTGGTCTTGAATTAGGTCTGCTCACGGCCGGCGAAATCTTTGCTGATAGAACCTATGAGGAGAACGGAAATTTGACCCCAAGGTCTGAACCCCATGCCGTTATTCATGACCCTGAACAATCGGCAGATCAAATTCTCTCTTTTGTACAAGAGGGTAAAATTATAACGCCATCGGGCAAGCGGATTGATACTCCAATACATAGTGTATGTGTTCACGGGGATACTGCCGAAGCAGTCGCAATTGCTCGTCGTGTAAAAGAAAGGCTGGAACAGGCCGGATTTGAACTGGCACCTTTACCAGAAGTTATGGGGATTTCTTAAATCCCCATAACGGATAGCAACGAGTTGTCGCGTGTAGGATGGGTTAATCCCAACTTAGTGCGCCGCCATTCTGGTATTCAATGACTCTGGTTTCAAAGAAGTTTTTTTCTTTTTTTAGGTCCATGGCCTCTGACATCCAGGGGAACGGATTTTCTGTGGCCGGATAGATCTGTTCCAAACCGAGTTGTCCACATCTGCGGTTCGCGATGAAGTGCATATATTGTTCGCATAGATGCGCGTTCAGGCCCAATAATCCCTTGGGCATTGTATCGCGGCCATAAGCTGCTTCAATTTCAGCGGCTTCTTTTAGCATTCCCTTTACTTCTTGTTGAAATTCTTCGGTCCAAAGGTGAGGGTTCTCTGCTTTGATTTGATTGATAACATCTATACCGAAGTTCAGGTGAATGCTCTCATCACGAAGAATATATTGATACTGTTCCGCTATCCCGACCATTTTGTTCCGGCGACCCAATGATAAAATTTGGGCAAACCCTGTATAAAACCACATACCTTCAAAAACGACATAAAAAGCAATCAGGTCTCTTAAAAAGGCCTGGTCTGCTTCAGGAGTGCCCGTTTCAAAGTTTGGATCATCAAGGCTTTGCGTGTATTTCAGTGCCCATGCCGCCTTGTCTGTTATCGACGGAACTTCGCGATACATGTTGAATAGTTCACCTTCTTCAAGGCCTAGGCTTTCCACGATGTATTGAAACGTATGTGTGTGGACCGCTTCTTCGAAGGCTTGCCGTAATAGATACTGTCGGCATTCTGGATTTGTCAGGTGGCGGTAAATTGCAAGAACAATATTATTGGCAACGAGAGATTCCGAAGCGGCAAAAAAACCAAGATTACGCTTTAACATTTTGCGCTCGTCGGGTGTTAAGCCGTCTTTGGATTTCCAAAGCGCAATATCGGCCTGCATTGAAACTTCTGTCGGCATCCAATGATTATTACAGCCCGAGAGATATTTTTCCCATGCCCAATGGTATTTCATCGGTAAAAGCTGGTTAACATCAGCACGAGCGTTAATCATTGACTTGTCATCTACAGAAACGCGTGCAGCTCCGCGGTCAATGGTCCCCAAACCAGTGGTGTCTGTGGTTGGTGCATTGCCTCTCGGATGAGTTCGTTTGGCATTTGATTTGGTTGTTGGTTCCGACCAATCAAGCATATTTATATCCCTATTTCATTATTTGATGAGGCACGGTTACTGGCATGCTTCACATTCTGGATCATCGATCGAACAAACTTGCCCTGTGCTTATTGGCGTTGTCATGTTTGTTGCGACGGCATTTAGTTTCCCATCTGTTCCTTTCAGAGTGGATTTCTCTACGTGAGTTGCTGATTTTGACCTGAGGTAATAGGTGGTTTTTAGGCCACGTTCCCATGCAAGCTGATAGAGCGCATCAAGAGCTTTCCCACTGGGATTGGCCAGATAGAGGTTTAGAGATTGTGCTTGATCAATCCATTTTTGTCTTCGTGCAGCGGCCTCAATCAAAAAGGCGGAATCAATTTCAAAGGCTGTAGCATAGAGGGTTTTAAGGTCTTGAGGAATGCGGTCGATTTCTCCGATGCTGCCATCATAGTATTTAAGGTCAGAAATCATGACGTCATCCCAAAGATTTAAGGCTTTTAGATCATTTACCAAAGATGCGTTAACGACGGTGAATTCACCTGACATGTTGGATTTTACGAAAAGATTTTGATAGGCAGGTTCAATTGATTGGGAAACGCCACAGATATTTGAGATTGTTGCCGTGGGCGCAATTGCCATTGTATTTGAATTACGCATTCCTATTTTTTTGACGCGCTTTCGAAGTTTTTCCCAGTCAAGTTTGCTGCAGGTATTGTATTGAAAATTGGTGCGTTGTTCTTCTAGAAGTTTCATGGAATCTAGTGGTAAAATACCCTTTGACCACAGAGAACCTTTGAAGCTCGCATAGCTTCCCCTTTCTTCAGCAAGATTGCTTGATGCTGTTATTGTGTGAAAGGATATTGCTTCCATACTTTCGTCAGCGAAGGTAATTGCAGCATCAGAACCGTATGGAATTCGTTGTTTTTGCAATGCATCTTGAAAGCCCATTAGTCCAAGGCCGACGGGACGATGTTTCAAATTTGATTTGCGGGCTTCCGGGATGGTGTAAAAATTGATATCGATGACGTTGTCGAGCAAGCGCATCGCTGTTTTTGTTGTTTTCTCTAGCTTGCTATGATCGATACCGTTTTTAGTGGTATGCGCGGCAAGGTTAATAGAACCCAGATTACAAACGGCAACTTCGTCATTGGAAGTATTAAGTGTAATTTCCGTACAAAGATTTGACGAATGGACGACGCCAATGTGATTTTGAGGTGACCGAATGTTACAGGGATCCTTGAAGGTGATCCAAGGATGTCCTGTTTCAAAAAGCATTGTTAACATCCGGCGCCATAGATCTATCGCACGTATTTTTTTGTGGGCACGAAGTTCCCCGTTTTCGGCTTTTGTCTCGTAATTTTCATAGGTTTGTTGGAAGTCTCGACCATAGAGATTATGGAGATCCGGTGTTTCATCAGGCGAGAAAAGAGTCCATGAGGCGTCTTCCCTGACACGTTTCATAAAAAGATCGGGGACCCAGTTGGCGGTATTCATGTCATGGGTTCTGCGACGATCATCTCCGGTATTTTTTCTTAAGTCGAGAAATTCTTCTATATCCAAATGCCATGTTTCAAGGTATGCGCAAACTGCTCCTTTACGCTTTCCCCCCTGATTCACAGCAATGGCCGTGTCATTGGCAACTTTTAAGAATGGCACCACACCTTGACTTTCGCCGTTTGTGCCTTTGATGTGTGCACCGAGACCCCGCACAGAAGTCCAGTCATTTCCGAGGCCGCCAGAATACTTTGCCAGCAGTGCATTATCTTTGATCGACTTGAATATATCCCCTAAGTCATCTGAGATGGTTGTTAAAAAACAAGATGATAATTGGGGGTGTTGTGTGCCCGAGTTAAAGAGTGTGGGGGTTGAACACATGAAATCAAACGAGGATAAGAGGTCATAAAATTCGATAGTTTTTTCTTCTCTATCTGTTTCGCGCAGAGCAAGGCCCATGGCGACCCGCATGAAAAATGCCTGTGGCAATTCAATGCGGTTTTCATCTTGGTGAAGAAAATAACGATCATAGAGGGTTTGTAGGCCCAGATATTGAAAGAGCGTGTCTCGTTCTGGTTTTATTGCTGCGCTTAAGCGGTCTAAGTCATATCTAGCGAGTTCAGGGTCCAAAAGTTCTGATGTCAGCCCCTTTTTTATATATGCCCGGAAGTAATCTGGATAAATATCGGCAATTTCGCTCTGGGTTGCTGTTTGATTTCGCTCAAAGATAAATGACAAAACCTCTGTGCGAAGTTTGTCGAGTAAAAGCCTTGCCGAAACATAGCTATACTCAGGTTCTGTTTCAATCAGGGTTCTTGCTGCGAGGATTGGTGCAAGTGCCAGTTCAGAAGAACTGATGCCATCATAAATATTCCGTTTTGTTTCCGATAAAATCTTTTCTTTAGAGGTGTTTTTTAATCCATCGCAAGCTTCGGCCATGATGGTCTCTAGGCGATTTTGGTCTAGGTCAACTTTTGATCCATCTGGTTGTGTGACACTAAAGTCTCGTTGTGATTCTGACGGGGCGTTATTTTCAGTTTGGCGGTCCTTGTTTCTTTCTTCACGATAAAGAACGTAGGCCCGTGCAACCTTCTGGTGGCCGCCGCGCATTAATGCGAGCTCGACCCGGTCCTGAATATCTTCGATGTGAAAGGTACGTCCCGAGGTGTCTCTTTGAGTAAGGGACTTAGTGATCTCTTCCGAGAGGGTGTGAATGGTATCGTGAACCCGAGGGGAGGCAACAGCATTAGAGCCCTCTATGGCGATAAATGCCTTGGTGATCGCGGTGGTGATTTTTTCGGGTTCAAAAGGGGAGACTTTCCCATTCCGGCGGATCACTTTGTAGTCTGTACCAGAAGTAACAGGAGTGTCTTGATTGGCGCTGGAAATTACCTCACCCGGTAATTCGTTTGATTCTATGAGAGACATGCATTGGCCTTTTTTGTCTGTGTAAGGACAGGGCCAAATGATTTGCGGATAACATGAACAGAGAGTCCATGATGCCAGCAACACCATCGGAGCACCCCGCCCGCGGAATTGACTTTTATCGGGGCAGGTCTCCTGGCTTGCAGATCAATGCTTTTGTCCGCCTTCCCAATGCAAAAAATGACATCAGTGGCATAAATGACAGTAGCTAACTGCTTACAGTTGCGGGGGCAGCTTCGGGATTGCGATTGTATCACGCACCGAATTCCCTCTTAGCTTCCGAATGAATTTCGAAAGAACCTCGATATCTATATCTGGTATGCTAAAGTTGTCAGTGTGTCAATCAATAGTATTTTCGTCTCAAGAGACTTGTTGTGGTGTTCCGTAGGATTTGGGTAGAATTTTGATTAAGTTACCAAGCCGCGAGCAAGGACGGGTGTTTTTACGATGTTTCCTGTCTCTAACAGATATACATGATCAACCATATTGGACACGACGCAGACGTGGTTGGGGATGATATGAACTTGATCCCCAACTTTGGGTGACCATGAGCTGTTACTAAGGTCAAGGGTGCCGTGTTCTTCGCTAAGGCTGGTGATTTTTGCATCTGGTGCTTCTTTGATTAAACCGAAACTCTCCATGCCCAATAGGTCGGATGTCAGCATTTTTGAACCTGCGTCAATGATGGCCCGATCTTTTGTTGGTTTACTGACGATGGTTGTTTTGACGGTAACCGCACAATCACTAATCGCACACAAGCCAGCTTCGATCAGGGATCTATCGTTATAGATATAGGTGCCTGATCGATGTTCTGTTGCGACAGATACTTCTTGGGACCGCCACATATTTGGTGTTCCGCCATTACTTACCTTGGGACAGGGGATGCCATGTTTGATTAATAGATCTCGGGTGTTTTTGAGCCAATCATTTACATCAGTTTGATTGCCCATTGGAGGGTAGGTCATTAGCCCACCTAACGATAACCCCGCTGTGTTGTGAATGAGCTGTGCGAGGTGAAGTGCCTCTTGTGCTGACTGAACACCACATCGTTTTGCCCCGGTGTCACATTCAATTAAAATTTCCAGAGGTTTTTCTTCTCTTGTAAAGGTTCTTGCGAGCCCTTCAATTACATATTCATTGTCGGCAACCACTGATAAAGTGCATTTTTCTGCGAGTTGAGCCAGTCGATTTAATTTTTGATCTCCAATAATATTGTAGGTGATGAGAATATCATTGATGCCCGATGCCGCCATGATTTCAGCTTCACCGATTTTTTGACAGGTGATGCCAATTGCTCCAGCTTTAATTTGACGCTTGGCCATACATGGTAGCTTATGTGTTTTTATGTGAGGGCGTAATAGAATGTCGTGCTGATCACAATGTCCCTGCAATTTTTCTATGTTCTTTTGGGCAATAGCAACGTCGATCAAGACAGCGGGTGTTGAAATGTCATTGATCATGGATGGTTTCGTTTCGGCAGAGCAATCCATTCTATCAATCCCCGATTGGTTGTGGGTCTGTGTTCCCGTGCAAAGCTGTAAGAGAGGCCCTGATTCGACGTAGCTTTTCTTTGGTTTTTTCGGGCATTTTACGTGCGACAGAGGCTGCGAGGACATCAATGACGGCAAGAAAAACCAGGCGAGATGCTGTTGGTTTATATATGTCAGGGTCTTCTGGAAGTTCCAGACCAACGGTGAGAGAGCAAACTTGCGACAGTTCTGAATTTGGCTTTGTCAGGCACATGGTTGTGGCACCGTATTGATTGGCAATTTTTGCCGTATCTATAAGAGCCCTAGGGGTGCCTGTTGATGAAATGAAAAACATAAGGTCATCTGGGCCTAGTGTTGCAGCGTGCATTCTAAGTAAATAGGCGTCATTAAGGGATAGAGCGGTAATGCCAAGACGGAAAAACCTGTTTGCTGCGTCAAAAGCAACTGTTGTTGATCCGCCGCCGACACCACAAAAAATAAGTGTTTTTGTGCGAGCAAGGGCATTGACAGCGTTCGATATTTCATCTGGATTAATTTGGTTTTTGGCAACTTCAGTTGTTGATATTAGGGCATCAAGGACCTGATCAATAGTGCTGTCTGTTGACGTTACGGTTTTATCCGAGCGTGAAAGGTATTGCATGCTGACGGCAACGTTCTGCGCCAGCTGAATTTTGAAATCTTTGAAGCCATCACAGCCTAGTTTCCGGCAGAAGCGAATAACGGTTGGTTCGCTGACGTTACTAAATTTGGCCAGTGAATTAACACTTATTTGGCTAACACTTTCTAAGTTATTAAGTACATAGGTGGCCACTTGTTGTTCGCGTGCTTTAAAACTACCGTCCATTTTTTTTATTTTAGTTATGAGATCAAAAGTAGCAGCCAATGGTATGTCCTTGGTTGTTCGTGTTTAAGTTTCTTGTGCGTAAACTGAGTGTAATTGCTTTGTATCTAGTCGTATTGTTCATAAACAATATACTACGTAGTTAAATTACACAAATAATCATTTTTTGTAATAATATCAGGGAATATCCATAAAACTACGCTAAATTGACTCTTTATGAAGTTTATTTACGTAATTTTACTTTACATATATCGATTCTGAGCAGTAGATGTAGTTAAATTACATTTCTGGGAGGGGTGATGAAAGCTTTCGCTGCAAAAGCCAGCAAAAGGTTGAACTGGGCGGTTGAACGTATTGTCGCCTTACTGATGCTGTTATTGGTTTTGGATGTATGGCTCGGTGTTGTTGATCGTTACCTTTTCCATTGGCAACTGCCTTGGCCGGAAGTTTTAGCCCGATATCTGATGATTTGGGCTGCGCTGTTAGCAATATCTGCGGGTATTGCAAGGCGTGAACACATTGGCCTCTCTATTTTAATTGATCGATTACCCCAAGGCATTCGTCGACCACTGCTTGTTCTTGTGGATGTCATAACTTTTGCTTTGTTTGCTTTTCTTTGCTGGTACGGAATTGATTTCGCCATCGGGGGTGGTAATCGACAAGCAATGATTTTCGGCATGACATTGGCAATGCCCTTTGCGGCCATACCAGTGGCCTCTGCGGTTGCAGCCGTTCAGGTTTTGTTGGTCGCGATGAGGGACCAAGGCGAAGTAATTATTGATCCGAATGATAGCCTGTCATCTGGGGCGGGAGCAGTACAATGATTATCGGGATTGCTTTTGTTGTTTTAGTTTTGATTGGTATGCCAATTGGTTTTGCCCTGGGACTGACTGGTGTGATTGGCTTAATTGACATGGGCGGTGGTGCTTTCTTTGCGCTTGCCCCAAGTAAAATGTTTAACGGGTTAAATATCTTCCCATTTTTGGCGATGCCTTTTTTCATCCTTGCGGGTGAGATTATGAATCATACCGGGATTACCCATCGTTTGGTGAATCTGGCTCAGGCGTTGGTTGGCCATTTCCGAGGTGGCCTGGCACACACCAATATGTTGGCATCTGTTTTCTTTGCCGGGTTGACCGGGGCGGCGACTGCGGATGCAGCCGCCTTCGGTAAGACGTTAGTTCCCGCAATGGTCAAGCGTGGTTATAGCCGGGATTATGCCTGTGCGGTGACTGCGGCGGGATCAATTATTGGGCCAACCATTCCACCTTCAGGGTTGATGGTTGTTTATGGTTCTTTGATGGGGGTGTCTATCGGAGGACTGTTCGCGGCGGGAATTCTACCGGGATTATTGATCTGTATTGTTTGTATGATTGTGATTGCTGTTGGGGTTAAAGCGAATAACCTTCCCGAAGCAGAGGAACGATCCAGCCTGAAAGAACTCTGGCAGATCTTTAAATCCTCTATTCTGGCGCTTTTTATGCCGATTATCATTCTAGGCGGTATTCTAGGTGGCATTGTTACGCCGACAGAGGCTGCCTCTATCGCTGTTGGCTATGCACTTTTTATCGGTGTCGTTGTCTATCGGGCGATTACAGTTCCTGACTTTATTGGAATGTTGATACGCACAGCCCGAATTACGGGGGTGATCTTTGTCATTATTGCTTTTGCAGCGATCCTTGGTTGGTGGATGAGCTTTAATCGTATTCCACAGGAAATTGCCGAAGCGATATTATCTATATCGAACAATCCTTACATCATTATTGCATTGGTTATCGTGCTACTTCTGGCGATTGGCATGATCATGGATATTACAGCCATATTGATCTTGCTTGCCCCCGTTCTTGTCCCTTTGACGGAACAAATAGGTCTAGAGCCTATTCATGCGGGGATCATTTTTGTTTTGGCCTTGAATATATCTTTGATGACCCCGCCCGTGGGGGCGTGCCTTTTTGTCCTGTCGTCTGTGACGGGGGAGAAGTTAGAGCGTATTGCCGCAAAGCTTTGGCCCTTCTTGATTGCCGAAGTAGTCATTCTGTTCATTTTTGCTTTTTGGGAGGACCTAGCCATGACCCTTCCGCGATTACTGGGGTTCGCCTGATCCTCGCGAGATAAGGAGTGGCGACTGCTCCTTCACCTTTTTGAAGTTACAGACGCACGTTTGGGAAAAAGAAATATAATCTTAAGGGAGACATAAGATGAAATTACTGAAAAAAGTTGCAACTTCTGTTGCTGTTGGTGCATTGCTTTGTTCTGGTGTCACCGGGGCGATGGCTGATACAAAAGTTCTAAAGTTCGGCCATGACAACAAGATGGACCCGTTTGAAAATCCTGCGCACGCTTGTACAGCTGTTTTCGCCAACATTGTCGAAGCTGATACAAATGGTTCAATTGAAGTTGAAGTGTATCCTTCAAACCAGCTTGGTTCTGCGAAAGAACACGTTCAATTGGTACGGGATAACGTTATTCAGGCGACCCTGACTTCAACAGGTGCTATTTCGTCTTATTATCCGCGTATCGATGTTCTGAACTTGGCTTTTGCTTTTGATCATAACGCGGCAACGTATGATGTTTTTGATGGTCCTTTTGGCGCACAACTTTCCAAGGATATCGAAGAAACTGTTAGCGGCGTGAAGGTACTTGGCTTTCCGGATACAGGTGGCTTCTTTGCTGTTACGAACTCTAAGCACCCAATTGAAAATCTTGAAGATTTCAAGGGAATTCGCGTTCGTACAATGACGTTGCCTTCGCATCAGAAGATTATTCAATCGCTTGGTGGTGAAGCCTATCCACTGGCATGGGGTGAGGTTTATTCCGGCCTGCAGACTGGGGTTATCGATGGCCAAATGAACCCAGTGCCGATTATTTCATTCGCCAAATTTGCTGAAGTTCAGAAGTATATGACACTGACCAATCATCTATTTGCGCCTTATACTTTTATGGTATCAAAAGCATTTTGGGATGATTTGAGTGCCGATGAGCAGCGTGTCCTTAATTATGCAGCCAATTCCTGTGTTGTTGCCAGCCGAGGTCTAAGCCGCGTTATCGAAGCTTCTGATCGTGGTTTAGCGGGTCTGAAAGATAAAATTGATGTGACAGCTTTGTCAGCTGAAGCACGCAGTGAATTTAAAGCAGCCGCACAGCCAGTTGTGTTGAAGCATGTCGAAGAAACGCTTGGTGAAAGAGGTGTTACTCTTATGGACCTTTTTCAAGAAGAACTGGGTAAAGCCAATACACGTAATTATCTGAAATAATTACCGATTGATCCGGGGGGCTTTTCCCCCGGGTTTCTTTTAGAGTATTTTCAAATATTAATTTATGAGGTTTTCCTGTGCGGATATTTTGCGCATCTATCGCGACTGAGACAAATACCTTTTCTCCTCTGCGTGCTGATCTCAGTGACTTTAAGGAAAGCTTTTATGCTGGACCGGGGGATCATCCTGAAACCCCAACCTTGTGTAGTGCGGTGTTTCCTGTCTGCCGCCGTCGGGCAAAGGAAGAGGGATGGGATCTTGTCGAAGGAACGGCAACTTGGGCAGAACCGGGAGGAATTGTTAATTCAAAAACCTGGGATGGCTTGAGAGAAGAGGTTTTGGATCAATTACGATCTGCGCTTCCTGTTGATGCCGTCGTTCTTGGTTTGCACGGGGCAATGGTGGCGCAGAACTGTCAGGATTGTGAAGGAACACTACTAAAGGCTGTTCGGGAAATCGTTGGCCCAGATGTCATTATTGGCGCGACACTGGATCCCCATAGCCATCTTTCGCAAAAGCGAACGGATGCAGCAGACGTACTGGTTGCTTTCAAGGAATTTCCACATACAGATTTTGTCGAATGTGCTGAAGATTGTGTTGATCTGGTGGTTCGAACAGTAAAGAAACAGATTTCCCCCGAACTTCATGTGGCTGATTGCAACATGATCGAAGTGCTGCCGACAAGTCGAGAGCCAATGCGAAGCTTCGTTGACAAGATAAAGTCGCTACAAGGAAAAGACGGTGTTCTTTCTATTTCGGTTATACATGGCTTTATGGCTGGTGATGTCCCGGATATGGGGACGAAAATACTAATCGTCGCGGATCGTGAGAAAAACCTTGCCCAAAAGTTGGCTTATGATCTCAGCCGGGAATTGTTTTCATTCCGCGGAACAACCCGTCCTGAATTTTTATCACCTACCGAGGCTGTTGTTCGGGCTAAAAAAGCCCCGAGTGGTCCCATTGTTATTGCTGATGTCTGGGATAATCCAGGAGGAGGTGTGCCGGGTGATTCAACAATTCTTCTCCGCACATTGGTGGAACAAGAAGCCTTTGATGCCGCTGTCGGCACCATCTGGGATCCGATGGCTGTGAAAACGTGTATTTCTGCGGGTGAAGGGGCGACGCTTAAACTACGCTTCGGTAGCAAAATGTCGGATACAGCTGGCCCGCCGATTGATGGGGATGTAAAGATCCTCAAAATCGTTTTGGATGCGACACAGGATTTTGGTGAATCTATTGTTCCGCTGGGGGATAGCGTTGCGATTGATTATATGGGGATTACGGTTATCCTTAATTCCAACCGGAGCCAGAGCTTTGACCCGAGTTTATTCCGAAATCTTGGTGTTGATCCCAAGTCAAAAAAGATCTTGGCGATCAAATCCACCAACCACTTTTATGATGGTTTTGAGCCTGTGGCGTCGGACATACTTTATGCCAGTGTTGATGGACCTTACCCAAATGATCCTAAAACCACAGACTACAAGTATGCCCGTACCGATATCTGGCCTAGGACAGATCTTTCTGGCTAGAAGGTATCCCTGTCTGCTCTGGATATGTCTGCTTCGGATAGATCCCAAAAAAGCCCTGCCATATTCCGTAAACCATCCTGCACAATAGGTTTAAGAAGATGTTCGTTCGGTGCGTGCTGTGAGCAGCCACCATAGGAATGTGGGATCCATACCGTTGGGAGGCCAAGAATTTCGCTAAAGGTTTCGTTGGGAAGAGAACCAGCTAAATTGGGGAGAATGTGGGCTTTCTTTCCGCAGGTTTCTTTTATGGATTTTGCTACAAAGCTAACCCAAGGATGGTCTGGATCAAGCCGGGTTGCTTTAAAGAATGCTTCTTTACTGGGAATGATTTCTACAGCAGAAAATCCAGCTTCATCTAAGTGCCGCCGTAAGGCTGGTAATATATTATCAGTATCGGTTCCGACAACAAACCGTAACTGACAATGGGCATTCGCCTGACCTGCTATGGCATTAACTGGGGCTTCGGGAACACCACTTTTCATTGCAAGTACAGCAAATGAGTTCCATCCAAAGGCCCGTTGGGCCGGATCAAGTTCTTCTTCTCCCCAGTCGTGATTTATTTCCGGGCCACCATCAATTGGTAAGCCTTGAAGAGTGTTTTTTATGTCCTCGGTCAAGCTTGTCGGCCGCCATTCAGGGATTTGTATCTGGCCTCGCGCATCTGTGATGGACGCAATTGCGTGGGATAATATTATAGCAGGATCAGCCAGCAATCCGCCCCAGTTCCCGGAATGGTTGGCTCCTTCGCGCAAGTTGACAGACAGATCGAAGTTGATTGCACCACGGGTGCCCATAAACAACGTTGGCGTATCTGGTTGTAATCTGGGACCATCAGACGCAATCAAAACGTCGGCCTTTAAAAGTTCTTTGTGGCTTTCAAAGAAGTCGGCAAGACCAGCAGAGCCTGTTTCTTCCGATGTTTCTATGATGATTTTTAAGTTAAAGCCAAGTGATCCTTTTTCTTCAAGAAGGCACGACAATGCCGCGAGGTTAATCAGGTGCTGCCCCTTGTTGTCTGCGGTTCCCCGGCCATAAATTTTATCACCCCGCGTAATTACCTTGAAGGGATGTAATCCATCTTGCCACTGCTCTGTTTGTGCGCGAATGACATCCCCATGGCCATAGGTCAGAACCGTTGGCAGATCCGGTGCTTCTATCCGTTCTCCGACCAAAAAAGGTCCCCCTGAAGGGGCGGGGTTTTCGTATATCTTGCTGATGATATCCAGCTTATTGAGTAGCGGTGTTATCGCTTCGTTCAGGTACCTGTGAAGTTCTGTGTATTGATCCGGGTTTTGGCTTTCAGTTTCAACGGCAATCAGACGTTCCAAATCTGTGAGAAATTGACCATCATCATAATAGCTTTCTGCCCTTTTGATGGTTGCGTCACGTGTGGTCATTATTTCACACCTTCTTCTGCTACAGCATCACCCCACGGCGACATAATTTCGGTGCATCCGGAATTTACACCGTTTTCTCTGGAAACGCCGGCTGGGCAGGCAAAAGCGTAGGGGAATACAGTTCGTTTTGTTGTTGTAACATCATGTTTTTCAGATAGCGCTGAAATAATTTCCGGATCAAGGTCTTCGTCGGCAATGATCACATCCCCCCCGGACACATCCATTCTGGGGTGGTGAAAGGCTTCCTCTAAGCTCATGCCATGGTCGGTCATGAACGAGGTCAGGTGCATAACAGCGGGCATGATTTTTCGCCCCCCCGAAGCGCCAATAGCAAAGCGTCGATCACCCTGTTCGCCGATTACCGGGCAAACATTCATCAAGCAGCGTTTGTTGGGTGCCAAAGAGTTGGGGTGCCCTTGTTCAGGATCAAACCACATGATGCCATTGTTCATCAGCAGTCCTGTGTTGGAGGACACGACACGTGACCCGAAAAGAGACAGTAGAGTTTGGGTCATGGAAACCATGTTGCCGTGGCGATCTACCACGGAAAAATGTGTGGTACATGATGGCGCATGGGGGGCATCCTGATCCCCCATGGATGTCAGTCTTCTTTTATAGGCATTGTTTAAAGCTTCGGCGTAGGTATTGAAGCTTTCCGGTGATGGTGTGGAGCCTGGGGTAAATAGCTTTTCCATCTGCCCAAGTGTATCAGCAAGGGTCGGCCCAGCTGTCAATGTCGGTGTTGCGTGTACACGACTGTTTCGGTAAGGGATTGTCAGCGGATCTTCGAATTCGATGGCATAAGAGGCAAGGTCATCTAATGATAGAAAGCCACCTTTGTCTTGAATATCTTTGACCATGGTTGCCGCAATATCGCCGCTATAAAAATCGTCCGGTCCCTGATCGGCCAAACGGCTGAGTGTGCTGGCAAATTGGGATTGATCTATTCGTTTTTCTGATAGTGCCGTCCAGCCAGCGATGGTTGGCCATTGGCCATCTTCGAGAAAAGTCGCCGCTGCGTGTGGATCTTTGGATAGTGCGCGCGTTGCCGAGGCAATGATAAGGGCGGCATACCAATCTACAAGTAACCCTGATTTTGCTTCTTTGATGGCTGGTTGTAACAGGTCTTTCCATGGCATTTTACCAAATGCAGAATGAGCTTTTCCTGCGCCAGCAACAGTGCCGGGAACCGCAATGGAAAGTGGTCCCTGTACGTTCAGGTCACCTTCGACAGCACGCCAAGGAAAAAGATCGGCAGCCTTTCCATTTTCTGACAGCGGGAAGGCGCCAGGGTCCAGAGATTTTGGTGATTTCATACCATAGGTTAGCGCGTAAGCTTTTTGTTCTTCTTCTCGCCATATCATCATGGCGCCACCACCAGCAGGGCCACTCATCCAGGGTTCTAAAACCCCCATAGCAAAAGAAACGGCGACGGCTGCATCAACAGCATCACCCCCTTGTTCAAGAATGTCTGTTCCTATTTTTGCTGCGGTTATGTGTTGTGCTGCAACAACACCGCCCGCTGATTTGATGGCTGGTTTTTTGACGGATTGTGAAATGGAAAAACTATGTGCCATGACGCGTACTCGTTAGGTGTAAATTATATGGATTTTTGGAAGGCGATTTTGGTTGGACCACTATTCTGGCGGCTTTATGGGAAGAGGTCAAAGGTTTGCTCTGACAAAAAATTACAGATGGCAGAATGGGGGAGAGAACACCGATTCTTGAAATTAACCATATATATTTATTCTGACGATATGATAAGAAAATCAGACAAAAGCGCTTTGTCAAAATTGAACGCAAACTGATTTATACCGGTATGAATGGCACTCAATAAATTTGTGTCGGGGGAGAGAGAGAAGAATGATCGAGATCGTATCGTTGCTGGCAGCATCCGTGGTGGCGGTTTTGTTGTTTAGCCGACTGGGTCTTGGGTCCGTTCTTGGGTATCTCGCAGCAGGGGCAGTTATCGGTCCCGCGGGTTTGGGCCTTGTAAACGATGCTGACTACATGCGTCATATCGGTGAGTTCGGTGTTGTTTTTCTTCTGTTTTTAATTGGAATCGAAATAAAACCCCAACGTCTTTGGGTTTTGCGGAAGCTGGTATTTGGCTTGGGTGGCCTACAGGTTTTTGTCTCAGGGTTGCTTATTGCGGTCTTTAGTTATTTTGCTTTTGGCCTTGCGCGGGAAACAGCATTAGTTGTTGGTTTTGGTCTCGCGCTTTCTTCCACGGCTTTTGGGGTTCAAATTCTCGCGGATCAGCATCAGACAACTAGCCATTGGGGGCGAACCAGTTTTTCTATTCTTCTTTTTCAGGATCTAGCAGTTATTCCCCTATTGATCCTTTTGCCATTGTTGTCCTATGGCGAGATGCGGTTTTCTGTTTCCATGGGGTTTGCGCTTTTACAGTCGGTGGGCATTTTTATTTCTGTCCTCGTTGCCGGGCGTTATGCAATTAACCCGATGTTACATGCCATCGCGCATAGCAAGAATAGCGATGTTTTTGTCGCAACGGCTCTTTTGCTCGTACTTGGCTTCGCCTGGATTATGGAACTAGTTGGACTGTCCATGGCGATGGGCGCTTTTATTGCGGGCGTACTGCTTTCAGAATCAGAGTACAAACAACAGATCGAAGCAGACGTAATGCCATTCCGTGGTTTGTTACTCGGGCTCTTTTTTATGAGCGTGGGTATGTCATTTGTGCCGGGAACGGTCTTTGATAATCTGGAAATTGTGATCCTTGGTGCCCTTGCCCTTATCATTGTCAAAGCCTTGGTCATTATTGTGTTGGCAAAGATATGGAAAACCCCTTTGTCAATCGCAGTTAAGTGTGGGTTTTTGCTCTCTCAAGCGGGGGAATTCGGATTTGTGTTGTTCACGCTGGGTGATAGTTTGAATCTGTTACCAGAAGGTATGATGGAAACCCTGATTGCTGTCATTGTTCTGAGTATGGTGACAACGCCAATGATGGTCAAAGCCGGTGAACTGTTGGCTGAATGGCTTAAATCCCCCGCGTCAGACGCGATGGAAGTTTCTGAGCCTGTGCCGGAACGGCCTGTTATTGTCGCTGGATTTGGACGTGTTGGCGAAGTAATTGCAGGGATGTTGAGAAAAGTTGATGTCGCGACAGTTGCGATTGATATGGATGCCAAAAAAGTCGCCACTGGACGTCGGCTGGGCTATAACGTGCTTTTTGGTGATGCCAGTCGTCCCGAAATTTTAAAGTCTGTCGGGGCTGGGCGGGCACGTTTGGTTGTAATTACACTGGATAATTATAAAGCAGCCGAAGGTGTCGTGCGCACAATGAAGCGTCTCTATCCTGATGTACCGTTACATGTCAGGGTCAGGGATTGGCCTGATGCCGACCACTTTACAAAGCTTGGTGCGTCGCACGCGATACCGGAAACAGTTGAAGCTAGTCTGAGGTTGGGGGCGTCGGCGTTAGAGGCCGCAGGTGTTGGAGAAGAAGAAAGACGTACGTTGTTTGAGTATCTTCGTGAAGGTGATTACGAGAAGCTCAGGGACTATCACAAACTCTAGGGCTTTCTTTAAGCTCCTCCGCTTCAATTTTGCCACTTTATACCGTATTGATCGGCGATCCACTGATATTTAGGGCTTTTAATAACGGATATAATAATTTGTTCTAGCTCAGAAGCTGATATCAGAGCCTTTTTTCTGACAATGCCGATAAAGTTGTATTCCTGATCGTAAGTATCAGAAATAGTGATTTTTTCCTGATCCTCACTATTTTCCCTTAGATATTTTTTGAGAAAAGTTTCAGTAATTACCCCAATTTGTATGCGATGAGATAAAACTTGTTTGATTACCTGTTCTTGATGCGTCACCAAGTTTATATCAAAACGTTTTTTTAGCTTCTCGGGATCAGTTTCAAAGCTTGTAAAACGATAATGGTATCCCAGGATGGCCCCGATTTTTTTTGAAGAAACATCAGTGAAGAAATTTTGCGTAATTTTAGGGCTGCCTGCGGTGATATAACGTTCGCCGCCCCTAAGGAATACTTTTGTCGCATCAACTTCTTCAGGGTTCCACCCCCATTTTAAATGGTCAAATAAAGAGATATCATACAAGCCTTTTTGAAACATCGCATGACGGCGGCGTGGGCTTGATTCCACAATTTCAAATCGATAGCCAGTCTGGATGTCGTTCATCGCTGCGATCAGGTCTATCCCAAGACCACTCAGGGGATGGTTTTGTTCTATTGTAAAAAAGGGAGGGAAGTGGCTGACGCCGATCTTGATTGTTTTAACATTGGCTTGCGCGTTTGTTGCTGAAATAAAGAATATAAAAATACTTATAAAGAAAAAAAGAACCCTGCTTGTCCTGCGGGATATACATTCTCTAACGCATATTTTTGATGGCATTGTGCGTAATAACCAAGCTTTAAAATGTCAACTGCATGAATTGTACTGTGCAATTCGTGTTAAAAGCTATCTTTTTAATTATATGAAATATTTCTGTCGTCATTTTCTCAGCCATTAAAAGGACAGATGAGATGGTATCCGAGAGTGTTTTTATTCGCATAGCAAATCGTAATGATATGTTGGCGCTTGTGGGTATGGCCGAGGAATTTGCTAACCATCTTACCGTATTAGGAGAAGAGCGATCAGGCTTTGATACTGAGGCCAGTCTTGCACAACTCTTAAAACATGGCTTTGGGGATAAGCCGCTTTTTTCTGCATTATTGGCAGAGAGTAAAGGGAAACCTGTAGGCTATGCGATCTACAATTTCGGATTTTGGGCAGATAGTTTTCAAGGCATGATCTTCATGACTGATTTGTTCGTACGTGAAGAATGGCGGTCGAAGGGTATTGGAAAAATGATGATCAAGGAGCTTCGTCAAGTCGGTCGTGAGAATGACTGTGATCTCCTTGTTTGGACTGTCTGGGCCAATAATCCCTCAGCTCAAAAATTTTATAAAAATCTAGGGGCTGTCGCTTTAAATGACGAAGTGTTTATGAAGCTGGATATCTAGACACGAGGCTTTGTCGTCTTGATTTTCCCAGCTTCATAATAAAGTGATTACCTAATATTAAAGTCGGCTATACAAAATAATGGTTTAAAGTGAATATTGTGATAAAGCCGAAAGCCATGGTCATCACGACATGATTTGTCATTAAAGCAATCGCCAAGGTAATCGCCGCTGCTATCCAGGTGATCGTATTCTCCCCTGCGAGAGAGGACGCGATCAATGCGACAATCAAACAACCAGGCAAATCGGCGAGGAACTTGTTCAGGTATTTGTGCTCACTAATTAGTTGTCCACTTACCAATCCCAAAAAGCGGATTGAATAGGCACCAAAAGCTAGTGTTCCGATCAAAAGCCATTGTGCATCAGTCATGCTGCAACCTTTTTCATTATCTGTTGTGTGAGGCCTGTTGTAATGACACCAGCGATACTGCCCGCAATGATGGCAAAGGCACTTCCTAGGGATAGATGGATAAGAACAACTGTGATGATGAACGTTATCATCCAGGGCAGGGTGTCTTGTTTATTGCGCCACATTGCACGAGCCATGGCGATAAAGGCCGCTGTGAAGGCGAAACCCAGACCATATTCAATGAGATTAGGTATCGATTGTCCGAGTAAAGCGCCGCCTGTTGTCGAAACAAGCCATGTGACGAACATCGTTAAGCCTGACCCAATCAAAAAGGGGGCGCCAATTGAGGGATCTTTTGCTTTCTTGGCAAAAGTTAAAGCCCAGTTTTCATCACTTGTAATGTGAATGGCAAAAAGGCGTTGAAGAAAGGGAACCTCTTTGAGGACTGAATTGAGCGAAGCTATGATGCCGAGATACCGCATATTCAGCGCCAGACCAGCAAGGACGGCACCAATCACAATCCCTTCTGATGCGAATTGCTCTACCGCGACAATCTGGGATGAGCCCGCATGTACCGAGGCACTCATCAACGCAATGCCCCACCACGGGAAATCAAGTTGTGCGGCAATAACGCCAAAGACAAATCCATAGACGGCAGCACCAGCAGCTAATGGCAAAATACTTATAAAGCCTTGTTTCATTAAAATTACCAAAAAGTGTTTACAGAGGTTTCAAAGGTATCAAGGTGGAGGGATTGTTTTGTATCATTAAATGCCTATATATGATTAAATAAGATCTAATAATTCATAATTATGATTGTAATACTATGGATAATGTTGATAGGCGGATATTGGAAGAGCTTCAGTTGGATGCGCGTACGCCAATAGCTCTGCTTTCGGAAAAGGCAAATGCATCGACTGCATCGGTTCAGCGACGTTTAAAGCGCTTGCGTGAAAGCGGGGTTATCCAATCAGAAAATGCGATTGTTGATCCCGAAGCTGTTGGTTATGAGGTGACAGCCGTAATCTCTGTCGATCTCGAACGTGACCGAATTGACGAGACGGATGCTTTTAAACGACGCGCAAAAAAAGAACCGCAGGTTCAGCATTGTTATTGCGTGGCAGGAGGCTCTGATTTTGTACTTATTGTCATCGCAAAGAATATGAAAGATTACGAAGCCTTCACGCATCGTTTCTTTTTCAATGACAGTAATGTACGGCGCTTCCAAACATCAATTGCTGTCTCCCGTGTGAAAGCAACGACTTTTGTCCCAATGATAAAAGGCAACGAGACTGATAGAAATTGAAATAATTCACAAAGAGAAGGTCGGGCTAGTAGTCTGATTTGGAAACCTTGCCGCGGTCTTTTTTGATCGCACCGCGTTGTTTCTTTTTGTCCGTTCGTTTGGTTTTCGCAGATTTTGACGGTTTGGTCGGGCGGCGCGATTTTTGTTGTACGGTGGCTTTTTTGATTAAATCGGTAAGTCTGTCGCGTGCATCCTGGCGGTTGCGTTCCTGAGTACGATGGCTGTTTGCCGTAATTAGGATCTCACCATCTTGGGTCATCAGGTGGCTGGCGAGGCTTTTTAAACGGTTAAAGACAAATACCGAAATCGTTGGGCAAAGCTTTGCATTAAACCGTAACTGGACTGCCGAAGAAACTTTGTTGACGTTCTGGCCACCAGAGCCAGAAGCCCTAATGAAGGTTTCCTGTAGCTCTTCTTCGGCGATCTGGATGGTGTTTGTTATTTTAAGCATGAAAGCCTATGGAAGGTTGTCGAATTTTTAGAAGCTGGCCATCCAGATATCTTACAGAGCGTGCCCGTCTGGGAAGTAGGTCACGGGATCTCCTGCAGTCCAGAGCGGATATTTTGTCAAAATACTTTTAAACCGGGGTGAGCCTAGAAATTCAGCGAGCCAGTTTTTTAGCTGCGGATAATTTGTCTGATCAAACCATGTGCGATCAACATTGGCAAACTGTCTGATAAAAGGCGCAATGGCTATATCTGCAAGAGATCTTTGCGCGCCAAACAAAAAATTACTTTTTGTGAGCATGGTATCTAATTCATTCAAGTAATTTTCAGCGAGAGTACGGTGGGCAATTGGGTTAGCTCCTTCGTAACGCGGGGCATATTTATAACGATCAAGATGTCCCTTAAATTCGCGTTCACACCGATTAATGAGATCCAGCATATTTTCTAGAGTACCAGATTGTGGCGATAACCAGTTTTCGGGGTCATTTTTATTGAGAGCCCAAAGCATAATATCCAGGCTTTCTTCAATCACGTCGCCATTTGGAAGTACAAGAACTGGAACTGTCCCTTTTGGCGAGGCCAGAAGCATTTCAGCTGGCTTGTCGCGCAAAACAATCTCTCGTAACTCACAGGTCTGACGGCTGCTTTGTAAGCCGAGTCTCGCCCGCATGGCATAAGGGCAGCGTCTGAAACTGTATAGTATTGGGATTTTTTGAGACATGTTCAGGTGCGTCCTAATCGTGAGTACCTATAGTTTTTACCGTCATGTATCTTTTATTTCAATATCTTATCTCTAGGGGTAAGATATTTGGAAAATGGGAAATTATTCTCTAGGTACTATTGCGAATAGCTATGAAATCTATATGTAAATATAAAATTACGATAGGCAGGTTAACTGGTTGAAATTTTTACCTGCTCTCGTTCAGTAAAGATAATGGTTTGGTTGCATGCACGATAATGTAACAGGGCATAGAATTGAAACAGGATGGATAGCTGCAGTTGCAGTGCCAGTTGATGGGCCAGTTAATAGAATGAAAGCGAAATACGATAGATTAACGACACTGGATTTTCTGGACTCTTGTCCGGAAACTATCCGGGCATTCTATAGGTATTGGGATTCAAAGCGCAAAGGGCGTGTAATGCCTTCGCGTGCTGATCTTGACCCCATTGAAATGAAAGTGTTTCTTTCGAGCATTATTTTGGTGGACGTTAAACGACAGCCACTTGATTTTATATACCGTCTTGTTGGCACCAAAGAGGTCGAAGCACGCGGATTTGATCCGACCGGGCAATCTGTTGCAAAGGGAAGCTTTGGTGCAACGATTGAAGAAGTTTTGACTAACTATCGAATTGTATCTGAAAAGAAGTGCCCGGTTTATGATCGCGAAGGTGTCCCGTCAGATATCCCGAATTTGTGGCAAGGGGATGCTCTTTTGTTGCCGCTGTCGGATGATGGTGAAACCGTTAATATGGTTGTGGCCTATACGCATTTTATTCACTTGAAGTAAAAATTTTTGTTATTTCTACGCGTTAAAAAAAAGGCTGCCCGATGAGCAGCCTTTTTTGTGTTCGTGTACTGTTTGGCCGGGTGTTTTATGCCGCCTGACGTTTGGTGAATCTTTTTTGGGATCTGTTTTCACCATTGGCATTTTGTGCCTGACGTCCGCCAAATCCACCTTCGTTGTTACCTGTACGACCACGTGCTGGACCATTGCGACCAGGACCACTACGGCCCGGGCCACCACGACCGCGGTTGCCGCCGGGTTTGCCGAAGCTCTTGCCACGACGGTTATTTGGTCGCTGAGAATTTGCATCGCGCATGCTGATTTCAACGTGGAACGGGTGATCCTTTTCAACGGTGATATCTTGACGGATAGATTTTTCGATGCGTTTCAGAGTGCCGATTTCTTTTGGTGAGCAAAATGAATAGGCATCACCAGTCGCTTCGGCACGACCTGTACGGCCGATACGGTGTACATAATTTTCCGGGTCAGTAGGTAGATCGATATTCACAACAATCTTAATGCCCTGTACGTCGATACCGCGGGCTGCAACATCGGTTGCAACAAGCACATCAATATCGCCGCGACGGAATTTATTCATCACCTTGGTTCTAATGCGTTGCTGCTTGTCACCGTGAATTGCATCCACACGACGGCCATCTTCGCGAAGGGCGTCGGACCAGCGGTCACACTCTGCTTTTGTCTGCATAAAAACAAGAACGCGTTCGCCCGGATTTTTGTCCAGAATGTGGCTCAGAAGAGCTTGTTTCTGTCCGCCGTGAACATAAAACGCACGTTGGGTAACGTTCGCGGCTGTTGTTGATTCTTTTGCTGTTTCAATGCGAACGGGATTTGTCAAAAGTTGCTTGATCAGGCGATCAACAGACTTTGGCATTGTCGCAGAGAAAAGAACGGTCTGGTGTTCTTTTGGCAGGCTGTTTGCGATTTCAATTACTTCATCCGAGAAACCAAGATCGAGCATGCGATCTGCTTCATCAAGAATAAGGGTTGTTGTATGATCGAACTTAACAGATCCACGTTTTACGTGGTCGATCAAACGGCCAGGTGTCGCCACAAGAATATTTACGCCGCGATTAAGGTCGCGGAACTGTGGGAACATTGGTGCGCCACCCGTGACTGTTGTGTAGCGGATAGGCAAAAACTTGGACAGATCGCGAAGAACGTGACCGATTTGCATCGCAATTTCACGTGTTGGCGCAAGTATTAAAGCCTGGGGATGGTTGGCAACATAGCGCTCTTTTTGTTCGTACAGGCGCTGTAGTAGCGGAAGAACGAAGGCTGCTGTTTTACCACCACCTGTTTGGGAAAGACCAATAACATCTCTGCCTTCCATAAGGGCAGGAATAGTCTTGGACTGAATAGCAGTCGGCGTGGTGAAACCTTGTGCGTCGATAGCACGTTGAAGCGGCTCAATCAGATTGAGCTCGGAAAACTGAGTCATGCAGGAAAGTTCCTTTAAAAGCATGGTGAAGGCTATACCTGGATCAATCTAGCTCTTCGCCGCACTTTTGGAGACATCAATGTCCAACACAAGGATAAGCGCTATCGATCTAGGCGGGATTATTACGCAATCCCATCAGAGCGAAAAAACACGTGCCGAAACACCTCGATTTTTCGCGAAGTGACGTTTAACTATAGGAAGGCTCTCGTTGGGTCAAGCCTGATCCACCGATATCTTTTGCATGCCCCCTATGCGTTGTGTTCGTAAATTCAAGAATAATCAAGAATAATACGGTGCAGGGTAATATCTTGTTGAGTGGATATCTTGAGAATTAAAGCCGGATATCTATCGCTTTAAGTGATAAAAAGTTGCCTGTTCTGGCCCCTTCGATTACCGTGTTCGCCATAATAATATAGGGAGGTTCCGGGCTGTATAGGCTTTGGGCCGTAATGACGAGACAAGTTCTTGACTCGTTTTTCAAGGGGCGAAAAATGAAAAATAAAAAACATCTGTTACCACTGTTTATGGCTGGTGCAATGGCACTAAGTACAGGTTTTGCATCTTCTGCCGTTCAGGCTGCGGAACCTTTGAAGATTGGGATGATCACAACACTTTCCGGTGGCGGTGCCAGTCTTGGCATTGATATCCGCGATGGTTTTATGCTTGGCCTGACAATGAAAGATGGTCAGCTTGGCGGTGTCGAAACACAAGTAATTGAAGTGGACGATGCACGTAAGGTTGGTAACGCGAAGCAAATCGCATCCCGCATGATCAAGCAGGACGACGTTGATATTGTGACGGGTATTGTCTGGTCTAATCTCGCAATGGCCGTTGTTCCAAGTGTGACCCGAGCAGGTAAGTTTTACATCAGCCCGAATGCAGGCCCATCTGCCTTGGCGGGTAAAAAATGCGATAAAAATTATTTCAACGTGGCATGGCAAAATGACAACCTACACGAAGCTGCGGGACAGTATGTGACCGACAAGGGCTTGAAAAATGTTTACCTGATGGCCCCGAACTATCCTGCGGGTAAAGATGCAATTGCAGGCTTTAAGCGTTTCTATAAAGGTGACGTTGCAGGGGAAGTTTATACGAAACTTGGTCAGGTCGATTATGCTGCGGAGCTGGCGAACCTGCGCGCGGCGAAACCGGATGCGGTTTATTTCTTCCTACCGGGCGGGATGGGCATCAACTTTGTGAAGCAATATTCTCAAGCTGGCCTCAGCGGAGAAACACCTCTTTTCGGTCCGGCGTTCTCTTTCGATGAGGGGATTTTGAAAGCCGTTGGTGATGCAGCAATTGGTGTTTACAACACATCGCAATGGAATAAGGACATTGATAATCCGGCAAATGCATCTTTTGTGAAGGCCTTCAAGGAAACCTACGGTCGCAACCCATCCCTTTATGCAAGTCAGGGCTATGATGCTGCGCTTTTGATTGATTCTGCCGTGCGTTCGGTTGGCGGTGATCTTTCCGATGACGATAAATTCCGCGATGCACTTCGAAAAGCTGAGTTTGACTCTGTGCGGGGTGATTTCAAATTTGGATCAAACCAGCATCCGGTTCAGGATATTTATGTCCGCATTGTTCATAAAGACGGGGATATTGTAACGAACAAGATTGTGAGCAAAGTTTTTACAGCTCATCAGGATGCTTATGCAGCCGAGTGTAAGCTTTAATATAGTAAGCCGTATTTGATAGGCCCTTAATCGATAGACAGGGCCGGTTGCTTCTCTTGGAAAAGGTTTTTCTTTCCGGGAATTGTAAGCAACCGGCTCTGGCGTGTCTGGCCTAACTTGGTGTGTATGGAATGTATTCATGTTAACGATTGAGCTGTTTCTGGAACAGTCGCTGAACGGGCTACAACAGGGGGTGATGCTTTTCCTGATGGCAGCGGGTTTGACGCTGGTTTTTGGCATTATGCACCTCATTAATCTTGCTCACGGGTCTCTTTATATGATCGGGGCTTATGTTGCTGCCAGTGTGACTCAGGCGAGCGACAGCTTTACCCTTGGGATTCTTGCTGCTTTGGCGGCGGCGGGATTGACTGGCATGCTATTGGAATTTTCTGCCTTGCGCAGACTTTACAACCGCGATCATCTTGATCAGGTGCTAGCGACCTTTGGCATGATCCTGTTTTTTAATGAGCTGGTTAAAATCCTCTGGGGACCTCAGGCGTTGTTTCTGTCAACGCCGGAACTTCTTTCTGGAACATTGGAATTTATTCCCGGCGCACCCTATCCATCCTATAGACTTTTCATTATCGGCGCTGGGCTAGTCGTTGCACTACTACTACGGCATCTGATTATTCATACGCGTGTTGGCATGTTAATACGGGCAGGGGCAACACACCGTGAAATGGTTGGTGCTTTGGGGGTGAACATCGACCGGCTTTATACAATTGTCTTTGGCTTGGGGGCGATGCTTGCCGGTCTTGCCGGGGCTTTGGCCGGGCCTATGCTGGCGGTTGAGGTAGGTATGGGAGAAAAAATTCTGATCCTTACCTTTGTGGTTATTATTATTGGAGGGATTGGCTCTGTCCGTGGTGCGTTAGTTGGTGCATTACTGGTGGGGATGGTTGATACCTATGGGCGTGCTTTTTTACCAACCATCATGCGCGAACTTCTTGATCCTGCATCTGCTGATACTGTTGCTGCTTCCGTATCGTCTGTTGCGATCTATGTCCTGATGGCTGTGGTGTTGATCTGGAAACCACGTGGTTTGTTCCAGGCATACGGGAGCTAGCAGGCATATGTTTCTGAATAAAATTATAGGAGCTGAGGCCAGCTTAAGAACAAAGATTGTTTCTCTGGTTGGGCTTTTGATTCTTTTTACTGTTCCACTTCTTGCCAACCTCTTTGATGAGCCTTTTTTGGTTGATATCGCTAGCCGTATTCTGATTTATGCGCTTGTGGCAGTCAGTCTGGACCTCATCCTTGGGTATGGTGGGATGGTAAGTTTTGGACACGGTGCGTTTCTTGGTTTGGGGGCCTATGTTGTCGGCATCTTGACCCATCACAGCTACGAAGGCACCGCTGTGGCCTTTTTACCCGGGGAATGGCAAGGGACAACACAGGCTTTTATCCAATGGCCGCTTGCAATGATTTTTAGTGGTTTGTTGGCGTTGATTATTGGGGCGTTAAGTCTGCGAACCTCAGGCGTTTATTTCATTATGATAACGCTGGCTTTTGCCCAGATGTTGTACTTTTTCATGATTTCTATTCCGACCTATGGCGGCGAGGACGGTCTTAATATCTGGGAGAGAAGTGAAATTCCCCTGTTGGATCTTTATGATGCCAAAAGCTTTTACTTCACCTGTTTGATTCTCTTGCTTCTGTGTCTGTGGTGTTGTTCTCGGATTGTCAAAAGTCGTTTCGGCATGGTTCTGCGCGGCTGTCGACAGAACGAAGTCAGAATGAAGGCGCTGGGATATCCTGTTTATCGATACAAGCTAATTGCATTCGTGTTGTCAGGCATGATCGCTGGGCTTGCAGGCGCTTTACTGGCGAACCATACCGAGTTTGTCGGCCCCGGTCTGATGCATTGGACCGGTTCTGGTGAAATTATGATTATGGTTATTCTCGGCGGTATGGGATCGCTCATCGGTCCGGTTCTTGGCTCTGCTGCTTTGTTGATGATGGAAGAAGTTTTGGCGGGGTGGACGGAGCACTGGATGATTTTTCTGGGGCCGATGCTGGTCTTGATTGTGCTGTTCGCTCGTAAGGGGCTTTATGGCCTGTTGATCGGAAAAGGAGCAGATAATGGCTGATCCTATTCTTGAAGTCATAAGTCTGACCAAATGTTTTGGGGCTATTGCTGCAAGTGACGGTCTCACTTTTTCGGTGAAGCGTGGCACTATTCACGGATTAATTGGTCCGAATGGGGCGGGTAAATCCACGGCAATTGCTCAGCTGTCCGGTGAACTGCAATCCGATACAGGGCGTGTTCGTTTTGATGGGCAGGATGTAACCCGTTGGCCCGTGGATAAACGTGCGAGGTCGGGCTTGCAGCGGTCATATCAAATCACAAGCTTGCTGCCTGAATTTACCGCTGAAGATAACGTGGCGATGGCAATACAGTCCCAACAGGGACACAGTTATCGTTTCTGGGATAACGCGCGCAAAGATCACAGTTTACGCATCCCTGCACGGAAAATACTGGAACGTGTCGGGCTTTCTGATTTTGCCGATAGTCCGGTTATGGATCTGGCTCATGGGCAACAAAGGCAATTGGAGCTAGCCATGGTTTTGGCGACAGCCCCGTCCATGTTGTTGTTGGATGAACCTATGGCGGGTATGGGGCAATCGGAATCTCTTCGGATGATGGAACTTTTACGCCCTTTAAAGGGCGATGTAACCATGCTGTTGGTTGAACATGACATGGATGTTGTTTTTGCCCTTGCCGATATGATCACCGTCTTGGTTAAAGGACAGGTTCTGATAACGGGGGCTCCTGACGAGATTAAGAACCATCCCGAAGTGCGACGTGCTTATCTGGGGGACTATTAAATGGGGGACTTGAAGCTTTCAGGCGTTGAAACTAGTTATGGCCCCAGTCAGGTTCTGTTTGGCGTTGATCTGGAAATAAAGGCCGGAGAGGTCGTAACCCTTATGGGGCGGAATGGTATGGGGAAAACCACTACCGTTCGTTCAATCATGGGGCTGACGCCTGCTAAAATGGGTGAAATTTCCTTTGGCGGGGTCGCCATTCAGGACTTTAGAAGTCATAATATTGCGCAGTTGGGTATTGGCTATGTTCCCGAAGGTCGGCAGGTTTTTTCAAATCTGACCGTGCTTGAGAACCTGATCGCCACGGCAGCCAACCACGCAGGTGTCGATGATCCTTGGTCCGTTGATATGGTCATGGATCTGTTCCCCCGGCTTAGAGAACGAGCCAAACAATACGCCCGGACACTTTCAGGGGGGGAGCAACAGATGTTGGCGATTGGTCGTGCCTTGATGACCAACCCGAGCTTCATGATTCTAGACGAAGCGACCGAAGGTCTCGCGCCGATTATTCGTGACGAAATCTGGCATGTTCTGGAACATAATCTCAAGAAATCGGGGCAGGCTATTCTTGTGATTGATAAACACCCCGAGGCGATGGCCCGGATTGCCGATCGACACTACGTAATGGAAAAGGGGCGGGTTGTCTGGTCAGGAAGTTCAGAAGACTTGTTGGCAAATGAAGATATGCAGCATCGTTATCTGGGGGTGTAGCTGTGATGATAGATCCTGAGTTAGATAAGTTTTACAACGTCCGGGCGGCGATACCGGACTACATGAATATTTTTGCAGAATGGGAACGTCGTGCGGCTGAATTCAGTCAGACTGTTTCCGGAATGCTGGATCTTTCTTACGGGGTAGGAGAGCGGGCAAAACTGGATCTTTATCTGGGTGAGAATAAAGATGCGCCGTTGCACGTTTTTATTCACGGTGGTTATTGGCAGGCAATGGATAAAAGCCAGTCAAGTTTTCTGGCCAATGCCTTTTGGGATGCGGGCGTGAATGTTGCCATGCTTGGTTATGATCTTTGCCCGGCAGTAACATTGAGAGAGCTTACCGAAGAAATCAGACAGGCTTTTGTCTGGCTTTGGTATCATGCGGGTGAACATGGCTATGATCAGCGCAAAATTCAGATAAGTGGGCATTCGGCAGGGGGACATCTGGTTGGCATGTTATTAGCCACAGACTGGCCAAGCTACGGTCTGCCTGCTGATGTGAACCCAATACATAGTGCCATCGCAATTAGCGGTCTTTTTGATCTTACGCAGCTGGTTCCAACATCCATTAATAACAAACTCGGGCTGGATATTGATGAAGCAAAGTCGTTAAGTCCGTTATTTGTTGAGCCTCAGAATATCTGTCCTCTTCTTCTCGTCGTTGGCGGTGACGAAAGCAGCGGCTTTCATCAACAATCTGATGACCTTGAAAAAGTGTGGGGAGTTAAGCTCAAACAGCTTGATCGTATGAACGCAGCGAATTGTCATCACCTTTCTGTTGTTGCCCAGCTGGCAGCGAAGGAAAGTCCGTTGTTTCAATGGGCGATGCATCAGCTCAAAAGCTGAGGCGTAACCAACAGGAAGAGAAAAGTAGCTATTTTTACAATTACTTAATCAGACGTTTTTTGAGTTTACTGTCTGGTAACAGGCAACTGTCGGTTTGCCCAAATAAACGGTATCTGTTTTTTGCGATTACGTCATAAAGCCAATTATCCAGCGGTGAGGGGATGAGTTTGGCTAGGCTGAGAAACTTGGCCGGATAGGGTAATAGAGACGTAGTTTGGGAGAAGGCTGACATCTTGGCATAGGCGCGACCTTTTGAAATCAACAGATTTGTTTCAAAGTTTTCGTTATCTAAGCCATAGTGCTGGAAAAGGGCCTGTCCTAGAGTGGATTGTCCTGTTGTGAACTGAAATTCCTCTTGTTGATCGTGCCTAATAACAAACTGAATAAAGGCAGAACACAGGGCGCACTCTCCATCGAAGACAATAATCGGATTTTCGTCGTTAAAATCTGAAACCTGGATATCATCACGATAACTATAGTCTTCAAAAGGTAAGGCATTGGTTGTCATTGTCTTTTCCCGTTTGGGTGTGTAACTGTGTTAATCAGGTTAAAAATAACGAAAAGTAGGTACCCATTTGTGGTATACTTTTTCGCGAGAGGGTTCAACCGCCTGTACGGCAGATCAAGATGAAAGAGGTTGGCGATGAAATCTCGTGTAAGTTCAGTTTTTATTATAGGTATGTTTGCATGCTTTTGGTCGCAAATAACCATGGCGGCAGGTTGTGAGAAAACATATTCAATTGCATATTCTGACAATTATATTCCCTATCAATTTATGTCTGTAAACCAAGGCCCAACAGGGTTGGATATTGATATTGTGAAATCAATAATGTCAGAGCTGGATTGTAAATATAACTTGGTTTTGGCGCCTTCAAAGAGGGCGCAGGTGCTTTTGAAACGTGGGGTGATTGATATTATGCCTGCTGCATCTGTTACCGAGGAACGCTCAGTATATGCATATTTCTCTGATCCTTATCGTGATGAGGCTGTGGCGATGTTTGTTCGATCATCAGACTACGAAAAATACAAAGATTACGCTCTGAAAAAGGCAGTCGATAAAAGGTTGAGTCTTACAGCCGGATTGGGCGGTTGGTACGGTCCCGAGTACGGTAAGGAAAAACAGAGGGCTTTGGATGCTGGGGTGTTGAGGTTAAATGCTGAGACCGAAGCTCGTATTCAACAGTTACTGAATGATCGTGTCGATATCGTCATTGCTGATTTGTATGTTGGATATCACCACGCAATAGAGGCTCGTCGATTAAATTCTATTCGGCCTTTGCCTCATTTACTAAATTCTGATCCTGTACATTTTATGTTGAGTAAGAAATCAGTATCCTCTGACTTTGTCGAAAGTTTTAATTTGGCGTTGGCAAGGGTTTCAGAAAGCCAAAAATATCAAGAGCTTCTTGAAAAATACCGCCCTGCTGATAGCACCCCGTCCAACTAAATTGATCAGTTGCTCGGCACGTGATTATGACGGCAAAAGAATATAGGATCTAAATTCGCCTATAATAATGCCCGAAATGATGTTGATCGCGGTGATTATTTGGGGCTGTACCCGTGTGTGTAAAATGTTGCCAATAAGTGCAATAATAATCGATCAGCCTAGGGAACCCATAAACATTTCTGTGGCAACGATCCTCTCGCCGTTGTTTGAAATATCATCCCCCTCGGTTCCGCAAAAATTGCCAAAAAGACGAGAATAGTCATTGGGTTTGTAATCGTTAATCCGTACGCGGAGGTATAGGTAACGATCAGGTCTTTAGATGCAATGTGGGGAATGGTGTCATAGTGCTTGTTTATTCTGATTGGCGACTTGAAAAATAACTCAGGAATTATAATGTATTAGGTTGTATTTTTACGCGTGATCAGGTGAAATCCTTATCTCTCTTTCTCTATTTTTTGTTGGTGGAAACTGTGTCCGGACATATTACGCAATCGACGATTTTAAATGCTTACGACTCAATCCGAGAACACGTACGCCGTACTCCTATTTTAAGAACCCCTGCTGGTGAGCTTGTTGATGATGTTCCTGTTACCTTAAAGTTTGAGCAGATGCAGCATTCCGGCTCTTTTAAGGCGAGAGGCGGGTTCAATGCTCTTTTGTCTGGGAATATTCCTGAGGCAGGGGTTATCGCAGCTTCAGGTGGAAACCATGGGGCGGCAGTTGCCTATGCAGCAAACAAACTTGGGATGAGAGCTGAAATTTTTGTCCCTGAAATTGTATCTCCGGCAAAACTAGCCAAGCTGGAACAGTATGGTGCACGCATCAATGTGGTCGGGGAAAACTTCTCTGAAGCCTTTTCGGCTTGCCTTGAGCGCCAAAAGGAAACAGGTGCTAAATTACTTCATGCTTATGATCAACAAGAAATCGTTGCAGGACAGGGAACTGTTGGTCTTGAGTTCGAAGAACAGGCGCCAGAGATAGATAGTTTGTTGGTCGCGGTTGGCGGTGGCGGCTTAATTGGGGGGGTGGCGTCGTGGTATCGTGGCAGAATCAAAATTATTGCTGTCGAGACCAAAGGAACAGCCACATTACATACTGCCTTGGATGCTGGTCATCCGGTTGGAGTTTCTGTTTCCGGTCTGGCCGCTGATGCCCTGGGGGCGAGTACGATTGGCGATTTGGGTTTCGAGGCCAGTAAGAATTTCGTTCATCAGTCTGTCTTAGTTGATGATGCTGATGTGAAATCTGCACAGGATTGCCTGTGGAACAATTATCGCCAGATTGCTGAACCAGGTGGCGCGACGGCGTTGGCAGGGTTGTTGTCTGGTGCCTATGTTCCAGAGAGAAATGAGAAGGTTGGTGTTCTGGTTTGTGGCGGCAACGCCTCACTAACCTCTTTTTAATTCACCTGATCGGTTACCCCTGGTAAGACAGGAAACGGCTAACCATGAAAATGATTAGCCGTTTGTTGAACAGGTTACCTCGGGGGGAGTGACAACCTGTTCTAGGGAAAAAATAATTTTCTGAATATTCAGAGGATTATTTCAAGTTGGCGACACCCAAAGGAACATCAAACTTTTCACACCAGACATAGATTTCATTGAAGTTTTCTGGGTTGATGCTTGCGGGGAGGCTGTATTCCTGTTTACCCGTTTTACTTTTGAGGGGTGCAAAGATAGTGCTTTTATCGACACCATCTTTACCAAAGGCAAGTTTTGGATCTGGGGCACCATCAAGAGAAAAATTATTAGTTAGAATAACGATGTAACTGCCATCGCTTGCTTTTTTAATTTCTATATTACCAGTGGTGATATGGTCGCTTCTGCCTTCAAACGTTCCTTTTGATACGATGCCACCTGCATGTGCCGATGTGATAGAGAAGGTTGTCGCAGCCAAGAATGTTATCGCAAGAAATTTGAATATACGGTTCACTTTTTGTCTCCACAATTAAGAAGTAGCTGAACGATTCCGGAAGAATTCGTTCAATTGTTTGAGCTGATCTAGGCCATAATCGGTTTAAAGGTGCCTGCACTTTTATGGAGTGTTGATCCTGCTTCCTGATTAATATAGGGTTGGGAACCGATCAGTCAAAAACACAAAAGCGTGATGATTTCGTTACTGTAGGGTTGGCAGCTGAATAAATCAGCCCGCTCTATTCTGTTTGGGAACCCGTTATAGATTTAGGAGCGCAGAAATTGGCACGGCCACGAGAGTTTGATGTTGAAGTCGCATTGAATAATGCGCTGCAGGTGTTCTGGACTAAGGGCTATGAAGGCACGGGGATCACTGATCTTCTTGAGGCAATGCAAATTGCCAGGGGTAGCCTTTATAAAGCTTTTGGTGATAAAAAAAATTTGTATTTGTCTGCCTTAAAGCAATACGAAAAAAACTGTATTGAGCCTGCGGTCCAACTTCTTCGAGGAAAAGAAGTATCAGATGGAGGACAGCGAATTCGAATGCTGTTTGAGACGATTATCCTTGTCGTCGAAGATGATAACGATCGACGGGGATGTTTTCTTTGTAATACGGCAGTTGATCAGGCCCCTCATGATCCGGATGTAAGGAAAGCTTGTCAGCAAATGATGGGGGAAATGGTGCAGGGATTTTATTGTGCCTTAAAGGATCTTGAAAGTCTTAGAGTGCAAGATGAAGAGGTTTTAAAAACAAGGGCAATGAGCTTGAACGTCGCTTATAACGGCCTTCGTGTTATGGTGAAATCGGGGTATTCACCATCAGATATTCGAAAAACGAGCGAAAGAACTCTGACAGAATTTGGCTTGTTATAATCTGGGAAAACGATGCGAACGTTGAGATTATTTCTTGGTTATTTATAGCCTGTCAGATCTAATTATTGCTTCATTTGATTCAAGTCTTGCTGAACCAGATCCTATGCCTTAGCTTCGTTTTGTCTTCACGGCATCCATAAAGTTGATGAAGATAAATCCTAATATCGCCTGAAAGTGAGGTTGGCATGTCTTCTCAACGCTGGGCAGTTCTGTTCTTGATAACGGCGCAATTACTTTGGGCCGGGAACTTTATCGTTGGTCGTGCCATTTCAACAGAAATAGCACCTCTGACGCTTTCTTTCTGGCGTTGGACGCTAGCACTTGCCTGTCTTTTTCCTTTTACAATCTTTTCACTAAAGAAAGATTGGCATCTATACCGACCTGTTATTGGCAAGATGATTATCTTGGGATTGTTGAGCGTCGCGAGCTTTAACACGCTTCTTTATTTCGGGTTACAGACAACCCCGGCAACCAATGCGGCACTTTTTAATTCAATGATCCCGGTTATTATTATAGGCCTGTCATTTGTGGTTTTTGGCGACAGAATTCGTTCAATACAGGTTGTCGGCATTGTTGTTTCTTTTTGTGGAGTTCTAACCCTTCTTGTCCGGGGACATCCGGAAAATCTGATGAATTTGACCCTGAACAGCGGTGATTTGTTTGTTTTGGGGGCTGTGTTGAGTTGGTCGCTATACTCACTTTTACTTAGATGGAAACCTGCTGGGGCATCACCTTTCTCTTTCATACTGTTGAGTGTGCTTATTGGCGAAGTTGCCCTAGCGACACTTTATTTGCCCGGTTGGATAGAAGCGGCCCCGCTGGAAATGACACGGAATAATTTGTTGGCTGTGTTCTATGCGGGTGTGCCAGTTTCTATTGTTGCCTTCATCTGCTGGAACGAAGGGGTTAAGCACGTTGGGGCCAGTTTAGCGGGGCAGTTTATCCATCTTTTGCCCGTTTTTGCGGCATCTCTGGCCATCCTTTTACTTGGGGAAACGCCTGAAGTATATCATGCTGTCGGGGCCGTTTTGATTGGCTTTGGTGTTTGGCTGTCTGTTCGAAAAAAGCGAAAGCCGGTGGTGGTTTCGTCTCAGTAACAAGCTCATTGTCAGACATTTACGAGGTAAGGTAAAAAGGGTTATGGGGGCACTATCCGTACTGCTTGCGAGTATTGGGAACAGAGCTTCGATTATTTTGGCGCTTAGCCTACCACTTTGTGCCTATCTACCTGCTTCTGTTAGCAAAGTGCTTCTGCCATATATGAGCTTTATTATCATTGGTCTTATAACTTTGGCCATGATCCGGGTTGATTTGGCGCGTGTCCTTGGTCATTTAAAAAATCCGGTTTCTCTGGTGCTTTTCCTTGTCGGCTTGATGTTTGTATTTCCCTTAAGTGTTGACTGGATAGCACGTTATTTCTCTCTTGCTGCTCCGATACATATTGGGTTGGTATTGGCTGCGTGTGCCCCACCTTTAGGGTCTGCGCCAAATCTCGCATACCTTCTAAAGCTTGATGGGGAGTTGGTGTTTAATATCACCTTGGCTGGTACTGCAATTATACCTTTGACAGCGCCATGGGTTATTGGAATGACGCTGGGGGATCAAATGACTTTTGATCAGTGGGCGTTGTTTCAAAAATTACTGATCACTGTGGGCAGTTCATTTTTACTTGCGTTTGTTGTCCGCAAAGTATTGGGGCGAGAACGCATTAAAAGAAGCAGTACCCAATTGGATGGGGTAAGTACCCTTATTATGGTGCTGTTTGTGGCAACGGCGATGGCGGGGGTATCAGAAATTATTGAAAATGATCCCTTTTATATGGTCTTGCTATTGATTGTCGTGACCATCGCAAACTTTGGGTCCCAATTCTTTTTTTCAATCATTGGACTTTTTATTCGGCGAATAGGTCATTTGTTTCGCTCTGTCGGAAGTATGCAAACGGAAAGCATTTTATCCTTTTCCATGGTTGCTGGGAACAGAAACCTGGGTCTTGTTGCTGCTGTTATTCCGATTGCTTTCCTACAGGAAATACTTCCCTTTCTGGCGCTGTATCAGGTGCCTATATATTTAACGCCTCTCTTAGGTGGTCTGTTTTACGGGTATTTGTTGAAAAGAAAAAAATAGCAGAACAGGCAAGGCAATCGTCTGGAAAATATTGGTTAAAATGAACGCGATTCGTTGAAGATTCAAAGCTCTCATTCATTATATAATTTTTCCTAATTATCTAATTTATAATAATTATTTTGTAAATTTATCATTAGTCACAATGATTTTGTTCTCTTTTTGTTCTGGTTGGTGTATTTCTTGTTTATGGATCAAAAGACAGAGCAAATACCGGATAAACAGAACAAGCTTGAAAAGGGGCAGCTTCATCCCGATGCGCTTCGGGGGCGGGGAGCAATAACAAACCGTGTCGGACGCTTTGAAACGTATGAACGGGAAAGAACTGACGATGGTTGGGGCAGCTTGGACGAGGAGACGAGGCTACAAACTGAGATCTCGTCAGACCCAAGTCGTTCGGTAATATCAAAGAATAGTTCGCCGGATATCCCCTTTGAGTTATCCTTCAACCCTTACAAGGGGTGCGAGCATGGCTGTATTTATTGTTTTGCTAGGCCAACGCACGCCTATCTTGGGCATTCGCCGGGGGTGGATTTTGAACGTTTGATCTATGTGAAGGATGATGCCGCAGAATTACTGGCCAAAGAGCTGTCAAAAAAAACATATGAATGCAAAGTCATAGTATTTGGTGCGAATACTGATCCTTATCAGCCCATAGAGAGGGAGCAAAAAATCACCCGACAGGCCCTAGAGGTCTGCGAATCTTTTAACCAGCCTGTGGGTATTATCACCAAAGGATATCTGGTGATGCGCGATGCAGATATCTTGCAGCGTATGGCGCAGAAGAATTTAGTATCTGTAGCTATATCTGTAACAACTTTGGACCGGAAGTTGGCGCGGGCTATGGAACCCAGAGCTAGCACGGCATCTAAACGTTTAGATGCCGTTCGGCAGCTTACTGAGCTTGGCGTGCCTGTGTCAGTGCTGATGGCGCCAATTATTCCAGCGTTGAATGATCATGAAATAGAACGTGTTCTGGGTCTGGCCGCGCGGGCGGGCGCAGTTTCCTGTAGTTATGTGTTATTACGGCTGCCGGGTGAGATCAAAGATTTGTGGCTAGAATGGTTACGCTTGCATTATCCGGATCGAGCTAGTCGTATCATGGGAATATTGAAATCGATGCGGGGCGGTCGTGAGTATGATTCACGTTGGGGTAAACGTATGCGTGGAGAAGGTGTTTTTGCGCAACTCATTGCTGATCGGTTCTCTTTGGCCCGAAAGCGCTATGGACTAAATAAAAGATCGCTGCAGTATCTGGATGTCAGCCAATTTTGCATTCCGCCTGACTTTTGCAGATCAAGTCCTGATAAGAAGAGGTCATTAGCAAACCAGATGGATTTATTTGGCTAATATTTCCCAGAAGAATTCTAATCCTGAGCCCGCAAATAATACATGATATCTAGAGAAGGAGGTGGAACATCAGTTTGACTTAAGAGGCAATGTACTTGACCACGATGATGCGTTTGATGGTTAAAGGCGTGTCGAAGAAGGGCGCTCATAGGATCACAATGATTATCTCCGGCAACATTTGTATAGCTAAGATCGTTATCCAAAGTGTCTTGAGATATACTTTGTGCATATTTCAGGATGCGTGAATCTTCGGTCTCACGCGCTGTTTGTAAGCTTGAAAAGTCTTGGTACAGGATATCAGTTAGAGACAATTTTTCTGGGGCACCTTCGAAACGACCAAACCAAATTCTGTCGCCAACAAGGATGTGATTGAGAGTATTGTGGATTGATCCAAAAAAGCTGGGGCGTTGAGCTTTGTAATCAGCTTCGGGCAGGTTAGCACAGCTATTATATAGGGTTTGATTTGCCCAGCGGTTATATTCTGCGAGTTGAACGAGTTCTTTTGGCGTCATGTGTTAGGGGTCCCAATTTTTGACATAATTTTGAGCTATGTAGTGTGTGGTTAAATTAGCCGTTTTTCAATATTATATTTTCGTAATTTATTTATCCCAAAGGTTTTTTTGTGACTGAAATTAGATGTAAAGATCATTTTGAAATCCGCCTTGTTGAAGAAGGTGAGATTCAATTTTTATGCGATTTGGCTGCTGGCGAAGGTTGGAATCCTGGCCTAAGAGATATCCAGTGTTTTTATCAGGCGGATAAAAGTGGTTTCTTTATAGGGCTTTTAAACGGCGAGCCGATTGCTTGTATTTCTGCCGTTAAATATGGAGAAGAGTATGGCTTTGTCGGGTTTTATATTGTTAGGGAGCCGTGGCGAGGTAAGGGTTTTGGTCTCGCCATTTGGGATCATGCATTGGATAGCTTGAAAGGCCGTCTTATCGGTTTGGATGGCGTTGTCGACCAACAAGATAATTATATTAAATCTGGTTTTCAATTTTCACACAGAAATATTCGCTTTGAAGGTACAGCGAAGGCGCAAGAGAATAAGGCAGTAGGCCTTGTCGATGTGAAGTCCCTTTCTTTTGATCAGATAGCTGCGTTTGACCGGGAACATTTTTTTGACAAAAGAAAAAGATTTCTCAAAGCTTGGCTTGGTGAAGAGGGGCATTTGGGTTTTGCGGCGATTGATGGCGCTGAAGTCAAAGGATATGGTCTTATCCGTCCCTACTTTGACGGCTATAAAACAGGGCCTTTGTTTGCGGAAAATCCCGTCGTGGCTAATGATATTTTTAATAAACTTTGTGCAGAGGTTGACGACAGTACCATTATCCTGGATGTGCCAGAAAATAATACAGAGGGGGTGTTGCTGGCAGAACGCTATGGGCTTGTGCAAAGCTTTGAAACGGCACGAATGTATAAAGGCGGGAGTGTAAATTTACCGTTAGATAATATTTACGGTATCACATCGTTCGAATTAGGGTAGAAACGCATAAGCGATAGTGCTGCGACGTTGTGAAGCGTTACTTTACTATCGTATAAAGCGTGATTTAATACTATCTATAATCCCACAACAAATCGGTTTGCTTTTTTGATGTTGCCGAAAAAAAACAATGTGGAATTTAACATGCACGATACAGCAGAGAAAATTTACCCAAAACTGTCTTCGATGAAGACGGGTACCCGCGGGAAATGCCCTAGATGTGGCGAAGGAAAAATCTTTGATGGTTTTTTGACCGTTGCCAAGGGGTGTAAGGTGTGTGGTCTTGACTATTCCTTTGCGGATCCTGCTGATGGTCCTGCTTTTTTCATTCAAATGCTGTTCTGTATTCCTGTTGTCATTTTTGCACTCTGGTTCGAAGTCAAGTTTGAGCCTCCTGTTTGGGCGCATTTTCTAACAACACTGCCTTTGCTCCTGTTAACCTGTATTCTTCCTCTTCGACCTTTGAAGGGATGGTTGATTGCAAGCCAGTTCTTTTTCAAGGCAGAAGAGGGACGCTTGGTTGTCGAAGGCGATGAAAAGTAAGCCTGATCAGTGATGTCTCGTCTCTGATTTTCAGTTCTCAATTGCGGGGCTTGTAATTTTTAGCCCCGTAACTTTTCGACCGTAATTTTGGAATCGTTTGGTGCCGGGTATGCTGAGGCCGAGATGACAGATTTAGTCTGTTGAGAAACATATGCTGCGATAGCTGGTTTTTGTTTTAAGATTCCAATTCCCGATTAAGAACCAGTGATGTTTTAAGCTCGCTCACTACCGGATTTGCAGAAAGTTTGTTACGCACATCATTGAGAACCTCGGGTGTTTCCGCCCTGACCTCTACCAAAAGGTCGGGTTCTCCTGCCAAAGAATAGCATCGGATGACTTCTGGAAAACTTGATATTTCTGAGATCAAGTCTTTTGCCGGCGTGTGTGTCAGGTTCAAAAACAGAAAAGCGCCAAAGCCACGGGTTGTTGCGTTTTTAAGTTCTACTCTGTAACCCGTAATAATCTGGTCGTCTTCAAGTCGTTTCAGGCGGTGACGTACCGTAGACCTGGCGATGTTGGCCTGTGTTGCAATTCCCTTGATCGTTTCACGCGCGTTATGGCGCAGTACCTGTAGGATCTGGCGATCAATTTCATCTAAGTCTCGCATTGAAACGTCAACATCTTTGTTACTTGTTGGAAATAAGGGGCAGAGAGTATCAGGCACCTGCCATAAAAACAATCAAACGTGCATAATGGCGAAAGATGTGGGCGTTTATTTTTTTTATACTGCTTTCAATTAATTAACCGCAAAAATCATTCGCAGTACAAGGTGCATAAAATGTCCGTTAATAAACTCCATGTTTATACCGTAAGTGAGGCCGAAGCTCTTTTTCAGGAATTTTATGGTCTTGCAGCAAAAGCCAGTGGCTTGCCGAGTGAGAGAGATCAGAACTTTCGAATGGATACGGCTAAGGGCGAGAGTTGTGTTCTTAAACTATATGCGCCCGAGACAGATGTTTGCTGGTTGGATGCTCAGGATCAGTTGCTCATAGAACTGGTAAATCAGGATGCGGGACTTCCGCTTCCAAGACTTATTGAAAACAATAAAAAAGCAACGACTTACAAAATTACGGATTGTAACGGGCAAGATCGTTTTATCCGCGCTCTAACCTGGTTGGACGGAGAAGTCTGGAATAAAGCAGCGCAAAAGCAAAGCCTGGACTTTAAACAAATCGGTGAATTGATGGGACGCATGGATCTTGCGCTGAAATCCTTTATGCATGCGGGGGCGGACAGAACCTTTTTGTGGGATGTTGCCCAAGCATCTGCCCATACAGCTTTTATTTCTTTGATTGAAGATGCAGAAATTAAGGCCATTGTTGAATCAATTCTGGAGAAATTTTCCAAGGAAACAGCGAGTGCTTTAAGCAGGTTGCCACGACAGGTTATTCACAATGATGCGAATGACTACAACATTCTTGTCGATAAACAGGGCAAGATCAGTGGTCTTATTGACTTTGGCGATTTTATTAAAAGTCACCGGGTTTGTGAAGTTGCTGTTGCTTGCGCTTATGCCATGCTGGCCCAGAAAGATCCTGTCGGGAAAATTTGTGATGTTGTGTCTGGTTATCACAAGGTGAATTCGCTGTGTGAGGAAGAGCTTGCTATCCTCTACGATCTGATAAGAGTTCGGTTGGCTGAATCATCCTGTATGGCAGCACAGCAATATGCAGCCAATCCAGAAAATGAATACTTATTGATTAGTCAGAAAGATATTCGCGACCTTCTTCGCAAGATGGAACAGATCAACCCGCAGGTGGTGCATTATCGTTTACGGGATGTCTGTGGCTATGAAGCTTGTGCCGGATCTCGAAAGCTGGAACAGTGGCTTTTGACCAATGCTGATAAAATCGGACCGATTTGCCAACACGATCTTTCCCCGGAAAATGTATTGGTCCTCGATTTATCGCCCTTGTCAGTAAATGAGGAGGGGATACCGCGCAGTGCCGAAGACGCAACAAATGTTATTTTTGACTTGATGAAGGATGCAGGGGCTGCTGTCGGAGTTGGTAGTTACCTCGAAGATCGCGATGTGTATAAGGGAGACTTCTTTGAAACAGTCGATCCGGACGAAAAACGTACTGTTCATTTGGGGATAGATCTCTTCCTGCCAGCTTATGAACCTCTCTATGCGCCGCTAGACGGTATTGTACGCGTTCATAATGATAACACGCGGGATTATGATTATGGGCCGGTCGTAATTTTGGAACACAAAACTGATGAAGGACAGGTTTTTTATACGAAATACGGGCACCTTAGCCGTTCGTCGTTGGAGCTTTGGGAAGATGGGAAAGCTTTTAAGAAGGGAGAGGTGATTGGTTACCTCGGTCCTTATCCCGAAAATGGCAACTGGGCGCCTCATGTTCATTTTCAACTTCTGTTGGATCTGATGGGTATGGAAAATGATATCTGTGGTGTGGCGGCACGCAGTGAAATCAATGTCTGGTCATCTGTCTGTCCAAGTCCAAATCTTATTCTGGGCATGAAAACCAAATGTCAGGGGGATGTGACGCGCAGTTCTAAAAGTATCCGCGAAGAACGCGCCAGACATTTAAGTCCCAATCTAAGTTTGTCTTATTCGGAGCCACTTAAAATTGTGCGTGGTGAAGGACAGTACCTTTACACTGAACAAGGCGAACAGTATTTGGATATGGTGAACAATGTTTGCCATGTAGGGCATTGCCATCCCCGTGTTGTTGCTGCTGCAACAGGGCAAATGCCAGTTCTCAACACAAATACACGTTATATGCATGACAATATTGTCAACTATGCGCGTGAATTGTTGGCGACCTTTCCTGATCCTCTCGAAGTTTGTTTCTTCACCAATTCTGGTAGTGAGGCCAATGATTTGGCTCTGCGCTTGGCTCAGAACTATACCGGGCAAAAGGATATGCTGATTGTTGATCATGCGTATCATGGAAATTTAACGTCCCTCATTGATTTAAGCCCCTATAAGTTTAATCGCAAAGGGGGCAAGGGCTGTCCGGATCATGTAAAAATATGTCCGATGCCTGATGGATATCGCGGGCCTGTTAAATGGGATGATCCTGATTGTGGTGATAAATACGCAGCCATGGCAATTGAACAGTTATCAGCTTTGCAAAAACAAGGTCGGAAGCCTGCGGCTTTTATTGCTGAATCCTTACTGGGATGTGGTGGACAGATTGTCCTGCCTGATGGGTATCTAAAACGTGTTTATGAAGCAGTGCGAGGGGCTGGTGGCCTTTGTATCGCTGATGAAGTTCAGGTTGGTTTCGGCCGCGTTGGAAGTCACATGTGGGGCTTTGAACTTCAGAATGTTGTGCCTGACATTGTTACCCTCGGAAAACCGATCGGGAATGGACATCCTATGGGGGGCGTTATCACAACTCGGGCCGTCGCAGATACTTTTTTCAATGGTATGGAGTACTTCAATACCTTTGGTGGAAACCCGGTTTCCTGTGCAATAGGGCAGGAAGTGTTACAGGTTATTCGGGATGAGCGCTTGCAGCATAACGCTGCCCAAGTTGGTCAACATATTCTGGGCGGCCTGACAGAGATGATGGCGCGCTATCCATTAATCGGTGACGTTCGCGGACGGGGGCTCTTTATCGGAGCTGAATTGGTATCTGACCGAGAAACGTTAGAGCCTGCAACAGCTGAAGCCAACAAGGTCGTCAACCTTATGAAAGAAAAGAGTATCCTGCTTTCAACGGATGGCCCGCTGGATAATGTGGTGAAAATCAAGCCGCCAGTGTGCTTTACGATAGAGAATGCAGATCAATTTTTAAAAGAGTTTGATGTCTGTATGGCTTTGGTTAGTCAGGCCAGATAATTTTTATCCGTTTCAATCTATCCCCAAAAGAACTTGAATCTATTCAAGCTCTTTTGGGTTTTCGTTTTTCTATTCGGTAGTATAGTGAGTGCTTAATCACTTTTGAGGTTGAGCTTATAAAATTATGCGTGATGGCACGGCGACGAAAAATAAAATAAATCGGGTTGCTATGGAGCTCTTTGCTGAAAAGGGCGTGACGGAAACCACGACCAAAGATATTGCCGCAGGCGCGGGAATTGCCGAAGGTACAATATACCGCCATTACAAAAGCAAAGATGAATTGGTGAAAAAACTGTTTCTGTCTCTCTACGAAGAACAAGGGAACTATTTACACGAAATTGCTTCTGCCGGTAAAGATTCCAAGCAAAAAATTGCGGATATGATCGTCAATTTTTGCCAGCTATTTGCAGAAGACAAGGCGCTTTTTACCTTTTTGCTTCTGACGCAACATGGACAGCTCAAAGAAGTTCCCGATGACATGGTTACACCAGTTGTTGTTTTGCGTGATTTAATCGTGCAGGGACAGGATGATGGAACGATAAAGCATGGTGATCCTGATCTTATGGCAGCAATGGTCCTGGGCGTGGTTGTTCAGCCCGCCGTTTTCCACGTCTATGGCCGCCTGACACAGGATTATAAAAGCTTTACCCAAGATTTGACCGAAGCTGCGTGGAGTATAGTTGGGCTTGATGAATAGAGCTTGATCCTGTCCCCGAACCAAAGGCATTTATCTAAGGTCCTGAAGCTGAGACCCTAATCTGGGAATATGATCAGGTCGGGCGCTTGATCTTATGTCTGGGGGACCATTTGGAGAAAACAATCAGGTTTCCGCCCAAAGCAAGAACAACGCCTAAAACAGCTGTTTCTGTCCAGATATACCTTTCAAAAATGGTAGAAAGTGACAGGGCAACGATTGGAAAAAGGACTGTGGAATAGGCGGCTTTTTCTACGCCGATCTGTCCAATAAGTTTGAGGTACATGGCAAAGCCAATCACAGTGCCGGGAATGGCGAGATAAAAAAGAGCACCCAAGTATTTATAGGAGTTCTCTATATCAAACGAGTAACCTTGAAACAGGCACCAAAGCCCAAGCGTTATACTGCCATAAACCAGCGCATAGGAGTTCGAGACAAGGACATTTCGCCCTGCCTTTTGCTGATGTTGTGAGACCAGGTTGCCGAGGGAAAAGCAATAGGTTCCCGCTATGGATAACAGTAAGCCTACGAGGCCAAAATTGGTTCCGTTACCGAGTTGAATGTCTTCCCAGAAGAGGGCGCAAACCCCAAAAACACCAAGACAAGATCCAATAAGTGATCTTACAGACGGCGGCTTTTGCTGGAATATAAAGGCATTTATCATGTTGAATATGCTTGCCAAGGAAAAGACAACCGCGATCAACCCACTGGGTAGATATTTAGCTGCATTGTAGAAGAAGATGAAATTCAAACAGAAGAGACACCAACCCTGTAGTACAAACCACTTATGCTGTTTGATTGGAACCCATGTAAGCTTTCTTAAAGCAAGCATAAAAACGATTTGTGCGAGTGCCGCCAAGGCAAAGCGGTAAAAGGCGGACACTTCGACCTGCACTGTTCCAACCTGAAAAGCGATTGCCAGCCAGGTGGTTCCCCAAATCAAGACAGTTCCAAGGTAAAGCAGTATATTCACAAGGCATCCAGACAAAACGCTGTTCAAAAGATGATGATGTCATAAAGATGAGCGCCCGGACTGTATATCAGTTTTCATATCAGTTTTCGGCATTTTTTTCATATTCTTGCTGTTAAGTGTAAACTGATGCCTTCTCAAAAGAGAGTAACGGGATTAAGTTGGGGGAAATTGATATCGGCGAAAAGCATGCGGCCAGAAGAACTCTACATCTATAAAGCCCTTAGAAAAGTGGGCGCACAATCCAGTCAAGCCCTAGAGATTGGATCAGGACTCTCTTTGTCTGCGTGGCAGAATGATGGCGGCTATGCGGTATACGAGAGAGCAAGCCATCATACTCTGAGCTATTACCTGCAGGGCGGGAAAGGAACACGCCGCCATAACGGTGACAAGTCGCTTGGTAAGGGGCACCCGGGGGCGGTTTGCATCATGCCGGCTGGTGTACGTTCTGAATGGAGTATCGAGGCGCCGTTTAAATTTATGCACCTTTATTTTGATCAGGCTGAATTCGATCGGATTGCCTTGGAAAGTTATGATATTGATCCAAGTCTGGTTTCTCTTGAAGATGTTGCCTTTCGAAGTGATCCCGTGATTGAACAACTGTTCCGTCAAATAATTGTACCTTTGGATTGGCAAAATCCTGCGGATAAAATGAGCTTATCACATGCGGGGCAACTGTTAATTCAACATTTGTTCCGCTGTTATACAAACAAAACGGCTGAACCAGAATTTATCAGGGGGGGATTACCCCCTTATGTCGCAAAAAGGGTTAAGGATTATATAGAGGCGTTTTTGGATCAAGGTTTGGTTCTTGAAGATCTGTCTACTGTTGCCGAGTTGAGCCCGTTTCATTTCACCCGGATGTTTCAACGAACAATGGGGACCAGCCCACACCAATATGTTTTGACCCGACGGGTGCAAAGGGCCAAGGACTTATTAGGGGATAGTCAAAAAACGCTGAGTTCAATTGCCTTTCAGTGCGGGTTCAGCAGTCAGAGCCATATGGCTACACGCTTTCGTAAGGCAACCGGGTTGACGCCAAGAAAATTTCGGCAATTATCCTGAAAAGATCAGGTGAGCTTATAAACTTACTGGGGTCGGGGCCAAGCTTATGTTATGGCATGTTTAGGTGCTAACATTCTTGGTTCAGGAGAAAAAGTAAGATGGGTTTGTCAGAAGGTCCGAATAAGTCTTTTCATATTGTCGCTGTGGTCGGGAGCTTGCGAAAAGCTTCTTATAATCGGGCTTTGATGATGGAAGCAATTGCTGCGGCACCAGAAGGCGTCACCATCGAAGTTTTTGATCAATTGTCTGACATGCCACTTTTTAACCAAGATATTGAAGATATTGAAACACCAGATTCTGCCTTGGCTTTTAAAGAAGTTATTCGCAAAGCTGACGGTCTTCTTGTGGTTACACCTGAATATAACAGCGGCTTACCCGCGGCTTTGAAAAATGCGATAGATTGGGCATCACGGGGTACGCCGTCAGTTTTCAAAAACCTTGCGGTCGGCATCATGGGAACCAGTCCCGGCGCTTTGGGAACGTCTAAGGTTCAGCAGCAATTAAAGCAAAGCCTTTCTGGGCTTGGGGCCTATCCTTTGGCGGCACCGGATTTTGTTTTGCCGTTGTATAAAAGTAAATTCGATGACGAGATGAAACTAAATGATTCTAAGACGGTAACACGCATAACCAACTATCTGGATCGGTTGAGAGAACTTGGGCTTTGCTTGAATGCTATTCGACCTCAATCGTAATGATTTGAGGCGCTCTGTATAAGAAGCATAAATTATAATCAAGAGGTTTACCTTGCCTGTCGCTAGTTTGGGGATGAGTGATGCAATCGCACAGCAGCTGAGAAATGACATTCTTCGGGGTGAAATTTCGGGTGGTGATCGTTTGCGTCAAGATCACATTGCTACTCGCTTTGGTGCCAGCCATGTTCCTGTACGTGAGGCTTTGCAAAAGCTTGGGGCAGAAGGTTTGGTCCTTTTTCAACCACGTCGCGGTGCAATGGTTACGCCTTTAACGCAAGAAGATGCCCAAGAAATCACAGACATGCGACTTGAATTGGAGTGTCTGGCGCTAAGAAAAGCAATGACGGTTTTTGGGGCTATTGATTGTGGCAGTGCTGAATTGGCGATCGCGAAGGGAAATGATTCCAATGATCTGGATCAGCTTATGTCAGCGAACTGGGCTTTCCACCGTTCAATCTATGCAGTAGAGAACCAGCCAAGGTTAATGAAGTCACTCGAGGCACTGTGGCTGCACAATGAACGTTATCAACGATTAGTATTCGAAACCATTCCTTATAAGCTAAAATCACAACAAGAACATGCTGAGATTCTGTCCGCTGTTAGGGCTGTCCTTAGTGAAAAAGCGGTTGATCTGCTGGCAAAGCATATCAGAGAGGGGGGCTCTAAGATGACACAGATTTTACAAGACAGGCTGCCTTGATTTCGCTTGCCTTTGGTTTGCTGCTGGACGAATTGGGATCTTCGTCATCCCGGTTTTAAATCAGTTGTTGCCATGTTGTCTTGAGACACATATTTTTGACAAAATATTATTTTATCCCAGTTAAATGACATCCTGAATTTCCACAAAAGGTTCGCTAGTGACGTTTAAAAATTATTGCCAGACGGTTGTGAAAAACTTTGAAGCTCTCAGTGCTTTGGGGGATGTTATGGATGAAGCTGCTGATATTTGGGTACAGGCGCTTAAGCGTGGAAATAAAATCATTTTCTGTGGAAACGGGGGCTCTGCGTCTGATTCTCAGCATTTAGCCGCTGAGTTGGTTGGGCGTTACATCATTGAACGTGATTCCCTTCCCTCTATTGCGCTAACGGTTGATACCTCTGCCTTGACGGCGATTGCAAATGACTATGGATACGAACAAGTCTTTGCGCGTCAACTAAGTGGATTGGGCAAAGAGGGTGACGTCTTTGTTGGTATCACGACAAGCGGTAACAGCGGTAATATTGTGGCTGCGGTTGATGTTGCAAAGAAGATGGGTATTACGGTGATGGGCTTTACGGGCCAAGGTGGTGGCAAACTTGCCGAGCTTTGTGATCTTTGTATTAAAGTGCCATCGGATACAACAAATCATATTCAAGAAATGCATATTGCCGTGGGGCACTATATTTGTGGCGTGACAGAAGTTCGATTACGCGACGAGAAATAATCGAACTTCTGTGATGGTTCATCGCTTCGGCTTTTGAAAAATGTTTATCATATCAAGAATGTTCTTAATCTGTGGTTGGACACATTTCTTCGTTTGCTTGGGTCAGTAAAAAAATTCTAAAGCATAAACAGGGGCAGTTTTTGAGCGTCTTTAATTGAGGCAGATTCTTGGATTAGATATTCTGAATTCGCTAGTTCTCTTGCCAATGAGATTTCTCCTTCTCTAGAGCCGTGTCCGGTTAATACATGCAAGCCGCCAGCTAATCCTGCTTTTTTTCCAGCTTCAAGATCTGTCGCTCTATCGCCCACGATCCATGACTTTTTCAGGTCGATTAAAAGTATGTTACTAGCTCGTTTAAGCATCCCTTTGTTGGGCTTTCTTGCTTCGTGTTCGAGATGTCCGCCCCAGGGTGTTGCACCCTTTTGGTGAAAGGGGCAGGCGAAGACTGCGTCTATAAAGGCGCCTTTGGCTTCAAGTTTTTGATGCATCCTGTTTTGCACGGATTGAAAATCGGACCAGCCAAAGTAGCCATATGCAATTCCGGCTTGGTTGGTAACGATAATCACAGGAATGTTTTGCTGATTAGCTGCTTTAATTGTCTCAGCAGCCCCGGGGATGAGTTCAACATCATCCGGGTGCTGAAGATAGTTCACTTCTTTTACAATGACGCCATCACGATCAAGAAAAAGAGCAGGTCCGTTTACTTGAAATGCTTGGTCTTTGATCGTTCTTTTTTCGCACCAGATGCCATCTTCTTGTATATAAGGCATCGTCGCGTAGGGAAAGTCAGGATCATAAAAGGGAGTATTCATGTCTTCTGTTTCGTTAAGGTGTTTCGTCAATGGAAGGAAATAGAATTATATACTCTGAGTACCTTGCGTGGAAGAAACTCTCAAGCCAATGATGACTAATTGAGATTGTTAAATACACAAAATAAGTGTTCAATATAAATTTTTATTTTTACGGAAATGATAACTATTTTTGTGTATTTAGTGTAAGCTATTGAAATTCAATGATTGTGTTGACATTAATAAAAAACAGTGAATTTGTGTTAATAATAAAAAAATATCTTTTAATGTTGTTAAATAGAGTGTAGTTACTATTTGACATATCAGATTGGTATTGATTTTTAGTATTTACTGAAAATTTATGTTCAATTTAACGCCCCGCTTTTGACTAAAGACTTGACATCTGTTGAGTTTATGGCTGCTTTGGGGCTGGATTTTTTGTATTTTACCTGCTTGATATAGCAGTATTACGGAGAAAACGGTGAGCGACCCGTATCTGACACACTTAAAACAGCTGGAAGCTGAGAGTATCCATATCATTCGTGAGGTGGCGGCAGAGTTTCGTAACCCTGTGATGCTCTATTCCATTGGTAAGGATTCTGCCGTTATGTTGCATTTGGCACGTAAGGCTTTTTATCCTTCTAAACCGCCTTTTCCTTTGATGCATGTTGATACAACATGGAAGTTCAGGGAAATGATCGCTTTCCGAGACAAAATAGCTGCGGAATATGGGTTTGACCTTATCGTTCATACCAATGAAGAAGGCCGTGAGAAGGGAATGAACCCCTTTGATCATGGTTCCGCACTTTATACGGATGTGATGAAAACCGAAGCATTGAAACAGGCGTTGGATAAGTACAAGTTTGATGCAGCTTTTGGGGGCGCGCGCCGGGATGAAGAAAAGTCCCGTGCAAAAGAGCGTGTCTTTTCTTTCCGATCAGAAAATCATCGATGGGATCCGAAAAATCAGCGTCCAGAGCTATGGAATGTGTACAACGCCCGTGTAAAGCCGGGAGAGAGCATTCGTGCTTTCCCTATTTCCAACTGGACCGAGCTGGATATCTGGCAATATATCTATCGTGAGAATATTCCGATTGTACCATTGTACTATTCTGCGGAACGTCCTGTTGTTGAGCGCGATGGTGCATTGATAATGGTTGACGATGATCGTATGCCACTGAAGCCGGGTGAAACACCCGAAATGAAATCGGTCCGTTTTAGAACACTTGGGTGTTATCCGCTTACAGGCGCTGTTGAATCCGAAGCCGCGACTTTACCGGACATCATTCAGGAAATGTTGCTAACAACAACTTCAGAACGCCAGGGACGTGTGATTGATCACGACCAGGCTGGCTCAATGGAAAAGAAAAAGCAGGAGGGCTACTTCTAATGGCCCACAAAGATACCCTTATTTCCGAAGATATTCTGGCCTATCTTAAAGCACAGGAAGAAAAAAGCCTGTTGAGGTTTATTACCTGTGGCTCTGTCGATGATGGTAAGTCAACGCTTATTGGTCGCTTGCTTTATGATTCTAAGCTCATTTTCGAAGACCAGTTAACAGCACTGGAAAGTGATAGTAAAAAAGTTGGTACAACAGGCGAAGATATAGATCTGGCTTTGTTGGTTGATGGCCTTCAAGCCGAGCGCGAGCAAGGTATTACCATTGATGTTGCTTATCGCTTTTTCTCTACCGACAAGCGCAAGTTTATTGTCGCGGATACACCGGGCCACGAACAGTATACCCGGAACATGGCAACAGGCGCATCAGGCGCAGAACTCGCGCTTATCCTTGTAGATGCGCGCAAAGGGGTTCTGACCCAAACCAGACGCCATAGCTATATTGTATCTCAGCTTGGTATTAAGAACGTTGTACTGGTGGTCAATAAGATGGATCTGGTTGACTATTCCCAAGACCGATACAACGAGGTTGTCGAAGAGTATCTGGCCTTTGCGGAAAAGTTGGATATACCGAACATTATTACGACGCCGATATCTGCCCTTAAGGGGGAGAACGTTATCGAGCGGAGTGCCGAGATGGCTTGGTACAAAGGTCCGACTTTGCTTGATCACCTTGAAACCGTTGATGTCACCACGGATATAACCGAGACAGCTTTCCGGATGCCCGTTCAATGGGTGAACCGTCCGAACCTTGATTTCCGTGGCTTCAGCGGAACGATTGCATCCGGACGTATCAAGCCGGGGGACGACATTGCCGTTTCTCCGTCGGGCAAAACATCCAAAGTTGACCGTATTGTTACCTTTGATGGTGATTTGGATGAAGCCATTGCCGGGCAAGCCGTCACAATTACGCTGCAGGACGAAATCGACATTAGCCGTGGCGACATTCTATCCAAAATAGATGAAGTGCCAGAGCTTAGTGATCAGCTAAAGGCGCATATTTTGTGGATGCAGGAAGATGCCTTGTTGCCGGGGCGCCCGTATCTTTTGAAAACGGCTGCAACGACTGTGCCCGTGGTCATTTCTGACCTGCATCACAAGGTCAATGTGAATACCCTGGAAGAACAAGCAGGTAAAACGCTGGAATTGAATGAGGTTGGGGTCTGTAATCTGGCGCTTGATCGAGCTATTCCATTTGATGCCTATAAAGATAACCGTGAAACAGGCTCTTTTATCCTGATTGATCGCTATACAAACGCAACAGTTGGTGCGGGGATGATTGATTTCGGATTGCGCCGCGCAAGTAATATTGTTTGGCAGGAGCTGGACGTTAACAAAGGAAATCGAGCGGAGCAAAAAGGGCAAAAGCCCTGTGTTCTCTGGTTTACCGGATTGTCTGGCGCGGGTAAATCAACGGTTGCCAACTTGGTTGAAAAGAAGCTTTTTGCCGAAGGCCGACACACATACACCCTGGATGGGGATAATGTGCGGCATGGCTTGAATAAGGATCTCGGATTTACAGATGCTGACCGGGTTGAGAATATTCGCCGTGTCTCTGAAACCGCGAGTCTGTTTGTCGATGCTGGGTTGATTGTTCTTGTATCGTTCATTTCTCCTTTTAGAAGCGAACGCCGTATGGCGCGAGAGCTGATGGACGAAAGCGAGTTCCTCGAAGTATTTGTGGATACGCCGTTGGAAGTTTGTGAAGAACGGGATCCGAAAGGGCTATATAAGAAAGCCCGTGCTGGAGATATCAAAAACTTTACTGGCATTGATTCCGCTTATGAAGCGCCAGTGAATGCCGAAATCGTTTTGGCTGGCGGAAGTGCGGAACCAGAAGTTTTGGCTGATGACGTTATTGCCCAGCTCAAAGAGCGCGGTTTTATATAAAACAAACATAGTTTGTTATTCGGGAAAAGGGGGGGTAATTTTACCAGCCCCTTTTTTGTGCCTTATTTTGCGCGAAAGTAGCTAATATTAATACTACCTTAGCCCGTATTGTGGTTTACTTGGTATTTGAGAGATTGAGCTAAGATGATGTTTGATCGCTGGATTGTGATTTTCAGGTAAGGATGATCGTACACAGATAATAGTTATTAGGTCGCATTCAAATACTACAGGAGTATTGAGAATAACGGCTTAGGTGGGGAGATGGATACAGAACTGGACCTCGACTTTAAACCAACATATGACTGGTGCGTGAAGGCTTTTTCTTTGGTGAAAAAGCGCCTTGGCATCAATATCTGTCTGCATGATGATTATGATAAATTCGCAGAGGGCGATATTTATCTTTTTAATCACTTCGCCCGATTTGAAACCATTATTCCCCAATATTTAATTCATGAAGAAACGGGACAGTACTGTCGTTGTGTTGCCGCGGGTGAGCTGTTCGACGGTAACGAATCCTTTGCCAATTTTTTATATGGTGTTGGGGCTGTGCCCCATAATCATCCGGGATTACTCCCATTTCTTGCTGCTGAAATCCTGCGTGGGCGAAAGGTCATCATCTTTCCCGAGGGAGGTATGGTCAAAGACAGGCACGTTGTTGGTCCTTCTGGTGAGTATAGTATCTTTTCACCAACGGCAAAGATCAGGCGCAAGCACCATACCGGGGCTGCCGTTCTTGCCCTGACTGTCGAACTATTTAAACAGCGTGTCTTGTCTGTGTTTGAAGCCAAGGAATATGCGCGCCTGGAAAGATGGGCAAAAGCGCTGGAAATGGATACAACAGAAGAACTTTTGGCTGTCGCAAGCAAACCGACCGAAATCATCCCGGCAAACATTACTTTTTATCCTATCAGGGCGAGTGATAATATTTTAAGCCGAAGTGCAGAGTTTTTCAGCAAGGGGACTAACCCGAGGCTTGTTGAAGAGATTCTGATCGAAGCGAATATGATCCTCAAGGATTGCGACATGGATATTCGTGTTAGCAAGCCGCTGGACGTGCGGCATGTTTGGAAATGGTGGGAAAAACGCCTGCTTTCAAGAGTATTTAACCAGATTAATTCCCTTGATGATTTTTTCAAACTTTCCCATGCACCGGATACCCTAAACGAAAAGATATTTAAGTTATGCAGTTCCCGTGGCACCAATCGTCTGCGCGACTATTACATGGATGCTATCTATACCGGAGTCACTGTCAATCTCTATCACTTGGCTTCGTCTTTGATCCGATATCTTGTTTTGAAAAAAGAAGCTCGAATTTCAAAGCAAAATTTTCATCGGGCGCTTTATCTCGCCATTAAGTTTTGTCAGCGAAAAGCTGATGTTCATCTGCACCGGAGCCTGACAAAACCTGAAAATTATTGGAACCTGAATAAGGGGGATACCTGCGAAACATTGGTGAAATACATGTCTGCGGAAGGCTGTGTTGAACATATAAAAGAAGATGGTGATTACTATCTGTTTGATGAGACAGTTCTTGAGATAACAGGCTATAACACGGTTCGGTTGGAGAATTTAATCCGTGTATATGCCAATGAAGTGATGCCGATAAAAGAAGCTGTTCTCAGTGTTGAAGAAGCTTACGAAACGATAGGTGATGTTGAACAATCCACATTGGCATTTCATCTTCTTGATGACGAAAATTTATCTCTTGATTGCGATCGCAAGACTTATACGAAACCACATCATATCGAGATCAATCTCAAGGAAACTGCCTGTGCCCCGGCTGAGCCCTATCTAATTGTCCCGGAAAATTGCCGGAAAACAGGTGTGCTTCTCGTTCATGGTCTTCTCGCATCACCGGCAGAGCTTTATGAATTCGGTCGGGAGATTTCCGAACAAGGATATGCCGTCATGGGGGTGCGTCTGAAGGGGCATGGCACGTCCCCTTGGGATTTGAGGGATCGCCATTGGCAGGATTGGATGGATTCAATTGGGCGGGGCCGTCAGATCTTATCCGCTTTTGTTGATGATATCAGTTTGGTTGGCTTTGCGACTGGCGGCACGCTTTCCTTACTTGAAGCAGCTCATAACCCTGACGGGATATCATCGGTTTCTGCTGTTTCTGTTCCCTGGCAATTCAAGACCAGTAATCTGTTGTTTGCACATTTGGCACATGGCTATGAAAAACTGTCAAGTTGGGTTCCGACGATAGAAGAAAAAGGTGTTTTCAAAGAGCATCCTAGCGAAAATCCAGAAGTTAATTATCGCAGTGTGCCTGTACGAACGACCTATGAACTTCACCAGCTGCACGAACAGCTTCGGGATAACCTTCCAAAAGTTTCCTGTCCTGTAAAACTTTTCCAGGGGATTGAAGATCCAATTGTCGATGCCAAAGGAATTAATGAAGTTTTTGATTTGATCGGGACCCAGGATAAAGAGTTAATTATGGTCGAATCAGAGAAGCATGGAATTCTATACGAGAATATTGGTAATTGCCGCCAAGGTATTCTTGGTTTCTTGGAAACGATTGATCAGAAAGCAGCGAATCAGCAAGAGGTGATACAAAAGGAACAATCAGAAGAACGCCTGTATGAAGAAGGGGGGGGATTGGATCATGAATGAAACGCCTAAAAAAGCATCTCATACAGGAACTTACCCCGAAGCCTCTTTGATGCGAGATGATGCGGTTCAATCTGATAACCAGTCTCTTTATCAGAATTTGGTGCAGGTTGTTGCTCGTTTCCCTGAACGTCCTTGTGTTGAGTTCCTTGGCCGGAGCTATAGCTACACGGATATTTTTGATCAGGTGCAGTTGGTCGCAGCTGGATTGCAAAGGCAGGGTGTCGGCAAGGGGGACTGCGTGGTCTTGTTCCTGCCAAACTGTCCTTATTTTGTTGTGTGTTATTATGCGCTTTTAAAAATTGGTGCGATTGTCGTTAATTCAAATCCTTTGTATGCGCCAGAGGAACTGGAACATCAGCTAAATGACTGTGGTGCAAAGCTTTTGATAACACTGGATGTTAAAGAGCTTTGCGAAAAGGTTGAAAAACAGTTCTCTCAAACACCACTGGAAAAAGTTATTATTTGTCGGCTTGCCCAAGCGATGCCGACAATCAAGGGGGCGCTATTTTCTGTGCTGCAGTTTCATAAAATATCGCATCCTTCGGGCTCTGAGTTTATAGAGTTTACTGATCTGGCCGAAAGTGCAGAGGCGGCTTATCCGGTAGATGTTTCCCGCAAGGATACCGCTGTGTTGCAATACACAGGGGGAACTACGGGGAAGCCTAAGGGCGCGGTTCTGAGCCATGGCAATGTTATTGCCAATACAACCCAGGTTGTTGCTTGGTTTTCCGATGCTGTTCCCGGCGAAGAACGTATCCTTGGCGTTTTGCCCATGTTCCATGTATTTGCCATGACCACTGTCCTGAATATGGGGATTGCTCTTGGCGCAGAATTAATTCTACTCCCTCGCTTCCAATTGGGGCAGATGCTTAAGACAATTGACCGATTGAAGCCGACATTAATGATGGGTGTGCCAACTTTGTACGGCGCGGTAAATAATTCACCCGTCGTTGAGCGGTATGATCTTTCGTCTATTAAGTACTGTATTTCAGGTGGGGCTTCTTTGCCTTTGGATACAAAAAAGCAGTTTGAAACCCTAACAAGTTGCGTTCTTGTCGAAGGGTATGGTTTGAGTGAGGCATCACCTGTCTGTGCCTGCAATCCCGTTGGCGGTCGGAATAAAGAAGGATCTATTGGGCTACCGCTACCCGAGACCAATTTTGAAATCCGGGACATAAAAGCGCCCCATGTCTTGCTAGATATTGGTGAAAAGGGAGAACTTTGTGTAACGGGACCTCAAGTCATGGAGGGCTATTGGGATAATGAGGAAGCAACGGGGCGTGCAATCAAGGAAGACCGTCTTCATACCGGTGATGTTGGTTATATGGATGATGAAGGATATGTTTTTCTTCTGGACCGTCTTAAAGATCTGATTATTTGCAACGGATACAATGTTTATCCCCGGAATATTGAAGAAGCGATCAATCGTCATCCTTCCGTGGAAGAAGTCACTGTCATTGGTGTCGCCGAGGTCGAACACGGCGAAATTCCCAAAGCCTTTATCAAGTTAAGAGAAGGCGCAAGTTTGGAACCGGATGAACTACTAGAGTTTCTGGAAGAGTATTTATCTCCCATTGAAGTGCCAAGAGAAATTGAGTTCAGGTCTGAACTGCCTAAAACGATGATTGGCAAGCTTTCCAAGAAAGAGCTTCGTGAAGAAACATCTTCGACGTAATGATTAAGAGAGAACAGTAAAAAGATATTGGAATACAGAACAGTGGTTCTGAGAACAACAGAGGTAGAAATATGGTCGATATTGTCATTGCAGGTTACGCACGTTCCCCGTTCCATTTTGCAAATAAAGGGGCTTTGGCCAAGGTTCGACCTGATGATCTCGTGGCACAGGTCATTAAAGGATTGGTTCACAAAACCGGGATTGAAGGTAAAAGCATTGAAGCGGTCTTTATGGGGTGCGCTTTTCCTGAAGGTGAACAAGGATTAAACGTCGCCCGTCTGGCGGTGTTTCTCGCGGATTTACCTCAATCTGTTGGTGGTGCAACAGTCAATCATTTTTGTGGGTCATCCATGCAAGCCATTCACATGGCTGCCGGTGCTATCTCCATGGGGGCGGGGGATGCCTATATTTGTGCGGGTATCGAATCAATGACACGGGTGCCTATGATGGGTTTTAACCCTCTGTTGAATCCGGCTCTCGCAAAGGAATACCCGCCCGCCTACGTTTCCATGGGGGAAACAGCTGAGAATGTTGCTGACAAGTATAGCATCAGCCGTAAGGATCAAGACCAGTTTTCTCTTAACAGTCACTTGAAGGCATCAGAAGCTCAGGGAAAGGGGAACTTTAAGGACGAGATTATTCCTATAAAAACAAATGCTGGCGATATGGTGGATCAGGATGGCTGTATTCGAGGAAACAGTACGATCGACGGATTGTCAGAACTTTCACCCGCTTTCAAAGAAGGGGGGAATGTAACCGCGGGGTCTTCATCTCCTCTTACTGATGGCGCAACGGCTGTTATTGTATGTACGGCTGATTTTGCAAAAGCTCAGGGGCTGGGTGTTCTGGCTAAAATTCGCAGTATTGCCGTTGCAGGATGTGCTCCTGAAATAATGGGAATTGGTCCTGTGGCGGCAACCAACAAGGCGATTGCGCGCGCAGGAATTTCTCTTGCTGATCTGGATGTCATAGAGCTAAACGAAGCTTTCGCAAGTCAGGCATTGGCGTGTATGGCAGATTTGAAACTGGATGAGAGTAAAATTAATCTGGATGGCGGTGCGATTGCTATTGGGCATCCCTTGGGGGCAACTGGCGCCCGTATTACAGGGAAAGCGGCCCAGTTGTTAAAGCGGGAAAAGGGTAAGTTTGCCTTGGCGACCCAGTGCATTGGTGGCGGTCAGGGAATAGCGACTATTCTGGAGGCCGTTGAATGAAGGGAATAGATAAAGTTGCCGTTATTGGCGCTGGCGTTATGGGGGCTGGTATTGCAGCGCAAATTGCGAATGCAGGAGTGTCGGTTCTGCTGTTTGACCGCCCGTCAGAAGATAGCGACGATCGCAATAAGATAGCAAAAGATGCTATTGGTAAACTGATCAAAAGCAATCCTGCTGCTCTGATGAACAAGCGGAATGCTAAGCGCATTACGCCTGCGAACACAGAAGATGATCTCAAGTTGTTAGCTGACTGCGATTGGGTCGTTGAGGCGATTATCGAAGACGTAGCAATTAAGCAGACGCTCTACAAAAAAATAGATAAATTCCGCAAAGAGGGCGCAGTTGTCTCGTCGAACACCTCTACTCTGTGTCGCGAGCAACTTGTTGCTGATTTACCCGAAAGTTTCAGGCGCGATTTTCTGATTACCCACTTCTTTAACCCACCTCGTTATATGCGGTTACTGGAACTCGTCTCGGGTTCTGAAGTATCCGAAGAACAGTGCAAGCTTATCGAGAGGTTCTGTGATCGCAGCTTGGGTAAGGGTGTGGTTCATTGTAAGGACACCCCGGGCTTTCTTGCTAACCGTATCGGTATTTTCTGGCTGCAATGTGCCGTTGTCGAGGCTATGAAGCAGAATGTTTCCATAGAAGTTGCAGATGCTGTGATCGGGCGACCTTTTGGTATCCCTAAAACAGGCGTTTTTGCTCTTTTGGATATGGTTGGCTTGGATCTTATGCCCCATGTTCTTTCATCAATGTCAGAAAGCCTGCCGCCTGAAGATCCTTTCCACGCGATTTATCAGGAACCGGAGTTGATCAAGACGCTTATTGCTGATGGTTATACCGGGCGTAAAGGCAAGGGGGGCTTTTATCGTCTAAAGCCTGATAGTGCTGAGAAGATAAAAGAGGCGATTGATTTAAAGACAGGTCAATACACAAAAGCGGAACGTCCCACCATCGTAATTGTTAAAAAGGCTGGTCGTAAGAACCCGCGCAAGGTTCTTGAAGATGATAGCCCTGCTGGATGCTATGCTTGGTCTGTTATGTCAAAAACCTTGGCGTATGCAGCATCACTTGCCCCAGATGTTTCTGATGATATTGAAGCCATCGATGAAGCTATGCAACTGGGGTACAATTGGAAGTATGGCCCTTTTGAGCTGTTGGACCAAATTGGCGTAGAATGGTTTTGTACTCGATTGCAATCAAAAAACACAGATGTGCCCGCTGTGCTGAAATCTGTTGGTAAGGGTAAGTTCTATCGTAAATCCAAAGGTTTTAGGGAAGTCTTTGGTCATGAAGGTCAATACTTAAAACGCTACGCTAATGCCGGGGTTCTTAAGCTTGATGATATTAAAGCGAGATCAAAACCTGTACTACGTAACCCGTCTGCATCCCTATGGGATTTGGATGATGATGTTTTGTGTTTGGAATTTCATAGCAAGATGAACTCTCTCAATCTTTGGACCTTATCCATGATGGATCGGGCAAGAGAGAAAATTGAATCCAGCGAATACAAAGCACTGGTTGTTTATAACGATGGGACGAATTTTTCTGTTGGGGCGAATATAGGCTTAATGTCTGTCGCTGCCAGACTTTGGGCCTACCCCTTTATTGATTATATGGTTCGCCGTGGTCAGGAAACCTACAAGGCGTTGAAGTTTGCCCCGTTTCCTGTTGTCTCTGCGCCCTCTGGACTTGCGTTGGGTGGCGCTTGTGAACTGCTTCTACACAGTGATGCGGTACAGGCACATGCCGAAACGTATACGGGGCTGGTAGAGGTTGGGGTGGGTATTATTCCCGGATGGGGTGGCTGTAAGGAAATGATGTGTCGCTGGGCACTGGCGACGGACACGCCAAAAGGACCAATGCCGCCTGTGTCCAAAGTCTTTGAATTGATCGGACTGGCGCAGGTTGCCAAGTCAGCAGAAGAAGCCCGGGATATGAAAATCATCCGGGCGGGTGATGGAATAACCATGAACCGCGACCGTGTTCTTGCAGATGCCAAAGAGCGTGCGCTTGAACTGGTTTCTGGATACCACCCGCCAACAGCGGCTGAAATAACCCTTCCGGGCGCAAGTGGAAAAGTTGCCTTGGATCTCGCTGTGGCTGGTTTTCGAAAATCAGGGAAGGCCACGCCACATGATGTCGTCGTTTCGGCTGCTCTTTCCACGATTTTGAGTGGAGGAGATACCGATATGACAGGTAAAGTCAGTGAGGACGAACTGTTGCAGCTAGAGCGTGAAGCGTTCCATGCCTTGTGCCGTCACCCTGATACGATTGAGCGCGTACACCACATGCTCAATACCGGTAAGCCGCTGAGGAATTAGCTGTCGTTCAGAAATTTGGCCAAAATTTGAGATTAATAAATCAAAAGAAGAAGAGGTTCCCGTTATGATTATCCTTTTCACATTCCTACTTGCGATCATTGTTCTCGCGACGCTGTTATATCGCGGGCAAGGATTTTGGGGATGGGTGTTGGCTCTTCTTGTGCTTATTGCTGGGGGTGATCTCGCCGGGATGCCAACCGTATTAACTGGATGGGCAATCATCTTTACAGCTGTCCTTTCTGGCTTGTTTGGCATTCAAGGCATCAGGCGGCCTTTTCTCACCGCAGGGTTGATGAAAATTGTCAAACGCAGCCTGCCAAAGATCAGCGAAACAGAACAGACTGCATTGGATGCAGGTACGGTGTGGTGGGATGCTGAAATATTCAGTGGTCGTCCGGATTGGACGAAGCTGGAAGAATTTAATGTTTCTGGACTTACAAAAGAAGAACAAGCTTTCTTGGATGGGCCAGTCGAAGAAATTTGTCGGGAAACAGATGATTGGAAGATTTCTCAGGATCGTGATCTCCCCGAAGAGCTTTGGCAAAAACTAAGAGACATGAGGTTTTTTGGGATGATCATTCCCCAAAAATACGGGGGGCTCGGTTTTTCTGCCCAGGCGCATTCTGCTGTGGTGTTGAAGCTCTCATCTCGATCTCTGCCTTTGTCCGTTATTGTGATGGTGCCTAACTCTTTGGGGCCTGCGGAACTTTTACTTCACTATGGGACGGAAGAACAAAAAGATCACTACCTCCCTCGTTTGGCCACCGGGGAAGAGATGCCCTGTTTTGCTTTAACAGAACCAAAGGCGGGGAGTGATGCGGCCTCTATCCAAAGTCATGGTGTTATTTGTGAAGAAAAAATAAAGGGCGAGAAAGTTCTGGGTATTCGCCTTAACTGGCGCAAACGCTATATCACGCTGGCCCCCGTTGCGACGGTTATTGGATTGGCCTTTAAACTAAGTGATCCCGATGGTTTGCTGGGCGATAAAGAGGATCTTGGGATAACCTGTGCCCTGATCCCGAGAGATACAAAGGGCATGTCAATTGGACGACGTCATGATCCGATGGGTATTCCTTTCCCAAATGGTCCCATTGAAGGCAAAGATGTTTTCATTCCAATAAGCTACGTTATCGGTGGAGAATATGGCGTTGGTCAAGGCTGGCGGATGTTGATGGAATCCCTTGCGGCCGGTCGATCAGTTTCTCTTCCGTCCTTGTCTTTGGGTGCGTCACAGTTGGCGACCCGTGTGACCGGGGCCTATTCTGCCGTTCGTCGGCAATTCGGATTACCAATCGGAAAATTTGAAGGGGTTGCGGAGCGTCTCGCGCGAATTGGAGGCTTAACTTATGGGATGGATGCGGCGCGTCAATTGACTTGTGCCGCTGTTGATGCTGGTGAACGTCCTTCCGTGTTATCGGGAATTGCAAAGGCCTATTTAACTGAAAACATGCGGACAGTTTTTTTGGATGCTATGGATATATTGGGCGGTGCAGCCATTTGCCGCGGCCCAAAAAACCTTCTGAGCAGAGCCTATGATGGACTACCCATTGCCATTACTGTCGAGGGCGCGAACATTCTGACCCGGTCCATGATTATCTTTGGGCAGGGCTCCATTCGCGGACACCCCTTTGTTCCCAAAGAGCTGGAGGCTGTGGCAAAGAACAGCCTCAAAGATTTTGATGATGCTTTCTGGGGGCATATCAACTTTACAGTTTGTAATGCCGCCAGAGCTGGGATTGATGGTTTGACCGCAGGCCGGTTTCTTAAGGTCAAAGGGACGGCAAAAGCGCGCCGCCACAAACAGTTGATCACCCGCTATTCGTCTGCGTTTGTTTTGGTCGCGGATGTTTCCATGTTGCTTTTGGGGAGTAGTCTAAAGCGGCGCGAAACGCTCAGTGGGCGTCTTGCGGATGCTTTATCCTGGCTCTACCTGGCGACAGCAGCAGTGAAACGTTTTGAGGATGAAGGGAGTTTGAAAGAAGACGAGCTTTATCTGGACTGGTTTTGTGCCCATGCCTATCAGGAAATTGAACAAGCATTGCTAACAATAACACACAACTATCCGGTTAAGTTTGTCGGAACGATGCTTCGGTTACGTTTGTTCCTGTTGGGCCGAAAAGCCCATGGTCCGACTGATATGCAAAACATTGCGCTGGCTAATCGTATGATGGGCGACCTTGGTGGGCGCGAGAAACTGTCTCGTGATATTTCCGTCTCGGATAACCCGGATGATGCCATGAGCGCTTTGGAAGAAGCCTATCGTAAAATGCTGGCTGTTATTCCACTGGAATCCCGTATCCGCACCGCCCGTAAAACTGGTATTTTGAGGGGTGTTGCACGCGAAGATCTTTATCATGCCGCTGTTGAAAAGGGTGTTGTTGATGAGGGCGAATACCAGCAGTTGCTGGAAGCGCAAAACCTAGCGGATGCCGTCGTGGAAGTGGATGACTATAGCCAGACAGCTTACAAAAGACTTAAGGGATGAGCTGGTTTTTTTAGTTGTCCTCATTAAGAGATAGTTTCCGAACGTTTGATGGGAGAAGGCATCAAACGTTCGGGAGTAAAGCTATAAAAGGTGAGATTAAATTTTATTTTCTTGAACTTCGGCTTTTATAACTGTCTCGAAATACTCGATTGTTTTCTGCAAACCTTCCTTAAGCTGTACTTTGGGAGACCAGGATAGATCTCTCGTCGCTATAGATATATCCGGCTTTCGCTGAGTGGGATCATCTTGAGGTAAGTCTTTGTAGATAATTTTCGATTTGGATCCTGTCAGTTCAATAACAAGTTCGGCAAGCTCTTTGATCGTAAATTCGTTTGGGTTACCGACATTTATTGGTCCGGTAACTTTGTCATCTGTTTGCATCAATAAGATCATAGCTTCGATAAGATCATCACGATAACAGAATGACCGGGTTTGTGTTCCATCCCCATAGATCGTTATATTGTCGTTTTGCAATGCCTGCATAACAAAATTTGAAACAACACGTCCATCATTGGGGTGCATACGCGGGCCGTAGGTATTGAAAATACGTAAAACTTTTATCCGCAGCTGATGTTGACGCCAGTAATCAAAGAAGAGTGTTTCAGCACAACGCTTGCCTTCATCATAACAAGAACGAATACCTATTGGATTTACATTACCCCAATAGTCTTCTGTTTGTGGATGTACTTCGGGGTCTCCATAAACTTCAGACGTCGAGGCTTGCAGGATTTTTGCATTGGTTCTTTTGGCCAGACCAAGCATGTTTATAGCACCGTGCACTGATGTCTTTGTCGTTTGCACAGGATCGTGTTGATAGTGGATAGGGGATGCTGGACAGGCCAAGTTGTAGATCTCGTCAACTTCTACGTAGAGAGGGAAACAGACATCATGCCGCATTAATTCAAATCTTGGATGTCCGATAAGGTGCTCTACATTTCTTCTGGTACCAGTAAAGTAGTTATCAACACAAAGCACTTCGTTCCCACGCTCTAGCAGTCGTTCGCAAAGGTGGGAGCCTAGAAAACCTGCTCCGCCGGTGATCAATATTCTTTTGTTCATTTTGTTCTACCTTGGGCGCTCACCCTACTTGACGGTCAAGAATGGCCTAATGCTGTAGCCAAGCATTGTTCCACTGTTGCCGGATTAAGTGTCATGTTGCTTTTATTGTCTATACTATCTGCAATCAAGTATTGATAAGAATGACGCATAGAGTGAGACAGATTGAAATAACATTGATTAATTTCAACGTTGCTTGGATGGAATTCAATTACGTTTCCACCTTCTGGCATAAACATAATGTTGGTTAAACCTGCTCCGTGGGGGGCGATAATAAGTTCGCAAGAAGCTGCGAGCTCTATTTGTTCTGTGAAAGAAAGCTTTTCGAAACAGACAGGTTCGACATTAAATTTATTTAGAATTGGTAAAATTTCATCTTCATTCGCGACAAGACGGTTGGGTGCCATTTTACGGCTGATATACACACGACGCTTGGGCGGTGTTGTTTTTGCCCAAGGCTGTCTGAACTTTTCGGCAACCGCCTTTATTGTCGGTGAATGATTGTTACCGACATCTCCTGCGTAGGTTGGTAAGAATAACTTCTCAAACCTTATGGAAGCGAGATCATGTTTTATATATTTAGGCTTATTCTCTCCTAGAAGTTCCAACGAAATTGGGATGAAATTAGGATTTATACAAATTTTAGACAGATATAATTGTGCGGTCACACCATTTTCTCGAGCGAGATATAGACGGGGAATTGTATCTGTTAGCCAATGATAATAGTTGTAACTCCAAACATCAGAGATCCAAAGACCTTCTGAGGATTGTTGTCTTTGAAGGTTGGAGAGGAATAAGCGCAGTCTTCCCTTTAACCTTTTTTTTCTGGCATCTGGCTGCCTGTGTGGGTTAAAGGCTTCTCTTACAACGTTGGCGTCTGACCAGACCCATCCGTTGCCAAGAATTACAGCATCATCAATTGTCAGTAGATCACTTCCAGGAACGGTTTGTTCTATTGCACTTTTGAAGAGATGCTTGTCATCCGATTTGATATTTCTTGGATAATCACGACGAACAATTATAGCCTCTGTTAGGGATGTTCGCTGGATTTTATCAGGCTTCATAAAGGAAGTGCCTCTATCAGACTTCTAAATTTAAGGTTGCTTGTCCTATTACATAATCCAATAATTGGAGCAACTTAATTATGACAAACTGGTCTTAAATGAACAAAGAAGCAGTTCTATTTTAAGCTTTTAAAATGGTTCTATAAAATCAATGTAATTGTACTAATTTGGCTTCAAGATCCGTAAAATTGTTAAGAAAAACAGGTTGTAAGTAAAGGTAAATTATAGCACTTATCAGTTTCAGAGTGATAAGCTAATTTAATTAGGCGACGGGTAACTCTCGTATTGTAATATCAGGGCATGATTTTAATTGTTATCCGATTGATGTTAATCAATAGAGATTGAATAAACCTTGAACTATATAAGCTGTGATATACAGCAAATAACATCAGCGTGTTTTAATGACATGATGTGCTTTTGTTGAAGAAAATTCGACATAGAAGAAAGATTGCTGGGGGAAAGTATGGAACGGTATGAACTTGTTGTTATCGGAAGTGGGCCATCAGGGCGGCGGGCTGCTGTTCAGGCTGCGAAATGGAACAAACGAGTTCTTGTTATTGAAAAAAGTCCTGCAATCGGCGGTGTTTCTGTTCATACCGGTACATTGCCAAGTAAGACACTACGGGAAACAGTTCTGAACTTGTCAGGTTGGCGTGAGCGTACTTTCTATGGTCGTTCCTATCGTGTGAAAGATAATATTACCGCGGAAGACCTTCTCGAACGGTTGCATATGACCTTGCAGCACGAGGTGGACAATCTTGAGCATCAGTTTGTCCGTAATAAAGTTGATTGGATACAAGGGCTTGCACACTTTGTTGACTCTAATACGCTTGAGGTTGTTGATGACGAAGGTGAGGTGACGTCTGTGCATGGTGATAAAATTCTTATTGCCACGGGCACGCAGCCTCACAGGCCTGATTACATTCCCTTTGATGGGGAGACGATCATTGATAGCGATGAAATTATTGATTTAAAAACCTTGCCGAGGTCACTTGCCGTGATAGGCGCCGGGGTTATCGGTATTGAATACGCGACCATATTCAGTGCATTGGATGTTGCCGTAACGGTTATTGAGCCAAGAGAGACGATGCTCGATTTCATTGATCGAGAACTTATTGCTGAATTCACGCACCTTCTCAGACAGCAAAATGTCACTTTCCGTTTTGGGCAAGGGGTCGAGAAAATCACGAAGATCGAGGGCGGAGGTAATACGATTACGCTGGAAAACAAGCGTATCGTTAAGGCCGATATGGTTCTCTTCTCTGCTGGGCGAATGGGTGCGACTGATAAACTGGGGCTTGATAAAGCTGGCATAACGGCTGATCATCGTAACCGAATTCAAGTTAATGAAAATTTTCAGACTGAGGTTGACCACATTTATGCTGCGGGGGATGTCATCGGCTTTCCGAGTTTAGCGTCAACATCCATGGAGCAGGGACGCATCGTTGCCTGTCACGCATTTGAGCAAGATGCTTATGACGCGCCTGAATATTTCCCTTATGGAATTTATTCTGTCCCGGAAATGTCGACGGTTGGTATGTCAGAGGAAGAAGTCCAACAGCGGGGTATTCCATACGAGTGCGGTGTTTGTCACTTTCACGAAACCGCTCGGGGACAGATTATGGGCCTCAGCCACGGTATGATGAAAATGATTTTCTCGCTTAAAACCCGACGTCTTCTTGGGGTGCATATTGTCGGAGAAGGGGCGACAGAGCTTATTCATATTGGGCAGGCCGTTCTCAATCTAAAGGGCACGCTGGAATATTTTGTTGAGAACACATTCAACTATCCAACCCTTGCCGAGGCTTATAAGGTCGCAGCGCTGGATGCGTGGAATAGAATGCCGTCTGAATAGTTTAGGTAAGAGAATTGCGCTCACGGTCAGTTTCTAGGAACCTGACCGTGGCTTTTAGCTGATTTATGTTTCTATTTTTATCTGTGGTTTGTGATGAATAGGGAAATTCACCGATCTGGCAATAAAGCATAGTTTATTTGCGTCACGATGCAGTTGTATGGCTTTTTCTTTGTCAGAGCCCTGACTAATGGTCACAATCGGGTTAAGTGTTGCCGCTGTAAACTGCCCACTCCCATCTGGATTCATGGTCATTGTCGCTGTTGACGTATCTTGATAATCGACGATAACAATTTTATTGACTGAACAGAGATGCAAATACCACAGCATGTGACAGGACGAAATCGATGCCAATAAAAGGTCTTCGGGATTATGTCGTGTGGGATCTCCACGAAATGCAGGATCCGAAGAGCCTGACAATGTAGTTTTTCCTTCTATTATAATGTCATAATGGCGATCATAGGCTTTGTAGTTGCTCGTCCCGCTTCCTTTGTTCCCTGTCCAGGAAAGGTGAGTTCTGTATTGATGCTCTTGGCTCATTGGTATAATCCCGTCGCAGCGTGTTCATTCTGGTAAAATCATACGCAATTAATTTTATAAATAAAAATGTTTGTTTTTGATCTTTATTAATACAAAAATGAATAGATGAGTGATTGGGATGATTATCGATATTTTCAGGCCGTTATTAAAAACGGTGGGCTTTCTGCTGCTGCCCGAGAGTTAGGCGTAAGCCAACCAACGGTTGGTCGGCGGATTGCCGCGATGGAAGAGCGCCTAGGGCAACAGCTTTTGGAACGCGATGGCAAGTATGTGCGCCTGACGGCCTATGGCTTGTTGCTTGCGAAGAGGATAACGCCCCTTGTTGAAACGGCGTTTCGCCTTGAGAGAGAGTTGGAAAGCTTTGGCCAGCGTGATTATCCGCCCGTTCGCTTGACGGCAACCGAGGGATTGGCCGCTTATTGGTTACCACAGGTTGTTGCTCAGCTTCAAAGGCGTGAACCCGACCTGAGAGTTTTATTATCGCCGGGTAATCAATTAGAGGATATACATCGTGGTGATGCAGATATCGCCTTTAGAGTTCACGGGCGAAAAGATACGGAGCTAGTTGAAAAAAAGATATTCGCCTTAAAAAACGGTTTATGGGCTTCGGAAAAATATCTCGAAACCTATGGCGAACCCAATTCTGAGGAGGACTTAACTTTACATAAGCTTGTTGGGTTTAATGAAGCCTACATGTCGATGCCTTATATGGAAAACTTTGCATCTCGCCCGCTTTCTAAAAACATTGTTTTTCGATCCGATAGCGTGCCTGTCCAAGCGCAAGCAGTTCTGGCAGGTGTCGGTATGGGTGTTTTGCCTGATTATATCGCAACACATATGGGGCTTTGTAGGGTCAATTGGCAAGGTTCGATACCAGAAACAGAGATCTCTATGGTTTGCCATCCCGAAGCGCTTAAAAATCCGCACGTTAATTTTCTGTGGTACAAGTTTTTACAAGATGGAGCCAATTTAATGACTTCCCTTCAGGCCTAAGATGTCGTTGTGACACCCTAGGCCTGAAGGGAAGTCATTAGGGCAGGATTATTATGTTTTTTGCCTTTGTGAAATAATGGTGATGACAATACCGATGGCTATTATGCCTGCTCCGCCCCAAGTAAAAAGACTATAACGTTCGCCGAGAATAAAGGTAGCGGTTAGAAGACCGACGGCGGCGGCAACATACCCAATCTGGCTAAGCAGAACTGGACCGCCCTTTTGTTGCAATCTGAAGAAAACCGGAAAAGTTAAGCCAGCTACAACAGCTTGTGTTGCTGCGATCCATGGGATTACGGCAAGTTCTGAAATCCGGACGGTTCCTGTAGTGGCAAGAAGCAAGGCAATAAACACTAATATTGCAAAGCCGTGGCTCCAGAATGCAAGGCTGTCTGGAAGTGCATTTTCCGGCCAATCAATGGTTCTATAGATATTACCGCATGCCAGTGTCAGGGGGATCAGGATTGCCGCGATAATCCAAATAAGTTCCGGGGCTTCTGCTGAACCTGCACGAGTGATGCTCACTACGATAGCACCGATGAGGCCAATGCCTATACCGACTAATCCTAAAAAATTAGGTGTTTTTAACTTGAATAAGGTTGCAAGTGCTAAGGTAAACACAGGTGAGAGCGCAAACATTAATCCTGTATATCCTGCTCCGGCATGGGGAATAACACTAAAAAGAAGCAGGTTCGGAATAACAAAAGAAATAAGAGACGATATAATAGCGTAACGTAATGTTTTTCCTTTGGGTATTACGAGCTGTTTTCGTAGAGCTAAGCTTGGTAGTATAAGGCTAGAGACCCCGACAGAAACCAAAAGCGCCCAGATCATAGGCGAAACGTTTGCTTCACCTGCGATCTTCCCAAGAGGGAAGTTGAAACCGATTAATGTGCCGGTTATCAGGAGAAGACTGGTAGGACTTTTCAATACATTTTTACTCTTTGAGTTGTTTCCCGAGGCATTGTTTGTTGTTGATAAACTCATTTGTCTTCTCCTGAGTACGAATGTACTTGTTGTTAAATAACACTCAAAAAGTGCTTGGTGTGAAGCATTATGAAAACGTGCCAGAAAAAATAATTTCAGTACTAGAAAGGCGTTGGCTGGGAATTTCTCTTTCCTGTAGTTCGGGGACAAGAAAATCCGGGTCTGTGTTTTTACCAACAGCAACAGCAATTTCCACTTTGTAACGGTCTGGTAGGTTTAATGCTTCTTGTGCTTTGTCGAAATAAAGGCCAGCCATTGCGTGGGCTTTGTATCCACTAATAGAAGCCTGAAGGGCTAGCTGAGCCCAGGCTGCCCCTGTATCAAAACTGTTGTAATTTGATGGGCGGTCTGGCCGTGTACCATCCCCAGAGACAATCTTGTCCGATATAACAAAAACCAATGCTGATGCGTTTTGTGCCCAATTTTTATTGAAGGGGTCTAATAGATCCAATTGTGTATTCCAGTATTCATCACCACGATGGGAATAAACAAAGCGCCAAGACTGTACATTAAATGCTGAGGGCGCCCATCTTGCTGCTTCCAAAATGGTTTGAAGATCATCGTTCGGAATATTGCTGCTGTCAAAAGCACGGGGAGACCACCTGTTGATAAATAATGGATCAATAGGGTGGTTCGGGGTGCGGAGTGGAAGTGATGTATCTGGCATAACGCAATCCTTTACTATTTCCAGACCCTTTACTGCTTATGGGCCTTTACAATTTTTGGGGCGTCATGTATCTCTATCTAGGATGATTTGATATAAGATATTTTGACGTCAAATAATTTGATGTCGTAATAAATAAGGATTGTTTAGTGATGAGTCAAGTCCCCAAAAAGTCGATTCCCAAAAAGGCTGTTATTTCGTCGACAACAGAAGGCGGCCCAATGGAAGGAATTTTAGCGCAATGGCGTCGTGAGAGGCCTGATATAGATCCGGCGCCGATGGCTGTTTGTGGTGAAATTTGGCGGGCCGGGGAAAAACTTCGGCAGGGCGTTTTAGATAATATTTCTAATTACAATCTGGATTTTGCCGGTATGGATGTGTTGTTCACACTACGCCGTCAAGGAAAAGGAGAGACGTTGTCTCCTTCGTTGTTAGCTAAAGATATGATGTTATCAACATCTGCGATGACCAATCGGCTTGATCGTCTTGAGAAACGTGGCCTTATTGAGAGAATGATGGACCCAAATGACAGGCGAGGGCAAATGGTCGCCTTGACTGATGACGGTTTTGACTTGGCAAATGAGATGGTGGTTACACATGTAAAAAAAGAAGAGGCTATGTTATCAAATCTATCTGATGAAGAACGCCAACACCTTCGCCATCTATTGGCAAAGATCGATTGATTAAGTGCTTACTGGATATTGAGGTCAGATATGATAATAGCCATTTGGCTTTACCGGTTCTGGTAAGTTCTCTTCATTAAGTGTCTCTAGCAGGTTAATTTCAATATTGCGAGACATTGTTGTCAGCGCGAGATTGTGTGCTGATGTGCCAAAAGGATCTTCTAACTCTTCGCCCAAAGCATCCAGACCAAAAAAGGTGTATGCGATTATTGCTGTTACAAAAGGTGTCATTATGCCCAATGATGTAACGAGACCAAAAGGAAGGCAAAAGCAATAGATATACGCTGTTCTGTGAAGGAGTAAGTTATAGGCAAAGGGCAGAGGTGTATTGTGTATCCGTTCACAGGCGGCGAGAATTGCGGATAGGGAGGTCAGGCGTTCTTCTAAGTTCCTTGCCGAGATTTCACCGATGAATTCTTTCTGAAGCATCTGGCGGAGCTCTTGCCCCATTAAGTTTAAAATGAAGTTGGGCTTGTGGCGAACTCTATTGAGGCTTTGAAAATCACCGGGGGATAGAAACCTGTGAACATCGTCACTATAATCTGTACCCCTTAGGTGATGGCGTAGCGAGTGTGCAAAGCCGATTGCAAGGAAAACAATTTTTTCCTGATGCGTTTTGCATACTAAAGCCATATCGGTGGCTTTACTTTCTATCTCAGTAGATTGATTGTTATTTGAAGAACCTTTTACCCATGCGTATGTTTGAGTCTGCCTCGCAAGAGAACGCGTGTCGATAATCAACTGTCCCCAGAGTTTTCTCGCTTCCCACCAGCGTTCATAAGAAGCGCTATTTCTAAAGCCTAGAAAGATTGAAAGCGTTACGCCAAGTAAAATAAAGGGTGTAACTGTTAAGTGTGGTAGATAGGTCGGCGCGTAAAGGTGAACAAAATAAACCAACAGTCCTAGCAAAGCTGTAAAAAGAATTTGGGGTGCGATCGTTGGAACTATTGACCCCTTTAGAACAAAAAATAACCTGAATACATTAGGTTTGTCCCTGATAATCATTTGGATGCTTTCCAGATATAAGAACGTTGGGGCAAAATGAAGTGAGCATCGCAAAATTAGATAAATTAAAGGGCTTCGCAATTCGAAAATTCGGTATAATCGTTTTGATGTTTCGAATAGAGTAAAAAAATCAGTTTACTACACACTGTAGCGCTTTTGGGCCTTTCTGAAATCGCCTATCCTTTATATTTTGAATGTGCGGTAATGAGAGTCCATTCAACGAGTTTTTTTATAACTTTCCCAAGCCCTTCGTCGAAAGCAGCTACAACAGAATTCAATTGATCTGATTGGGCTGGAATCCTTGCCTCGAAACTTTGGGAGCCAATAATTGTTCGCCGGGGCATTTGTACAATTTTCGCGTTAATGACAACCCTGACCTCTGGCGTATTGCCAAAATAAAGAGTTTGAAATTCGCGGAGTTCAGTTTTGAGAATAAAATCTGATCTTAGGCCGATGGTTTCTCTACCAACTGCCACAATTCTATCGGTATTTTCAAATGATTCCACAAGCAGCGTCTGGACCATGATCGGGGCTTTGTCGACCCACCCGGCATTGGCGTAATATTCCATCTGATTGGTTTTACGCTGTAGCGCAATCTTTGTTGTGTTCAAGCTGGCATTGGCAGAAGTTTGTTCTAAGACCAGCTGCCATGGAACCTTTGGTAAGCCTTCGTCAAAAGTACTTTTTGGCGATAGGCGATAAAGGTCAGGAAGTGGACCTTGTCCGGGAATAAGAGTTGCACAGGATGCTAGAAGGCCAGAAACAGGAAGCAAGCCAGCAAGTTTCAGGAAGGCGCGTTTTTTATTATCTGTATCGTTCATTGGGCTTACTTACTCTGTCGTTGTCGTTTTTTTTGCGTCTTCGGCGTATCTTTACGTATAGTGGGGCCAGAATTATCGTTTTTCCAATTATAAAAAGCCATTTTTATATATTATTCCGGTGGCTCAAAGCCCTTTTGCTTATCGCCAAAAAAGAACCTAGCGGGATCGCGTTCAATTTCTCCGGCGATGAGTTGTAGGTCCCGGACAAGAGTTCTTGTTTCTGACAACAGGTTGGAAAATTCATAAAGCCCTGTGGATGTGAAGTCTTGAAGAGGTTCTCTGTTTTCCCTGATAAGGGCTTCGACCTGGTTACTGGTGCTTGCAAAACTGCGAGCTGTTTGTTGAAAATCCTGTACGAGAATTTTGATTTCGGGGGTGCTTTTGCCAACAAGATTATCAATTGATACGGCGGCGTTATCCAACGAGGTGATCGCATGGTTAGTTTTGTTTATTATCTCTGTGCTGCCCTGACGTAGTTCATCAGTTAACTCTTTTACCGATACAGAAACGGCCTTCATATTGCTGGCAGTAACGGCGGTGTCGTCGATAAGACCTGAGATTTGATTTTCTTTTTCAGCAAGGGCTTTTGTCAGGGCTTCAATGTTCTTAAGCGTTAGGGCAATACTTACTCTGTTTTGGTCATTCAGTAGATCATTGCCGCGAGCAAGAAGAACATTGGCGCTTGAGACCAGTTCTGGTGCACCTTCTAATAACTGATCTAGAGCGGATGTTTTTGATTGGATGACAGGGTGACCATAGGGGCCTTCTTCGACAAGTGGCGCAGACTGCATATTGCCAATTGTCAGTTGGATGGATTTAACACCTGTAATCCCCTCTAGCTGGAGTGTCGCTGTGGTGTCTTGTTTTACGGGGGTGCCTTCTTCTACTTCTAAAAGGATAACAACTTCTTCTGCTGGTTTGTCCGGCGACAAGGCAACATCAACGACTTCTCCTACGTTGACGCCATGATAGCGAACTGGGCTTCCGGGTTTTAGACCTGTAACATCCCCTCGGTAAATAATGTTGTAATTGGCATAGCTTTGATCTGATTCAAACTTTGCGAGCCAGACCACAAAGGCGAGAGCCCCGATAAAAAAAGCAATGACAAAAGAGCCGACAATCATATGGTTTGCACGGGTTTCCATTATATCTCCTTACCGGGAAAATATATCCCGGAATATGTCCCAGAATATGTCTGGATTAGGGCGCTATTCATATAGTTGTGGCTTGTTACCATAATTTTTAAGTTGCCGTTATGCATGTGATCTTGTCGCTGCCCGTCCTCTTGGACCGCCGAAATATTCCTTGATCCATGGATCAGGTTCTTTTGATAGCTCTGAAATTGTACCGACCTTTATTTTCTTATCCAGCAGAACGCCAATACGATTACAGATGGCATGGAGTGAATCCAAATCATGGGTAATCATAACAACAGTAAGTCCTAATGTATCCTGTAGCTTTGCGATTAATGCATCAAACTGGGCGGCACCAATAGGGTCAAGGCCCGCGGTTGGTTCATCGAGGAAAAGGATATCAGGGTCCAGAGCCAGAGCGCGAGCAATACCAGCCCTTTTTCTCATTCCGCCAGACAGTTCAGAAGGGTATTTGTCTCCTGCTTCAATTGGTAGGCCTGCCAAGGCAATTTTCAAAGCTGCAATTTCCCGTACAAACTGTTTCGGGAGTTTTGTATGTTCGTTAATCACGGCTTCAATGTTTTGAGATACGGTCAGGGAGGAAAAGAGGGCGCCATCCTGAAAAAGGACTCCCATGCGCTGTCTTAAGGCCCTTAATTCTGCTTGCGAAACCTGATCAACATCTTGTTTCAGGATCTTTATGGACCCTGCTGCTTTTTGATTAAGGCCGATTATCGTGCGCATCAAAACCGATTTTCCGGTGCCCGAGCCACCAACAACACCTAAAACTTCGCCTTTTCTGATGTCGAGATCAAGGTGGTCATGAAGGATGTGGTCGCCAAACTGATTGCGAATACCTTTGAGTGAGATAACAAGGTTTTCAGATTTGATTACCGTGGGCATTCTCAAATCCCCATAACAGAGAAGAGAATGGATAGAAGCGCATCTAAAACAATGACAAAAAAGATTGCCTCAACAACAGAACGGGTTGTTTGTCGGCCAACTGATTCGGCACTTCTACTTACCTGTAGGCCCTCGTGACAGCCTATCAGGGCAATAATAAACGCAAAAATAGGGGCCTTGATTATGCCAACCCAGAAATCCCCCAGTGAGGCTGCATCCTGTAGATAACGGACGTATTGATAAAAGGACAGATCAAGCGTGAGCATGGTCATCGCTGCGCCTCCAAGAATGCCCATGATATCTGCGTAAAAGGTCAATAGGGGTAAAACCAGTATCAATCCCAAAATGCGAGGGAGAACCAAAACATCAATGGGGTCTAAACCTATTGTGCGCATGGCATCAATTTCTTCGTTGACCTTCATGGTTCCCAATTGTGCCGTAAAGGCACTGCCAGATCGGCCAGCCACAATAATGGCGGTGAGTAAAATGCCCATTTCTCTCAACACACCGACAGCAACGAGATTAATTGTGAATATCTGTGCGCCAAAACGTTCGAGCTGTCCGGCACCCTGAAAGGCCAAAACCACACCAATCAGAAAGGAAATCAGACCAACGATCGGAAGGGCATGAATCCCGATTTGTTCCATTTGTGCTACTAAAGGCGTCCATCGGATGCGTTTAGGGTTGGTCATTTGTCTGGCGAAGGCAACCAGAACCAACCCAAAAAATGCAACGAGTTCTTGTACCTGCGTGATGGTATTGAAAAAACTCTCACCTGTATCCGTAAGAAGCTTCTTTAAACCAACGAGACTGTTTTCGGGGGGGCATTCTTTTATTCTATGTTTTTGAACAGTATCAAGAATTTGTCTGACATGTTTAGGAACACTTTTTAGAGATGTTTTCCCTCCGGTTCCTTCAATGCCTTCTTTATATTGTAGAAAGTAAAGAGCGCCAGCTGTGTCCATAACCTCGACAGCTTTCAGGTCGAATACTCGAACCACGTTATCTGCGCCGGTTTCATTTGAACTCTTTGAAGAAGAGACTTGCGTGATGACGCTGGCGAGTTCTTGGGTTGTCCAAGAACCGGAAAGAAAGTAGGTCAGTGTTGTTTTGTCAGAGGAGAACTTGATTTCCGGTGAAGTCAAATTATCAGAGGCCGCATTTTTGTTTCAGTGAGATCGTAAATATATATTACGCGTTCTTTTCCTGAAAAGGCCAGTTTAAAGAAGGTTATGTTACTTGGTATGTTGAAACCAATTCCCTAACGGCATCTTCACCAGTGATAAAAGCGGCTTGGACTTGCTTGGCATAATCAATATGCAAAAGACGTTTGTTTGACAGGGTTTTATCGTGTCGCCCTGTACTCCCCAGCACATAATCCTTTATCAGGTCAGGCGGCATTGGAACGGTGCGTTCGTCTTCGGGTAATTCTACTTCTGCCAAAGAGAAATAGGTTTTACCATGATCCTTTAAAAAATCAACATCCCACGTCACATCATCGACAATGAATTTAAAGCGAACTTTGGTGACATTATACTCACGTACAGACCAAAGACGGTTAAAATCATCTTCAGATATGTCTGTTTCTACCTCGATAACGTCATCATCGACACGTTGTTTGTAGGTAAAAATATAACGGACCGTCTGTGCCTGAAGGTCATGCCATTCACGAATACGAGCACCTTTTCGAATATAGCCCTGTCGTATGGCGGCACGAAAACAATCCGAGGCTGATAACGTTGCTTCTAGCTTGCCCTCTGGATCGTGGAGAGCAAATTTATACTCGTTTTCAATTGGCACTTTCTTGCCTTTCACCTTTGTAGAAAAGATTTATTACCCTTTTCCTGCTGAGCAAGCCAGAGCAAGAAGATACTGTCATAATAGTTTCACATTTCTCAATTTTTTTAAATAACTGTGTAAATTTACGCACTTAATATAACGCTTGATGGGTGGTGGAATTGTTGTAATGATCTGCTTACGTTTGTTTTTTTTGCGTTTGGTTGCTTGCGTTAATGAAGTTGTACTCCTTTACTCTGTTCTTGATGATGTCATCGATCAGCTATAGTTTTGCCGCGGATAATCCGTTGAAAGCTGTTGTGTTGGCTGAAGAGCCGTGGGGATTTTATGATGAATCAGGGGGCATTGATGGTGTTACAGTTTCTTATTTTAAGCACTTGTCGAAATTTTTGGACGAACCTATAGAAGTTGTTCTTGTGCCAAGGCAACGATTGCTCCGTGGCATGAAAAAAGGAACCTATGATCTAACGATCACATTTCAAGATTATCTGTCTGAAGAATTCGCAACGCCTTTAGAACCTACTATTATGCTTGATAAAATGCTTGTGGGGTTAAAGGCGCTGGATATTAAGTCCAAAGAGGACATCGAAGGCTTGCGTTTGGCTATAGTCAGAGGGGCAAGCACAGGTTCTTGGATAGATCAAAACAAAGCGATTAAGAAAATCGAAACCGCTAATTTTACCGAGGCTTTGTGGTTACTTAAAAAAGGGCGCGTAGATGTCGTAACCGGAACAGAACAAGTTATTCATGCTTCGTTGCCCAAAGTCGGTATGACAACAGGCGATATTGGAACGCCTTATTTTTTGAGCTGTAAACATGTGATTTTGATGCTATCCAATGCTTCGCCAAATTTTTCAAAAAAAGTAAAAATCAAAAACGCAGCCAGAGAGCTTAGGCATAGCCCTGAATGGGATGCCTTACTCGAGGATGCAAAAACAATAGCACCTGACCTGATACATGATCTCAACAATCACAATTAAGGGCTATTGAATAGAGCTGAACACACAGGTAACCATACTGCTTTTAACAGAAATTAGATTGCCTATCGAGCCGCGATTTAAGGTTTTAATTATAGATGTATTTTGATGAAGAACTATTATATAGCGAGGCTTCTTGAGTGTTATCCGCAGTATAGAAGCTATCTTTTGTATATCTTAGTTTCCGTGTATTCTGTTTTGCCTCAGAAATTTTCCATTGCTTTGCAACTTTCTGCCTCCAAGCCGCATCTTTAGCCAGCGCGGCAAGTGTCATCGCTTCACCTTTATGGTTTTTTGGGACGATGATGTCTTGGGCAAAGGTCGGAGCTGTTAGTGATGATGACAAGACGATTAGAGATAGGGCAAGCATAAATTTTTTCATAACTAGGATTCCAATTACAGTTTTTAGACAGTGAATTATTTAAATTGAATGGGCTGATTATGTTTGAGAGACCTAATCATGCATTCATCTAAGCCTTTTCAATGCAGTGTTTTGGATCAAAAGGCGTGGATATAAATTTCATTCATACACGGTTTAAATACTGCAATTTGGGCTCCTCTTATTTTTCAATTAGCTTGATCAAAATTTGATACCTAGAGTAACGACTAAGGTGCCCCAAGTAGATCTTGGCTATTAACCTAGCTGATGATCCGTGCTTTAGGTGTGATATTAAAAAGACAACCTTTTGTTCACAAAAAGGCAGGTTGATAAGAATTGTTTTTGGACGTTAATAATTCCGTGAAAAATATTTATTTTTAAATTGATACAGTATCTTAGCTTATGATTTTGCGCTTTGATTATTCCCTGACTTGCCTTTTGGGGAATTTGTAGTGTAACTGGGTGACACATTTATCTCACAGGATGGCCGCGCTTCATGTTGCCGGATGTTTCTCTTTCTTTTTATATCGTCGCAGCCTTTGCTGTTTTAATCACCGGAATTTCCAAAAGCGGATTTTCGGGGGGAATGGGGGCTTTGACCGTGCCTTTGATGGCGATGTTCATTTCCCCCTTTAAAGCGGCTGCGATAATGCTACCCATTCTGTGCTGTATGGATGCTCTTAGTATTTGGGCTTATCGGAAAAGCTTTCACCGTAAAAATTTAACGGTGCTTGTTCTCGGAGCTTTATCGGGGATTGGTATCGGCGCACTGACCTATAGTTATGTCGAGGCGAATGATATCCGGATTTTGCTAGGGCTTCTGACGCTGTTGTTTGGGCTGAGTTATTTTATTAGTAATCAAAAAGAAAGAAAACAAACAGAGGCGTCGTCTCCTGTCGGAATTGGATGCGGTGTGATTGCTGGATTTACCAGTTTTGTGGCTCATGCGGGCGGTCCCCCAGTTAAGTTTTTCCTTTTGCGGCAGCGGTTAGACAAAACAGTTTTTGTCGGAACAAATGTTGCCTTCTTTCTTATTGTTAATCAGGTTAAGTTGATACCCTATGCGTGGATGGGGCAATTTTCTTCTGAAAACCTGATGCTTTCGCTTTTGTTTGTGCCAATTGTCCCCTTGGGCATTTGGTTAGGTTTGAAGTTACATCAATTAATTGCGCCTGAGCTGTTCTACCAAATCAGTTATCTGATGATGATATTGGCCGGTGCGAAATTGCTCTATGATGGAATGTCACCGTTTGTTTGGTAAAGCCAAAAGCCCAATCCGAAAGGGATGAGTTTTTGTTAAGGGCCATCAGAGAGCTAGCTGTAAGTCCGCGCCAGAACGCGGAGACGGCTTTCAAAATCACTTCGATCTACATAGCATCCCCGCAGGTGTCTTACCCCACTGTAGCCATCACCAGCTTCGTATGAATTTCGACCATGCATGACCCGTCTGTTATCAAAGATGCAGAGATCTCCGGGGGTCATTTTTACAGAAACAACAAAACGTGGATCATTAATCAGAACCATGAGCTTTCTAAAGGCAAGATAGAAGCGGTCCATTATTTTTTCATCCATATCAAAAGTATCGACGAGGTGCGGGCTGTACCTTAACTCAATAAGTTGATCATTTTCGTCGACATTGATGATGGTTTTCCGTGTTCGAATGTCTGTTTCAAAATCATGAAATCGCATGGGCACAGTAACGGTCGTTAACAGATGGAATGCCTTTGGATCTGTTTTTCTGAGCTCGTCTATGATCTTGAAGCCGTCAGCATAAGTTGATTCTCCACCAAGACTGTCATTCATCAGACAGTGCAGGAATTGATATCCCGGCGGTGTTTCTTGATTGATCAAATCAATATGAAGGGGCAGAGCTTCGGAGGTATAGGCGTTGTTGATGGGGTTTGGTTTTGATTGCACATCAAAAACAGTTCCGAAGTTGGTTTGGCGCAGAAAAGAGATCCTATTGGCAACATCTGTAACCCCTTCGTCTGTGCAAGGTACATTGCGTACGTAAGAAATGCCGGATTTTTGAACTGCTTTTAACCAGTTAAATAGAGCCAGGTCATCCTGCATGAGGTCATTGTATTCGACCTCGTACATATCATTCAGGATTTCTGTTCCCCAAGGTACGATAACGGATGTGTTCGGCTTTTTGAAATTGGGGGAATAGGCATTCTCATAAAGCCATTGTAGTTGATAGGTGCTTTTGTGTGCCTCTTCTGACCAACTGATAGACAAGGTGGTTTGGTCAAAGTTTCCTTCGGTGGCGTATATATCAGGACTTACCGTCGTCAGGTTGAATAGGCGCTCTTGTGTTGAGGGATGGAAACCGCTTGTACAGTTGTCGCGAAGCCATAGGTAATGGAAGGTTGCAACTTTGCCGTCGGACCATCTGATTTCCAGGGAGCGATCTGAAAGGTTCAGTTCCTTTGCTGAAACGTCAAATTGTCCTTTTTGGGCGAGCGAGCTCATTCTTTACTCCGTAAGTAGCTATTTGGCCCCCGAATGTCGTAGGGCAAATGTGTGGGAAAATCTGTTGACGATTAAAAAAGGAACTTGGATTAGATCGAGGGCATCGGGAAGTGATTTTATTTGGTAGATCAGTCAGTTTTTCTCAGGGGAATGACGAAGTGGTCATGGGATCAATAATAGTTTGAACTTTCATTGTGTGAAAACCAGCTAAGGTGTTACTATTAATGCAAGAAATTCTAACCGGGAGCCAAAACCATGAAAGACGCCAATTCTGTCCTTTCTTCTTATAGTACGACTGTTTTTGAGGTGATGTCCCAATTGGCCTTGAAACATGATGCCATTAATCTGGGACAGGGTTTTCCAGATGAAGACGGCCCGGAAGAGTTACGGAAAATAGCGGCTGATAGCTTGATGGAAGGCCCCAATCAATATCCGTCTATGATGGGTATTCCTGAATTGCGCAAAGCGATCGCTGACCATGATAAAAAGTTTTATGGCTTAAATCTGGATTGGAAGACCGAAGTTATGGTGACTTCCGGGGCAACCGAAGCCTTGGCGGATTGTTTGTTCGGGTTAATTGAGCCTGGTGATGAAGTTGTCGTTCTGGAGCCATCGTATGATTGTTATATCCCGCTTATTAAAAGAGCAGGTGGTATTCCGGTAATTGTGCCTATGTCGGCACCTGATTGGAAGCTGCCGATTGAAGAGCTGGATGAAGCCCTTACCCAGGAAACCAAACTGATTATTATCAACAGCCCAATGAACCCAACAGGAAAGGCGTTCCATTGGGATGAGCTGGAAGCCTTGGCCGAATTGTGTTTGCGGTATGACATCTATGCGGTATGTGACGAAGTTTATGAGCACCTCATCTTTGACGGACGAAAGCACTATCCGCTGATCACGCTTCCGGGGATGAGGGATCGAACGGTTCGTATCGGGTCTGCGGGGAAAAGTTTTGCGCTTACGGGTTGGAAAGTTGGTTATGTTTGTGGCGCACCAGAGGTTTTAACCCCGATTATCAAGGCACATCAATTCACGACCTTTACCACGCCACCAAATTTGCAAAAGGCAGTGGCTGCGGGATTGTCAAAAGATCAAAGTTATTTCAATAATCTAATAAAAGATCTGGAAGGTAAGAGGGATTATCTTTCAAAGGCTTTAGCTGATATTGGTTTTGATGTCTTGCCGTGTGATGGTACTTATTTCGTTACGGTCGATATTCGAGGTGTTCACTCTGGCAAAGATGACGAGTTTTGCCGTTACATAACGACAGAGGCAAAAGTTGCAGCAATCCCGGTCAGTGTATTCTTTGACATGGAGGGCCCCACGAACTTAGTCCGTTTTTGCTTTTGCAAGCGAATGGAAGTCCTTGAAGAAGCGGTCAGCCGGTTAAAGAAAGCCCTGTCGTAGCTTTTTCTGCTTGATGTCTTTGGAATTGCTAAGGAGTTTTAATCTTAGAGAATTTCTTTCAGTATCTTGGCCATGCCTTTGATGCCGTCAGAAATTTTTTCTTCGGGTGTCCCCGCAAAACCAATCATAAAGCCTTTTCGTTTGAGCGGGGCCATGCAGTAATAGTCCAGATTATTTACGGCATAGCCAGCGGCTCTTAACGTTTGTTCGACTTGTTCAGGGTCTGCATGATCGGGAAGCCAGGCGTTACAGTGGAAACCCTGTTCTACCGGGTTAATCTCGACCAGCCCTTTGAGGTGCTTTTCTGCTGCTTCAATAAGAATTTGTTGGCGTTGATGATATACACGACGCATTTTCCGCATGTGTGTGGCGAAGAAACCTTCGTTTATAAAGTCCGCAATAATTTGCTGGGTCAACTTGGGGGTTGATCGCTGTAAAATGGTAGAGGCATGAGCAAAGTCCTCTGCCATTGATTTGGGCACAATCATATAGCCTAGTCGAAGACCGGGATAGAGTATCTTGGTAAATGAGCTGACATAAAGAACTCTTCCCCCTTTATCCAGCCCTTGCAAAGCTGACAGGGGACGCCCCGTATATCTGAATTCACTGTTGTAATCGTCTTCAAAAATCCAGGTATTGTTTTGTTGTGCCCACTCCAGAAGTTTGATGCGACGGGTGAGGGGCATCCGATAACCCAAGGGGTGTTGGCTTGACGGTGTTACATAGGCAAGGCGTGCCGGGGTATCTTTGGCTTCTTCCGGGCAGAGATCAGGGTTGAATCCGTGTTCATCCGGGGGAATGGGAACGACATTGGCGCCAGTTCCTTCGAAGACACAGCGTGCAGCGGTATGGCCAGGATCTTCCATCCAGACAGTATCGCCGGGATCAAGCAGGAGTTGACTAGCAAGATTAAGGGCGGACTGGGTACCAGAGGTGATAATGATCTGTTCTGGTGTGCAGCGCACTGAACGGGATGTTTTCAGGTAGCTCGAAATTGCTTCTCGCAAAGGCATGAAGCCGCCGCGATCTGCGTAGGTTAGATCGTCGTTGGATGGCTTGCGTTGATATCTGTTGGTCAGGCGAGAAAAAACATCATGCGGCAATAGCTCGTATGCCGGTTGGCTTGGCCTAAAGGTGTAAATGCCTTCTGGTTCGTATTGATGAGGCAGTTCCGAATATTTAAGGCCTCGGTTTGAAAGAGTTAAATCAGGATCTTCTTCGAAAGAATCGGGGTCGTCATCACTTGCCGATTGGTAGAAATCGGTCATTGCTGATAAACGATGGGTTACATAAGTGCCCGCCCCTCGACGTGTTTCCAAAAAACCTTCGGAAATCATTTGTTCAATTGTATTGATGACCGTTGTTCTGGAAATTTCCAGTTCAGTAGCAATTGTTCTGCTGGCTGAAAGCTTGGTTCCAGGTGGTAAGTCACCGGAAAGAATAAGCTTTCTGATGCCGCTATAGAGCTGTCTGTAAAGCGGTGTTTGTGATGTCGGGTCCAGTTTGATACCTTCTAGTAAGGCGCCGGATGCAAATTTAGCCATAATCGTGAACTTAATGTAAAATTGGTCTGATTGGCCATCCAATAATGGATCTTAAAGTGATGCCACTATCAGTGTAGTATTTCCAAAACAACAAAGCCGCAAGTAAAACTGTGTAAAAGCAGGATTGCAAACAAAGTTCAATGTCACTGTAATACACGCCCTGTAGGTGTGCATTCACGATAGGAAAATGTTCATTCTGAACATTCAAGTCAGACTTGGAGAGCTCTTGTTCGGTGAATAAAAAGTCCTTTGGGACTAGAACGCAATCGAACATGTGCATTTATAAACACGGAGGTTTTTTATGATTAACACGAAAGCCAAGCTTTCGCTTAAGCAGGCAATTCTGGGTGTAACTGCAATCGCAGGCCTGGCATTTGCTGGTCAAGCACATGCAGAAGAACTACGCCTTCTTACCTGGGGTGGTTATGCTCCTGAATCTGTTGTTAAGCAGTTCAAGGAAGAAACTGGCATCGATGTTAAGGTTACTAAATCTAACAACGAAGAAATGATTGCCAAACTTCGTGCGACTGGCGGTGGCGGTTTTGACCTTGCTCAGCCTAGCCAAGACCGTATTTCTGGTGCGCAGGCCGAACATAGAATTTACAAGCCAATTGATCTTTCGAAAATCGATTCTAGTCAGTTCATCGGCTCTATGCTTGAAGCAACAAAGACAAACACAACCTATAAGGGTGATGTTTACGGTGTGCCACACGTATGGGGTACAAGTGGTCTGGTTTTGAACACAAAGCTTGCTAGCACGGTTAAAGATTATACTGATCTTTGTAATGATGCGGTTGCTGGTAAAGTTTCTTACCGTCTGAAGCGTCCAACTTTGATTGGTTTTGCTTTTGCTTTGGGTCACGACCCATTTGCTGCTTATGGCGATAAAGCCAAGTACGAAGAAATCATGGGCGACGTTGAAAACAAGCTCATTTCTTGTAAAGCAAATGTGAAAACCTATTGGGAAGGCGGCGACGCACTTCTTAACCTTGTTCGTTCAGGCGAAGTTGTTGCTGCTATGGCTTGGGATACAGGCGGATGGAAGCTTAACAACGATAATGCAGACGTAACTTTTGTTGCGCCTAAATCTGGTGCTCTTGGTTGGATTGATACTTTTGTTCTGCCAAAGAAAACTGAAAATGAAGCTGCTGCTTACAAGTGGATCAACTTCGTAATGCGTCCTGAAGTTGCTGCACAAATTACAGCAGTTGCCGGTAACTTCACAGCATCCAAAGGTGCTGATGAGCACGCTGATGCGACGCTGAAAGCTCAGTTCCAGGGAAGTTTCCCACAGGCTGATCTTGATAACATCAAATGGTACCCAACTGTACCACCAGGGCTTGAAACTATCGAAGGTAAAGTTCTGGATCGTGTGAAAGCTGCTTCTTCTAACTAAGAAGAGCATGCCATACGGTACATAAAAGGCGGCCCCCGGTCTTGTTAGAGATCGGGGGTATTGCCATCAGCGGTTTGTTCCGTCATTTTCCGCTAAAGTCCTAATCTCGGGGGACTTTAAAACCCGGCATAACAGGCCAACAGACCTGATAAATACAACACCCTTTCGCAGGTAAATAAAGAATATGAGCAATCAATTGGATCTTGAGTGTCGGCAGTTGGTGAAGTCCTTTGGGAAATTTACAGCTGTTGATAATGTGTCTTTGGAAATTCCAAAGGGATCTTTTTTCTCAATACTCGGTCCAAGTGGCTGTGGTAAGACCACTCTTTTACGTATGCTTGCCGGTTTTATTGAGCCGACAGCAGGTGACATTGTCATCAAGGAACAGTCAATGTTGGGGGTTCCCCCGAACAAACGTCCCGTGAATATGGTTTTCCAACATCTCGCACTGTTTCCTATGATGAACGTGGCTGAGAATATCGCCTACGGCTTGAAACGTAGAAAACTGCCGCAGGCCGAAATCGATAAAAAGGTTGCTGATGTTCTGGAACGGGTAAGTTTGCCCGACGCAGGACCAAAAGATGTGACGCAGCTTTCTGGTGGGCAGCGTCAACGTATTGCGATTGCGCGCTCTCTTGTACTTGAGCCTGCTGTTTTACTTCTTGATGAGCCGTTAGGTGCTCTCGATTTAAAACTACGTGAACACATGAAAGTTGAACTGAAACAGCTTCAGCACGAGGTGGGTACAACCTTTGTATATATTACTCATGACCAGTCCGAAGCATTAGTTATGTCTGACAACGTTGCTGTTATGAACCAGGGACGCTTTGAGCAAGTTGGATCGCCACAGGATCTCTATTACAACCCGAAAACAGCTTTTGTTGCTGGTTTTGTTGGTGATTCTAATCGCTGGAGTGGGCGGGTTGATACGATCGATAACGGACAGGCGCTGGTATCACTTGATGATGGCGGCGTTATTGCCGGGATTACTGGGAACGAAAAAGTCCTTGCTGCTGGTGACAGAGTAGAGCTTTTTGTGCGACCAGAAGCGATTACTATTGAACGCGATAGCTCTGCTCAGACAGGTGCTCATATTGAAGATGGTCAGAATACTCTGTCCGGGATCGTTGAAAATCTTCTCTTCGATGGCGCGAACAGTCGTGCGCAGGTACGTGATCAGCAAACAGGCCATCAGGTCACCGTTTCACTGCCACAGACAGGTGCTTTTAGCGATCTCAAGTCTGGCGAACAGCTTCGATTGTCTTGGGGGGTGGACAAGGCCCGCGCTTATGTCTCTCAGGCAGGACTTGGTAAGGAGCAGGCGGCATGAGTACACTCCAGATGACCTCTGGAACAGACAAGAGTGACACAATCCCGATGATCAAACTCGGGACTTTTTTATTGATGTTGCCGCTTTTGCTTTGGCTGTTTCTACTTATTATTTTACCGCATCTCGATCTTTTGACTGTCTCTCTACGTGAAAAGCTAGGGTATCGGGAGTATGCGTTTAGTTTTCAGAACTATATCGAATTTTTTACTGAGCCGCTTTATTGGAACACCTTTGTTCGTACGGCTGTCATGTCCATTGTCGCAACAGCGATCACATTGGTCGTCGGTTTTCCGGTCTCTTACTACATTGCTAAAGTTCTTAAGGGCAAAAAGCGTAACCTGTTGTTCATGATGTGCTTGATCCCCTTTTGGGTTTCCGAGCTTGTCAGAACTTTTGGATGGATGATTTTACTGCGTGAATCCGGTGTGATCAGTAGTTTTCTGCAATGGGCTGGTCTTGTTGATGGACCTGTCGAGCTGCTCTACAGTGATGCAACGTTGATGGTTGGTCTGGTTTATACGTCCATGCTCTTTATGGTCGTTCCGCTAGTTTCTGTGCTGGATACGCTGGATGATAGCCTTATCGAAGCTGGGTATGATCTTGGCGGCAGCACGTACTCTATTTTGCGCGAGATCGTTATTCCACATGCGATGCCGGGTATTGCATCGGGCTGTATTGTTGTCTTTATGCTGACGCTGGGGAATTATCTAACGCCAACCCTTCTTGGGGGGAAAGATAGCCTGTGGTTTACCGAGCAAATCTATAACCAGTTTATCACACGCTTTAACTGGGAATCTGGCTCTGCCTTTGGCTTCCTTCTTTTATTCCTTTCATCTGCGATTGTTTTTGTCGGCTTAAAGTTAAGTCGCCAGACACTTGCTGATACTGTGAAATAAGGAGCTTTGATATGATACCGTCTCTTCCTCAGTCAAAGTTCAGCACACGTCTTTATGCGGCTTATATAACACTGTTTTTTATATATCTGGCGGCACCGCTTGTGGTTGTTGGCGTCTTTGCATTTAACGATAGTCTGTTCCCGTCCATGCCATGGAATGGTTTCACGTTCGACTGGTTTATTGGCACAGAAGATACCCGTATTGGGGTCTTTAATGATGGACAACTTTTGGAATCAATTGGCTATTCCGGGTTTATTGCAATTTGTGTGACACTTTTGTCCGTCTTTGTGGGAACCTGTAATGCATTTTTGTTTGAACGCCATACTTTCCCGGGGAAAAATGTTCTCTACATCTTCGCACTGATGCCATTGGTTATTCCCGGTGTGATATTGGGGATCTCTATCCTGATTTTCACTAACTCGATTGCCAATGGTGTTGAAGACAGCTTCGGACTGGATTTGGATTTTCTGCGCCCAGGTTTATTTATCGTTATTATGGGGCAGTTTGCTTTTGTAACGACGATCACAACGTTGGTGATTTCGGCTCGCCTTCGAAAATTTGATACCAGCTTGGAAGAAGCTGCTTTGAATTTGGGCGCAACAAAGTGGGAAGCGGTAAAAACGATTACGCTTCCTTTCTTGAAGCCTGCAATGGTTGGTGCGGGAATTGTTTGTTTTCTGATGTCTTTTGAGAACTTCAACACAACACTGATGTTGGTTGGATCGGACTCTCCCCTGACAATCACGATGTTTGATCGCCTGAAACAAGGATCAACTCCTGCATTGAATGCTGTGTCACTGATGTTGATGGTTGTATCCGGTGTTTTGGCTTTGATATCTGTTTTTGTTCAGCGGGATAAAAAGACGGCTGATGACGAGTAATACTACGGTGCTGAATTTGGATAAGGTATTTTAGTTCAGCTTACCCGTACGAGTTATGTGTCGTCCGATCCGAAAGGTCGGCACATAAAAAGGAAGTTGCTCCTCGAGTAACTTACCCCACATGACTTGACCGGGCTTTAATGCCCGGTCTTTTTTTGTATGAAGGTTTTCGGTTAAAGGGTGATATTTCTATATCATTTCTATGTGGCTTTTTTGCTAGGGGGTCATTATGCTGCCTTAGGTATTGCTTGTCGAAGGATTGGGGACTGATCTTTGGCGGGGCAATGTTTATATCGTAATAGAGCGTTTTTTATCTGATCAGATAGGTGTGCTGAGTGGGGGCTTGATACCATTGTCTGAAGAGAAAAATTAATTAGGAAGTTTCAGTCCATGGTCGTGCCGTATCGTCCTGTCGTTTCTGACAAAAGAACAGCTTCATTAAAACAGCGTGAACCCGTTATGGGGCGCCGTAGCCTTCTCAAAGGGCTTGCGGGTCTTACCGGTGTCGGTTGCGCATCGTCTCTTTTTCCTTCCCCGGCGATTAGCGCAGAGCAAGAGTTAGAAGTCTTTTGCTGGAAAGGCTATTTCAATCAAGAAATCATAGATGAGTTTAAAAAAGATACGGGTATTCAAGTTTACTTGACAGAATATGACAGCAATGATGAAGCGCTCTTGATGCTTAACGCGACCAAGGGGCTGGGTTTTGATCTTGTCTTCCCGTCGTCCTCTTTTTTAACAAACTGGCATCTGGCGAGGGATCTGTTACAGCCAATTGATGAAGGTAAGTTAGACCTTGGCTTTATACATGGCAGTATTCTGTCAAATGCTGAAAATATGGGGACAATTTATAGGGGACGTCGTTATGCACTGCCTTTTGCTTGGGGCTGTGAAGGCATTGTCTTTGATAGCCTGTTAAGAGACTACCAGCCCGGAGAGATCTCTTGGAATGACCAATGGTCCTTTATTAATAAGGGATTTGTCGCAACCCGCCCTGAATCTGCCCTGACGTCGATGGCATTGATGCTTGATGGAACGGGAGAACGATTGGACTCTGCTTATTTAAATGAAGACCTTTCCCGGGAAGTTTTCGGTGAAGCACTTCTTTTTGCTAAAGAATACAAATCATATGTTCGCCAGTTTTGGCGCGATACCGAAGGTTTGGCATCTGCCTTTACGCTCAACAATTGTGTTGTCGGGCAAGGATGGGGTGGTGCTGCACACACATTGTGGAAGCAGACAAAGAGCAGGTTCAAATTTTTGGCCCCGAAAGAGGGTGCTCTTGCTTGGCTGGATACTTTGGCGATCCCCGCTGGAAGCGCGAATGTTGATCAGGGGTATGAGTTGATCAACTGGCTTTTATCCGCCAAAGGTGCAGGGATGTTTATGGCATCTTCTGGGTATAATTCGGTTGTTAAATATGCACATAATGAATTGGATTTAGCTGCTCAAGAACGATTTAACTTTTCCTATAATGACGCTAAAGCCATTGATGATCTTTATTGGCTCAAACCTGAACCGGCTTGGTTTAGGGATTTGCGTGATATTTATGTTCGAAAATACGTAGAAGCACCCTGATTACAAAGGGCTATTATATATTTTTGTTTCAAGACATTTCGGGTAATCCCGGAGCTCTCCCCGGATACTCTTGCGTCCTTCGGGGCAGATGGTGATATATTTTAAATAATTCTTGAAATATTGTGTCATTAAATAAGTAAATAAAGTCGTTTTTGTATAAATGGAGAGCGGTCAACAATTTATACTAATTGCATAATGCACATGGAAAAGGAATTGTGTCATGGCGAATACCATTATCCTTACAGTTATTGGTTCTGATCGACCGGGGTTGGTTGATGACCTGGCCACGATGGTGAATAAGCATGGCGGTAATTGGCTGGAAAGCCGGATGACTAGGCTATCCAGTAACTTCGCCGGTATTGTCCGGGTTTCTGTTCCTGAAGCGAACCACAAAGCTTTAGAGAGCGATATACAGTCTCTTGGTTGTGCAAACTGTCAGCTCATTATTGAGCAAGAAACCAAAGTTGGTTCAGATGAGACCTTGCGTGAACTTAGCCTTGAGATAATTGGTCCAGATCATCCCGGTATTGTTCAAGACATTTCACATGCCTTGGCAGAGAAGAAAATCGGCATTAATGAGATCTCTACTGACTGTCAGGATGGTGCAATGTCTTCTGAGCGCATTTTCAGCGCAGAGATTAATATTGCCATTCCCACATCTATACCTGTCGATAGTATTCGGGATCAGTTGGAAGAGCTGGCAAATCAGTTATTTGTAGATATCACCATGGACGACCTAAAGGGAACTGTGACACGGATTTAACTGCGTTAGCTATCAAAAGACAGCCAAAGAATTTGGTCCTAAATGCTTAAGGGTTTTCAGGGAGTAACCAGTTGATGGCTGTCTTTTTTTGCTGTTCCAGATATGCATTTGCTTTTGAAAAGTGCTGGTTGCCAAAAAATCCGCGGTGGGCACTTAAGGGCGATGGATGGGGTGATTGTAAAACGAGATGCCGGTCTCGGTCTATGACAGCGCCTTTCTTTTGCGCATAGCTTCCCCAAAGCATGAACACTAACCCGCTATGTTTTTGGTTTAGCGTTTCTATTATTTTATCAGTAAAGATTTCCCAGCCACGACCTTGATGCGATCCGGCTTTATGCTGTTCAACGGTTAAAACCGAGTTTAAGAGTAAGACACCTTGTTCCGCCCAAGAATTGAGATAGCCGTGAGGTGGCTGGCGGATACCAAGATCCTGTTCCATTTCTTTATATATATTTTTAAGAGAGGGAGGGATCGGAACGTCCGGTTTGACAGAAAAAGATAGCCCGTGTGCTTGACCGAGGCCATGATATGGATCTTGCCCCAGAATAACGATTTTCACGTTATTAACTGGAGTAAGATCAAGGGCTTGGAAAAGCTCGTTACCTTTGGGGAATATAACTTTCTTACTGTCTTTTTGTTGCTTCAAAAAGGCTTTAAGATTCCGCATATAATCTTTGTTGAATTCGGAAAAAAGCGCTTCTTTCCAGCTAGGATCAAGCTTTACTGTGTCTGTTGTTGTATTCATGTCAGGTTTCAGAGTTAATCGATAATTATTTTAGCTTTCCTGCCCTGCTTCAAGCAGTAGTTTTTCCACATCCAAACGTTTGGTGTGTTTGAAAAACTCTTTTGCGATGGGGGAACTTGGTTCTCTTTTGGCGATAATCATACCGATTTTATTGACAAGCCTTGGTTCTGACAGAGGAATTGCAACGACGCCTTCTAGGTTACGCAGGACATGGATCAGGCTAATCGGAACAATGCTGGATGTGTTGCCAAATCGCGTTTCATGAAGAAGCTGTGTGATAGAGTTGGTTTGCGTATGTGGCGTGACAAAACAATCGAGTTCCTCAAAGGTTTTATCGATAATACGGCGATATTGCATATCCCTTGTTAAGAGGCTAAGCGGCAACTCGGCAGCTTCTTGCCAGGTTATTGTCTTTGTGCCTTTTAATGGTCCGTCTGCCTTGTGGATAAGGGAGTATTCTTCGTGATAAAGTTCGTGACTTTCGACGTTGGTACTGAGCTCATCACTCAGATAAGTGACACCGACTTCAAGATCGAATTTTTCCAAGCCTAACTGTATTTCTGCTGAAGAGAGTGACAGAATTGAAACAGTTATATTGGGGTGAGCTTCGCAAAAAGGATTCTTGATCAGCGACATCATTGGCATTGCCGAGGGAATGGCCCCAATCCGTAAATGCCCCGCCAAACCTTTACTCATTTGACTGAGGGATTGCTTGAGGGTCCGCGCTTCGGCCAGAATACGCTGGGCGATAGTAACAACCAATTCACCTTCGGTGGTCAGTCCTTGAAAACTGCGTTCACGCTTGACGATGGGAACGCCTAGTTCGTTCTCTAGCTGCCGAATTCGGGCAGAAAAGGCCGGCTGTGAGATGTGGCAATTTTTTGCGGCTCGTCCGAAATGTTTTTCGCGCGCCAGCGCACAGAGTAGTTCCAATTGGCGCAAATCCAAGGTCGTTATCTCCTGTAGTGCAATAGAGTTATATCTTTATTCGTTTTGAGAACTACGGCGTGCCGAATTCCTGACAGAGGGTGTATACAACATATCCCTAAAAGATATAAGGGGATATGTCTTGAAAGCTATTACTCAAAACGGCACAGTCATATAACCTTGGCGACATTAGCTTTATTTTTTATTTCTTTACCCGTCATCAGGCTTGGCGTTCCAAGTGGGGATGTCATTCCCGATTTCATCATGAAGTGGCGCAGCGGGGCAAAATTCCGCACAGCGGATAGTCCAAGATCCCTGACCTTGTGAAGAATGGCGCTGTCATTTGAGGCAAACCTGTTAAGGCCATCGGCAGCAGCTAAGCGTGTCACAACATCGAGGCGTCTGGCCCTGTCGTATTCAGCAAGTAACTGACTGTCGCCGAGATCGTTTCCTTTATTATTTTGATCGATAAGTAGTTCTGCCAAGACGGCAACATCGCGTAAGCTTAGATTAAGTCCTTGGGCCGCAATAGGCGGCAGGGCATGTGCCGCTTCGGCGATAAGAGCGAAGCGGTTGGCATGGAAAGAATTACTGAGCATAGCAGATATAGGGAACCCGCTACGTTTTCCAAAAAGCTTTACATCGCCAAGGCGCCCTTTGATCTTCTCTTTCAGTTTTTTTGTGAAGTCCTCTTCGTCCAAAGCGAGCATTTTTTTCGCTAAGGAAGTTTCTTCTACCCAAACGATGGACGATCGTTTTCCTGTCATTGGTACGAGAGTGAAAGGGCCAGCTGGGAAATGGGTTTCTGTTGAAACATTCTGGTGTGATTTACTATGTTCTATGTAGCAGGTAATAGCCGTTTGTGGGTAGGGCCAGGACATGGATTTGATGCCAACATCTTTGCGGCTGGGGGAGTTTTTTCCATCAGCACCAATTGTCAATTCTGCTATAGAACGTTGCCCGTTTGAGAGGGTGAGGGTATAGCCATTGTCACCTTCTTCCAGTCGTTCCATCTTGGTTGATGTTAGGTGGGTGACGGCGGGCAGCTTTCTTAATCTGTCACATAATGTTCTTCGTAAAACTGCATTGGGTACATTAAAACCAAAGGGGCTGTCGTTTATCTCTCTGGAATCAAAATCAGTTGAGCTGGGGTATTTCTGTTTCCCCCTCGGCAGATTAACAATGCGCATGACGGTCAGCGCTGTCGCGTATTCTTCGCACCCGGCCCACGCGCCACAGGCGTTGAGTAGATTTATCGAATTTTGTATGAGCGCAGTGGTGCGATTATCTTTTGCATCTTGATAGGGATCTTCGGGCAAGGGTGGTTCAAGATCAACCAAAAGTGTCTTTATGCCTGCGGTGCCAAGTGCTGCGGCTAAACTTAATCCGGCCAACCCGCCACCAATAATCTGAACCTGATTTGCAAGCGCTGCGGAAGAATTCTGGTCGGTCATTGTCTCTGGCTACACCTGTGCTGAATGCGGAAGGTATTATTTTGTATTCTGAGGTACCCTCAAAGTACCAGTGGTGCAAGGTGTTGTCTTGTCACAGTTTAGAGAATTTTGCGAATTGATAAAAAAAATGGGGCCGCTTGTCGTCAAGGGCCCCATTCCTCATTACTTTTATCTTGGTCTTTGTTTAGTCACCAAGCAGACCTTTGATGGCATTTCCAGCACCATCGGCGGCGTCTTTTAGGCCGTCGGAAGCACCAGATGCAGCGTCGCCAACCGTATCGGTTACTGCTGAAGCGCCGCTGGCGGCCCCTTCGGATAGGTCCTGAACGCGACCTTTCACATCTTTTGCAATGCCTTCTAGATCAACAGAGTTAAGCGCGCTGGTGATATTTTTCGTCACTGCGCCAAGGGCTGCTTGTAAAATAACATCCGGGCTTGCACCGTTCCCCCCTTTTCCGATGTCTTTAAGGTGTATGTTGGGCAAATCAACATCAATTGTTTTATCCCCAAGTGGTGCAGCAGCGACAGAAACTTCGCCATCATTCAGGTATAGGTGTTCGACAATGAATTTAGGACCTGAGCCCGCACTGTTGTCGCTGTTATCAGCGCTACTGGTCGTCTGTGCGTTTTCGTTGATTGTGTCGATATTACTTTTTTGCGGGCCGACTTCATAGGTGATGTGTGGGGCCTTGATGCGGATCTCGTTGATAATCACCACATCGCTGGCGATAGACGTTGGATCAACCTTAATTGTGATCTCTTCAAATTTGAAAGCATCGCTTGATTTGAAGCCTTTCGGGTTGCTCATAAGGAAACCGGATAAGCTACCTTCGCCTGTCGTCGGCGAAATAGAGACATTATCAAGTGTGACTTCTGTCTGGGTCATGTCCGAAGCAACACTTTCGACAGCGGCTTTAACGATTGAATCCAGTGATGAGTATATGAAAATAACGCCGGCGACGATTAGGATGGCAATTGAAATAAGTGTAATACCGGCAATTTTAATAGTCTTGTTCATAATTTCAGGCTTCCCCGAGGTTTATCTGATAGGGCACTAAAACATTTGTGGCAGCCAAAATCTATAGGTATATGCCGCAAAATGGGAGCCAAATTTGAGGAGGATTTTTGTGAATCCGCGAAAATCAACAGGTTTGCATGCAGTAAATATGGTTAACAATTGAAGTAAAAAGGTTAATGAAAGTCGGGGCGTTATCTGAGGCTTTCGAATACCTTTCGGCTGTTGTAATTTTGCCACGATGATTGTTTTAAATAAAAATTGTTAACGAAAAGAATTCATCAAAAATGGCTATATTATGAAAAATAATTATAAATCAATATCTTGTAGTGTTGCTAAGTTTGTTTTTTTTAGGTCTCATTTTTATCACAATAAATATCAGCATTTTTGATTAGTGGGCATAGGGTGCATGCGAAAGTTGCATGGCTTATTATTTTTTATTGTAAGTAAAAGTGTGTAAGTTAAAGTAAAAGTATTTTATAGTTAATGTATTCATGTCGAGTGTAAGTAGTTTGATGTGTTTTTGTCTCTAATTCATGATAAATATTTCTTTGACTCTTTATGTTAATCTCTTGTAAAGATTTGGTCGTAACAAGCGACGTAGGGTTGTTTGTTTTCAATTCATCCCCACATCGGGGTACGCTCACAATGATACAGGCTGTGTGGGCACGGGCTTGAAGAAGCTGCTGAAGTGATAAACTGAGGTACTTAAATGAGACGTGGTTTACGACAGATTAGACGTGTAGGGTATGGGCTACGTGGCCAATTCCGTAACCATTGGTATGGTTTTTCGTCATTTTTGTTTGCACTTGTTATCAGTGCTGGGTTAATTGCACCTGAAGCGCAGCAAAATGCTCTAGCCGTTCAGGTGGCAGAAGATGACTTTATTTCTCCTGTTGATGTGAGGCCGTTGGCGCGTGATTACGCTGTCCTACCCGAATTAGAGCGCCGCCGTCCGACGCCGGCAAGCTATGATACTGAACTAGAGTGTCTGGCACAGAATATTTACTTTGAATCCCGCAGTGAAAATACAAGTGGTAAACGTGCTGTTGCCCATGTTGTCCTTAATCGTGTTGCAAGCAAGCGCTTCCCGTCCACGATATGTGGTGTGGTTCAACAGGGTGGTTCTACTCGCTTGAACAAGTGCCAATTTTCTTGGTGGTGTGACGGTAAGAAAGACGAAATTAAGGATCAGGCGTCTTGGGAAGAGGCACAAAAGCTAGCTCGATATGTGTACTGGGGTGTTTCCAATGATGTTAGTGAAGGTGCCCTTTGGTATCACGCTGATTATGTAAACCCTAAATGGCGAACAGCTTTTGACGAAGGGCCAACTATTGGCCGCCATATTTTCTATCGTGAGAAAACGGATGATTTGGAAGTTGCTTCATTAGACGTAAAGTAGCTTCACACTGATCCCGAAATAGTAAAAAGCGCCGTTTATGGCGCTTTTTTTGTGAGCGGTTTCTTAGAACACACTAGATATTTAATTTTCAGACGTGGGTTAAGTTCGTGGGTTAAGTTCGTGGGTTAAGTTTTCTGGGCGTCAAAAACTTCTTTGGCTGAGTTTAATCCATTAATGGCCGCAGGTAGCCCGCCGTATACTGCCATTTGCCAGATTGCTTCTGCGATTTCTTTTTTACTCGCGCCGCTTTTAAGCGCGTGCTCGATATTGATTTTTAGCTGGGGCGCTGTATGTCCGCCGAGTACGGTCAATGCGGCTACGGTGCAAATTTGTCGAGTTTTTGCGTCAAGGCCTTCACGACAATAGTGGCGTCCATACCCCCATTCAATCAGGCTTTCTGACATTCCTGGTACTAAATCATCGTAGCGCTCGCTTAATATTTCTTCCAGATTTGGCGTTAGGTTTTGCGCTGCATAAGCACGCCCTTTTTGTAATGCGGATTTATCCATTGTTTAATCTTCCTTTTTCAATAAGCCTTTGGTTTGAACTTTCGCTTCCAGTGGAGAGCTTGTTTCCAGACCGTCGCGTTCCATTTTTTTATACAAATCAACTTTGTAATTTAATAAATTCAGACAATCTGAGAGTTCTTCGATCTTTGCTGTGACAATATCCCGTCTGTCTTCTAGCATCTGGCGTCTTTGGTTTGCTGTTTCCGGACCCATTTCACGCAAAGCAGCGTATCGGGCCATGTCTTTTACTCCCATTCCGGTGGCGCGAAGTTTCTTTAGGAAAGCGATCCAATCTTTAATTGATTCCTGATATACACGGCGCCCTCCTTGATCTCTTGTCGGGTCCGGGATCAGGCCGATTTTCTCGTAGTAACGAAGTGTATCTATGGAGAGACCACTCTGGGCTGAAAGCTCACCGATATACATAATTTTTCCTAAGTTGTTTTGCCGTGTGCAGAGGCGTTCTGCGGCCACAGCTCTTTTAGAGCATCCCGAGTGCTCCTTTGCTTTGGGGAGAACAAATCAGATGATAAATGCTGGAGTGCACTCTAGGTCAACAGTGTTTTTATGAAATATATTTAAAAGTGTCAGAAGCTGACGCTGATTCCATTAACAGGAGGAGGAAATAACTTATGAATCTAGCTTATGGTCGTCGATAATTTTTGTCTGACGTTTCTTTTCGACTTTGGAAATTTCTTTTTCTGTCTTTGTCCGGCCGAACTCAACACGGTTATCAGCAGCCTTGGTGGCCTTTTCTTTACGCGCTTTGTTCTTACGCGCTTGCCTTAGATTGATAACGTTACTCATGAAATTTTGTTGCCTTCTGCATGATGTGTTGCCAGATGCAATTTCCTGTCATTTCTTGTTTCCTAATATGATGTAACCATTTAATGCTTCTGTACCAGAACTTTTTTAAGACCAGGTGGAGCCACGATGACCCGCAATCCAGTATCTGAAAATGATTTTGCCCCAAAAGCGCAGCAAAAACCGTACGTGCATGAACTACATGGTGACCGACGTGAAGATCCCTATGCATGGTTACGGGCAGATAACTGGCAGGAAGTTATGCGACAACCGGATAAACTGGCGCTGGATATTCGTGATTATCTCGAACAAGAAAACGGATACTGCAAAGCTGTGATGGCAGATACGGAAGAGCAGCAAAAATTACTGTTCGAAGAGTTAAAAGGGCGCATTAATGAAGATGATTCTTCTGTGCCATCGCCGGATGGCCCTTGGCTTTATTATGTGCGGTATGAAGAAGGGCAGCAGCACCCCATTTTTTGTCGTAAACCAACCGACGGCCAAGGTGACGAAGTTGTTCTTCTCGATGGTAACGAAAAGGCCGAAGGAAAAGATTTTTTCCAGATCGCCAGCTGTTCGCACAGTCCAAACCATCGCTATGTCGCCTATAGTGTCGATGAAAAAGGCTCTGAATATTACACGCTGAGAATCAAGGATCTCACAACCGGGGCAGAACTGGACGATGTGATCGAAAGTACCTCCGGTTCTGTCGTTTGGGCCGCTGATAATCAAACGCTGTTTTATACCATATTGGATGACAACCATCGTCCGTCAAAAGTGCTGCGGCACTATCTGGGTGATGATGAGAACCTTGATGTACTTGTGTATGAAGAAAGTGATCCCGGCTTCTTTGTTGGCATTGGGAAAAGTGAGTCCGGTAAGTTTATTCAGATACTGGCGCATGATCACCAAACATCCGAAGTTCATTTGATCCCAGCACAAAGCCCGGCTTCAAAGCCCGTTGTTGTTTCTGTACGTGAACCGGGCATTGAGTATGAAGTCAGTGATCATGAAGGGCGTCTTCTCATTCTGACCAATGCTGCTGATGCGGTGGATTTCAAAATCTGTGAAACGTCTTTGGACAAAGCAGGACGAGAAAACTGGAAAGACCTGGTTGCACATAAGCCCGGCGTTTTGATCTTGAGCTTGATTGTGTTCAAAGATTTTATGGCTCGATTAGAGCGTGTCGAAGGTCTGCCAAAAATTATCGTGACGCATTTTGCTGATAACAATGAACACGAAATTGCTTTTGATGAAGAGGCTTATAGCCTTGGCATGTCCGGCGGGTATGAATTTGAGACCAGAGCCCTCCGCTTTAGTTATTCATCGCCGTCAACACCCGCGCGTGTTTTCGATTACGATATGGAAAGTCGGGAACGGACACTGCGCAAGGAAGATGAAATTCCGAGCGGGCATGATCCGGATGACTATGTGGTTCGCAGGTTGTTAGCACCGTCGCACGATGGTGCACTGGTGCCGATTTCATTGATTCACCGAAAAGATACGGTGCTGGATGGCAAAGCGCCTTTGTTGCTCTATGGCTATGGGTCTTATGGAAATGCAATCCCTGCAGGTTTCATGCGCAACAGCTTCTCACTTGTCGATCGTGGCTTTGTCTATGCTATCGCTCATATTCGCGGCGGTACAGATAAGGGCTATGGTTGGTATCTCGATGGTAAAATGGACAAAAAGAAAAACACCTTCATCGATTTTATCGCTGCAGCAGAGCATCTAATTGCCGAGGGCTATACCGCCGCGGGACAGATTGCGGCACATGGTGGCAGCGCTGGTGGTATGTTAATGGGCGTTATCTCTAACATGCGTCCTGATCTCTTCAGGGCGATTGTGGCTGATGTTCCCTTTGTGGACGTGCTGACAACCATGTGTGATGAAACCCTGCCGCTGACGCCGCCGGAATGGCCGGAATGGGGCAACCCTATCGCGGGTAAAGAGGCATACGATTACATTAAATCCTATTCACCTGTGGATAATGTGACGGCACAAGATTATCCAAACATGCTGGTCACAGCCGGGTTAACCGATCCGCGTGTCACCTATTGGGAACCTGCAAAGTGGGTTGCGCGTTTGCGTGAACTTAAAACAGACAGTAATCATCTGATTTTCAAAACCAATATGTTCGCAGGCCACGGTGGTGCTTCCGGCCGTTTTGAGCGCTTGAAAGAAGTTGCCCTGATGGATGCATTTCTGATCAAGGTGTTTGAGATTTAGGTGATATGCAAAAGAATAGGCGGATATGAGAGTAAAATATTGGTATTTCTTAACAGTTTTTTTCCTCCTTTTTGCGATTTCTGGTGTAAAAGCGGAAGAAAAATCGGAAATTCTGATCGTGGGAGAGCTTGTTTATAAAGAGTTCCACGATCCTGGCTATGTGTATTTCCAAACTCAGGAAAACAAGGAAATTGAGGCCGCCTTCTATTATCGATTTATCTCTTTTGAGCAAATTGAGAAATGGACTGTAGGTGAAAAGTTTGAGCGGGTCTTAGATGCAAAGAAGGGGGCCGGAATTCATCGGATGGCAGAGGGCACTTTTTTCAAAGTTGTCTTTGTTCCAGAAGATAATCCGATTGAACTGCTAGAGAAAGCCTGTCTCGAGACTGCATTGTCAACTTTAGACATTGCAGGGTGTTTTCATCAGAGCGCTGAACGCTGGAACGGAGAGAGTGAGTACCTGTTTGATGAGCTTTCGCAAACCGCCTCAAAAACGGTGTATACTCAGCTTTCTGATGCACGAAAGAAGTGGTTGGCTTATGAAACAAGTTTGATGGATAGCTTTTATACCTATGGGCAAGAGCAAGGCGGAACTATTATGAGAATTCATAGTGCTTCTCTAAGGCGTGAGCTTGCTCGGTCATTCTTTTACCAAACAGTGCGTTTTCTAGAATAGGTGCGGTACAAATTTTAAGTACTAAAAGGGCCAGATTTATTTGATCTGGCCCAAAGTGTAATAGGCTATAGTAAACCTGTTACTATCTGTTCGCTGACTTCGCGAATAGCATCTTCAGCACCACTTTCTGATGAAAATGGGTGTGAAGCTGATTTTCCTTCTGCCTTGAAGGTGGTAATAACTTCACCGGTATTTTTATCTGTTAGAGTAACGTCGGCGGTTACATTGTTAGAGCCAGCAAAAACGCCAAACAGCACTCTCGCTGCACCAGATACTTTTTTTGCACCGGAAATTGTGATTTCCAAGTCATACTTTGCTGTTGCGTCATTTTGATTCACGCTTGTAAAAACTTTGCGACTTACGAGTTTTCCAAAAAGGCGATCCTGAAGACGATTTGCAAAATCTTTTGCATCGTCGTCCTGTCCTGTTGAAACACTCAAATTTGCATAGGCCGTATGATCAATTGCAGATGTCGGTGTTACTGTTTGAGTTAGCTTCCCGGACGAACTACAAGCTGTGACAAAGAAGGTTAAAAAAAGAGTTATAAGAACTTTTTTAAGCACGATAACGATCCTTACTAATCATCAATATGAATAGAGGGATGTTTGTTCGTTTTACACTGCCTCTGCAAGTTTTAATTTGATTGTATTCGTCTTAAAGTTGCTTTTTGGAAGGTGCTGAAAGTACATGGATTTAAACAGAATTCACAAACTGTCGGTGCCAAAAGGAATTTTCTGTATTCGGTGGGGTGTGGTGGCATAGGGCGCAATTAGGTAGTGGCTCATAATCGGGTAAATCAAAATGATGTTTGATCGCTCCGTAGAGACCGCCGTGGGCTGCGACTAAAACCGGGCCGGGGCGATCTATCGCTTTGTTGACGGCTTTTGTTGCGCGTTCAATAAACTTAAGTCTTGTTTCCGCGCCTTCTGGGGTGAATTCACCGTCTTTCCAAGCTTCGAACCACCCATCGTCTACAAGCCCTTCCTGTTTCCCAAAACCTGCCTCTTTAAGCTCATCAATAATGACAATTTCACAGTTGAGGACCTTGTTGAGGATTTTAGCTGTTTCCAAGGCGCGGCCCAGTGGACTGGTGCAGATGGTTTTAATCTCTGTGCCTTTAATCGCTTCCGCTGCTTCGTAAGCCTGTTTTCGTCCGGTCTCGTTCAGGGGGATATCGGTAAAACCCTGCATCAAACCTTTGGCGTTCCAATCGGTTTGGCCATGACGTATGTAATAGAATTCTTTGTGAAGCAGCATAGAGTGATTCCATTTAAGGTAAAAAAATACCCGGTATTCCAATGAAATACCGGGTAGCAATTAGCCAAAAAATTATAGCTTAAACATATTCAATCTTGACGATTTCATAGCCCTTTTCACCCGCAGGTGTTCTGACTTCGATGGAATCGCCTTCTTCTTTGCCAATCATTGCGCGCGCCATCGGCGACGTAATGGCAATACGGCCAGCTTTTACATCTGCTTCCAGATCGCCAACCAGCTGATAGGTCGATTCTTCGTCAGTATCTTCGTCGGCAATGGTTATTGTGGCACCAAACTTCACGGTTGAACCGCTCATTGTGGCAACGTCAATAACCTCTGCACGGGAAATTCTCGCTTCGAGCTCAAGAACGCGACCCTCAATAAAGCTCTGCTTTTCTCGGGCGGCGTGGTACTCGGCGTTTTCTGATAGGTCGCCGTGTTCGCGTGCTTCGGCAATCGCGCGAATCACTGCCGGACGTTCGACAACTTTCAGGTTACGAAGCTCTTCTTCAAGGCGGACAAGGCCCTCCTTGGTCATAGGAAACTTTTCACTCATTCGCTTTTCCAGGCGTATTTACAAACAGTTACTCCCGATTCCACCACCGTTTTAGGGCAGAATCGGGAGCCACTTAAATTAGAACGAAGTTTTAAAGTAAGCCTGAAGTGGCTCGACTTCAAGTAGGCCTTCTCTTTTTGCTTTTAAAGCCTCTACCATGGCGCGTGCACCATTGGCCGTTGTGAAGTATGGAACCGAGCTATCAAGGGCGCCACGGCGGATATCAAAACTGTCCGCAATTGCCTTGGCACCTTCGGTTGTATTGATGATCAAGTCAACTTTGCCGGATTTAATATGGTCGGCAATGTTCGGGCGACCTTCGCGAACTTTCAGGGCACGCTCTATTTCCAAACCTTTATCTTGAAGGTGGGTTGCCGTACCGCTGGTTGCGACAATTGTGTAGCCCATATCCAAAAGATCTTTGGCGAGGCCTTCGATAACTTTCTTGTCATGGTCTTTTACAGAGATAAAGACGGTTCCTTCATCGGGAAGGTCAATGCCAACGGCCATTTGTGCTTTGAGGAAAGCGCGGCCAAAGGATGTATCCAGTCCCATAACTTCGCCTGTTGACCGCATTTCAGGGCCAAGCATGACATCAACACCCGGGAAACGGTTGAAGGGGAAGACCGCTTCTTTAATGGCAATATGATCGCCACGCTCTGTGATTAGGTCGATATTGGCTAGCTTTTCGCCCGCCATGACACGGGAAGCAATTTTGGCGACGGCATTTCCGGTTGCTTTGGCAACAAAAGGTACTGTCCGGCTGGCACGCGGATTTACTTCGAGTATGTAAACAACATCGTCTTTGACCGCAAACTGAACATTCATCAAGCCGACAACATTGAGGGCGAGGGCAAGTTTATGAGCTTGCTCGTTAATCTCGGCAATAATGCTTTTGGACAGACTGTAAGGTGGTAGAGAACAGGCTGAGTCACCAGAGTGAATACCGGCTTCTTCGATGTGTTCCATAATCCCGGCAACAAAGACATCTTTGCCATCACAGATAGCATCAACATCAACTTCGATTGCGTCCTGCAAATACCCGTCAAGAAGGACAGGGTTTTTACCCGATACCTGTACGGCTGTGTTGATGTAGCGTTCCAATTGGCTGGTTTCGTGTATGATTTCCATTGCACGCCCCCCAAGAACATAGGACGGGCGGATAACAACGGGGAAACCAATACGTTCAGCAACGGCAAAAGCTTCTTCTTTGGTTGTTGCTGTACCATTGATTGGTTGGCGTAGGTCAAGCTCTTGCAAGAGCTTCTGGAAGCGTTCACGATCTTCTGCTAGGTCGATGGCATCCGGGGATGTGCCGAGGATCGGAATGCCCGCATCTTCGAGAGCCTGAGACAATTTAAGCGGCGTCTGGCCACCAAACTGTACAATTACACCCTTGAGGGTGCCGTTGCTTTGTTCCTTGCGAGCGATCTCGATAACGTCTTCACCGGTAAGAGGTTCGAAATAGAGACGGTCCGAGGTATCGTAATCGGTGGAAACTGTTTCCGGGTTACAGTTGACCATAATGGTCTCGTAACCTGCATCGCTAAGGGCGTAGGCCGCGTGGACGCAGCAATAATCAAATTCGATACCTTGACCAATACGGTTCGGGCCGCCACCAAGGATCATGATCTTTTCACGATCGGTTGGATCGGATTCACATTCCGCCGGGTTAACACCGTCGCCTTCGTAGCAAGAGTACATGTAAGGCGTTGTCGAGGGGAACTCACCCGCACATGTATCAATCCGCTTGAAGACTGGGGTGACGTTCAGGCTGTGACGGTGCTTGGTGACGTCTGCTTCTTCCTGATTGGTCAGTTCTGCAAGACGTGCGTCGGCAAAGCCCATTTTTTTGAGGTTCAAGAAGGATTGACGATCTTTTGGCAGGCCGTTTTCACGAATATCATTTTCCATCAGGACAATGTCTTCGATTTGGCGCACAAACCATGGGTCAAATTTTGTGACGTCAAAAATCTCTTCAACGGTCAAGCCATGACGCAGTGCCTGCGCAATGGTCAGCATTCTGTCTTTTGTTGGTTTAGACAAGAAAGAGCGAACGGTGTCTTTATCAACATTGCCGTCTGCATCAACGGCGCCGGGGATATCAACTTCGTTAAATCCGGTTAGGCCAGTTTCCATGGACCGCAGCGCTTTTTGAACTGATTCAGCAAAGCAGCGTCCGATGGACATTGCTTCACCCACAGATTTCATCGCTGTGGTCAGGTAATCTTCTGCTCCCGGGAATTTTTCAAAGGTAAAGCGCGGGATCTTGGTCACGACATAGTCAATTGTGGGCTCAAAAGATGCCGGGGTAACTTTGGTGATATCGTTTTTAAGCTCATCCAATGTATAACCAATAGCCAGCTTTGCCGCGATCTTGGCAATCGGGAAGCCCGTTGCTTTGGATGCCAGCGCGGAAGAACGAGATACGCGTGGGTTCATTTCAATAACCACGAGTTCGCCGTTTTCAGGATTAAGGCCGAACTGCACGTTTGAGCCACCTGTTTCAACACCAATTTCGCGTAGACAGTTGATAGAGGCATCTCTGAGGATTTGGTATTCTTTATCTGTTAGCGTCAGGGCTGGGGCCACAGTAACGGAATCGCCCGTGTGGATGCCCATGGGATCAATGTTTTCGATGGAACAAATAATAATGCAGTTGTCAGCATTGTCGCGGACAACTTCCATTTCGTACTCTTTCCACCCCAGGACGGATTGTTCAACGAGAACTTCGGTGGTTGGAGAGGCTTTCAGACCGCTTTTGACAATTTCTTCGAACTCTTCGGGGTTGTAAGCAATGCCGCCGCCAGTACCACCTAGGGTGAAAGACGGGCGGATAATTGCGGGAATGCCAACCGTTTCTAGTGCTTCAAGAGCTTCTTCGTATGAATGAACAACGCTGGATCGCGGAGACTTCAGGCCAATTTTTTCCATGGCCGTTCTGAACAGCAAGCGATCTTCGGCTTTTTCAATGACATCAGCTTTTGCGCCGATCATTTCAACGCCGTGTTTGTGCAAAACACCTGAGCGTTCAAGTGCAAGACTTGTATTCAAGGCTGTTTGACCGCCCATCGTTGGTAAAAGCGCATCGGGTTTTTCTTTCTCGATGATCTTTTCAACAATTTCCGGTGTGATCGGCTCGATATAGGTGGCGTCGGCAAGACCGGGATCGGTCATAATTGTCGCCGGGTTAGAGTTTACCAGAATAACCCGGTAACCTTCTTCGCGTAGCGCTTTACAGGCCTGAGCACCGGAATAGTCAAACTCACAAGCCTGACCGATAATGATCGGCCCCGCGCCGATGATCATGATGGATTTGATGTCTGTTCTTTTAGGCATGGTCTGCTTTACTCATCTTTTGTCTGTTTGCTCTTGCCTTGTGCTGGGCTTTGAGCTGTTCAGCTGTCTTGTTAAAACAATGGCGGCTGCTGTTGAAAGCGCCGCCATTGCAAATTATTTTCGGCACTCAGCCATAAGATCGCGGAACCGCTTGAACAGGTATTGACTATCCTGTGGTCCGGGCGAAGCCTCTGGGTGGTATTGCACAGAGAACACCGGACGATCTTTCAGGCGAATACCTTGATTGGTATTGTCGAAAAGCGAGATATGTGTCTCTTCAACATTTTTCGGCAAGCTGTCTTTGTCCACCATAAAGCCGTGGTTCTGACTGGTGATTTCGACCTTGTTCGTGGTGAAATCTTTCACCGGATGGTTTGCGCCACGGTGGCCAAGATGCATTTTCTTGGTGTCAGCGCCAAGGGCAAGTGCAAGGATCTGGTGACCAAGACAGATACCAAAGATTGGTAAGTCTTTCTGGTCAAGAAGCGCCTTTACCATTGGGATGGCGTATACACCTGTTGCCGCAGGGTCGCCCGGTCCATTGGATAGGAAGACGCCATCTGGCTTGTGAGCCAGAATTTCATCTGCAGTAGCATCTGCTGGCACAACGGTTACGCGGCAGCCTTGGGAGCCGAGAGAGCGCAGGATATTACGTTTGGCACCAAAATCTACAGCGACAACATGAAACTCGGGATTGTCTTCGTTCTGGTAACCCTCTTCAAGAGTCCAGCGCTTTTCATTCCAGTTTGCTGTCTGGGCACAGGTAACTTCTTTGGCGAGGTCCATACCGTTTAGGCCGGGGAAGTCAGCGGCTTTCTTGCGCAATGCTTCCAGATCAAATTTGCCATCAGCGTGATGGGCTATGCAGCCGTTCGGCGCGCCATTGTCACGGATAAGACGAGTCAGTACACGGGTATCAACACCTGTGATCGCACTGAGGTTGTGAGATTTTAGCCACGCATCAAGATCACGGGTCGCGCGCCAGTTAGAAGGCTGCGTGATATCCATTCGGAGAATGGCGCCGCGTGAAGACGGTGTAATCGTTTCGATGTCTTCGTCATTAGTTCCAACATTCCCGATGTGCGGGAAGGTAAAGGTAATGATCTGTCCTGCATACGAAGGGTCGGTCAGGATTTCCTGATACCCGGTCATAGAGGTGTTGAAGCAAACTTCTGCAACGGCTTCACCTTCTGCGCCCAACCCTCTTCCCCAAAAGACTTGCCCGTTGGCAAGAACGAGGACCGCGGTTGCTCCCGCAGGTTGTTTGCAGGCAGAATCAACAACCCCTGTCTGGGAGACGGAGGTTTCTTTTGATGTCATAATACTCATGGATGAGGCGTCCTTTAGGCAGACGTAATCGTCAGCGATTTAATAGCTGAGGCCTTTGTATAAGCATAAGTGGCTTTTAGGTCAAGAAAAACACGAAAGAAAATATTGTTTAATAACAATCACTTAGAAAGTTTTTAAAACTTTGCCATTTCTTTCTTTTTAGAGTAGGTTCTGGTCCTTTCTAAACTTGTTCGGGGCAAATGATGCTACGTAACAGCTTGAATGATGCTCTCAAAGAAGCTATGCGCAACAAAGATAAGCAAGCGATATCAACGCTTAGGCTTATTTTAGCTGCTTTAAAAGACCGCGATATCGCGGCGCGTGGCGAGGGGAGTGATCCTATCGGCGAGGAAGCTGTTCTGGAAATGCTCCAGAAAATGATTCGTCAAAGAAGAGATTCGATTGAAATGTACGAGAAGGCTGGTCGTACAGAACTCGCAGAACGCGAACAGAGTGAGATTGAGGTCATCGAAAAATTTCTTCCGAAGCAGATGTCTTCTGAAGAAATAGAAAAGATTGTCGAAGATCTTATTGCTGAGCTTGGGGCGGATTCCATTAAAGATATGGGAAAAGTTATGGGCGCGCTTAAATCTAAGTATGCAGGCACAATGGATTTTGGTAAAGCCAGCGGTGTTGTAAAAACCAAACTGGTTTAAATCTGCCAAAAGCTGATTATATGTAAACAGAACTCATGGGATGCCTATGGGTTCTGTTTTCTTTTTCACTGCTGTGATAAGCTATCTTTCAGATCAAGGTACATGTTGGTTTGGGAACACGCCCCTCAATGTCATTCACGCCTGAGTTTTTAGATGAACTGCGCGCACGTGTGCCGGTTTCCGGTGTGGTTGGGCGCAAGGTAAAACTTACCAAACGCGGTCGGGAATTCAGCGGCCTCTGCCCGTTCCATAATGAAAAAACTCCTTCATTCACTGTCAATGATGATAAGGGATTCTATCATTGCTTCGGCTGTGGTGCCCATGGGGACGTTATTACCTTTGTTACTGAGACAGAGGGCCTTTCTTTTCCGGAGTCTGTAGAACGCCTTGCTGAACAGGCTGGTTTGCAGGTGCCGAAAGCCACGAAGGAAGAGGCTGAGAGATCGAAAAAACGCGCGAGTCTTTACGATGTAATGGAAGAAGTCGCCAAGTGGTTCGAAGAGCAACTGGCAGGCGACGCAGGTAAAGAAGCGCGTGATTATGTTAATCGTCGCGGTTTGAGGCCGGAAACCGTCAGTCGTTTTCGTCTTGGTTATTCCCCCAATCAACGGGGCTTGATCCGCAAAGCTATGAACGCGCGCGGGATTGACGACGAACAGCTGGTCGATGTCGGTGTGATCAAACATAGTGATGAGGATAAACGTACTGATGGAAATGAGTACTGGGATTATTTCATCCATCGCCTGATGTTCCCAATTACAGATCGCCGTGGTCGAATTATTGCTTTCGGTGGACGTGCGTTGGGGGACAGCAAAGCCAAATATCTGAACTCACCGGATACGATTCTCTTCCATAAAGGCAAGATTCTTTACAATCTGGCAAGTGCACGGCAAGCCGCTCATGATTTGGGCGAGGTTATAGTAACCGAGGGGTACATGGATGTTATTGCCCTGTCGCAAGCTGGTTTTCCATCGGCTGTTGCGCCCTTGGGAACGGCGGTAACCGAAGACCAGATACAGGAACTTTGGCGCATGGTGCCGGAACCTGTGTTGTGTCTGGATGGTGATACTGCGGGTATTCGTGCGGCGAACAGAGTGGTAGAACGGGCTTTGCCCATTATCCAGCCAGGAAAATCGCTTAGCTTTGCGACCCTGCCCGAAGGAGAAGATCCGGACAGCCTTATTCAGACACAAGGCCCTGCACAGATGCGGGAAGTTCTACGCACGGCAAAGCCCTTGTCAGAAATGCTGTGGCGAAAAACGACCATGGGCGTAGATATTGAAACACCTGAACGGCGCGCCGCCTTAAAGGCCGAGCTGCGCAGGCAGTTCAGTGTGATCACGGATAAGGACTTGAAGTTTGAGTATCAAAAGGAAATGTTCCGGCGATTTGATGAGCTCACAGGTGTAACGAATAAAAGTTCCGCGCAGCCTGTGACCCAGGTGTATAGTCAGGGCTTTAATCAAGGGGGCGGCGGTTATGGCGGAAATAGCTCTCAAGGATATAACAAGCCCTATAAAAAACAGGCCGGACGCAAGCAGAATCGCAACGGCCAGTGGGGGAAGAAGGATTCGTTTGAATTGGACCCGCGTATCCCCCGACCGAATTTACCTGCGAGAAAATTAGCGCAGCGACAGGAACAGGTTTTACTGGCGACGTTGATCAATCACCCGAACGTTTTGTCCAAACAGCTAGAGGATCTGGCGAGTTTGAGGCTTCCAAGCGAGGCGTATAACAGGGTGTTACAAGATCTCGTGGATGTTATTGTTCGAGACCCAGATCTTGACAGAGAGGCACTTAAATGCCAACTCTGCGATAAGGGATATTCTCGACTAATGGATGAACTCTTGAGTCCTGCTGTTATGGATCACGGAAAATTTGCGCGACCGGCAACGGACAGCTACGCAGCTGAGCACGGTGTGACGCATATAGCGGCTATGTTCCGCGAGAAACAGGCAGAACAGGAAAAAGGTGTTCACAGCCGCGAATTTGCGGCGAATATGGACGAAACAGGATTGACTCAGCTAGAGGCGCACAAGCAACTCCGGCAAGAGACATCCGGTATAGCTATTGATTTGGATAGTTATGACCCGGATGCCTATGAAGACAGTCACTAAGCGTTACGAGAGAGCACGTTGGCTAATTAATAGAATCGGCTAGCGTGCTAAATTGCTATTTGGGGTACAAGGTTATATGGCGACCAAGGCGACCGAAACCGCTGAAAAAAGCACGGAAAATCGGGAAGAAACTTCCGACGGACCTCTAATGGATATTACATCCGCGACTGTCAAAAAGATGATCGCGAAGGCAAAAGAAGTTGGCTATGTCACTTATGACGAGCTCAACAAGGTTTTGCCATCTGATGAGATGTCATCCGAGCAGATCGAAGACATCATGGCCCTTCTTTCCGAGATGGGTATTAATGTCGTCGAAAACGAAGAATCAGACGAAGCCGTAGACGAAGAAGCGAAACCCGATGAAGTTGTTGTCGGTAACGTAAAGGAAGAGGACGCCGGACGTACCGATGATCCTGTTCGTATGTATCTTCGTGAAATGGGCACTGTTGAATTGCTGTCTCGCGAAGGCGAGATCGCGATTGCGAAGCGTATCGAAGCTGGCCGGGATAAAATGATCGGCGGGATTTGCGAAAGCCCGCTGACAATTCGCTCCTTACTTCACTGGCGCGAAGGCCTGATTCAGGGTGATCTTCTGCTCAGAGACATTATTGATCTAGACGCTACTTATGGCGGCGGGCCAAACGACGATGATATCGCGTTTGAAGAATCCGGCGCAGGCGAAAAGACAGATGTTGAAGACGAAATCGTCAGCCAGCCTGGCGAAAAAGTTGATGACGAGGATGATGAAGACAAGCCCGCACCTGCAGAAGGTGAGGAAAAGTCTGCTGAAGGTGAGGAAGACGACGATGATGCCGAAGAGAACAATATGTCTCTTGCGGCCATGGAAGAAGCTTTGCTGCCACAGGTTCTCGAGATGCTCGAAAACATTGCGGGTCATCAGCAGAAGCTGAGCAAAGTTCAGGAAAAGCGCCTGACATCCTTGCTTGGTGGTGACAAGGTGCCGGATGCTGTAGAGAAAAAATACAGCAAGATGAAGCAGGAAATGATCGAGCTTATGGAAGGGGTTCACTTTAACTCTAACCGTCTTGAACAGCTTATGGATCAGCTTTACGGCTTGAACAAAAACCTGATGTCACAGGAAGGTAAACTTCTGCGTCTGGCTGAAAAGTCTGGTGTTGCGCGTCAGGAATTCCTCGATACATATTTCGGTAGTGAGCTTCACCCGAACTGGCTCGAAGAAATTAAAAGTTACAAAGGCAAGGGCTGGGATAAATTCGCAGACCGTTATGCGGAAGATATCACCAAAATTCGTGGTAGCATTTCCAAGGTTGCCGATGATGTTGGTTTGCCAATTCCTGAATTCCGCAAGACTGTTAAAGTCGTGCAGACCAGTGAAAAAGAAGCCAGCCGTGCCAAGACAGAAATGGTCGAAGCCAACCTGCGTCTTGTGATCTCTATTGCCAAGAAGTACACGAACCGTGGTCTTCAATTCCTGGATCTTATTCAGGAAGGTAATATTGGTTTGATGAAGGCGGTGGACAAGTTTGAATACCGTCGCGGTTACAAATTCTCGACTTACGCGACTTGGTGGATCCGTCAGGCCATTACCCGCTCTATCGCGGATCAGGCCCGGACAATCCGTATTCCGGTTCATATGATTGAAACCATCAACAAGTTGGTTCGTACCAGCCGTCAGATGCTTCATGAAATTGGCCGTGAGCCACAGCCGGAAGAATTGGCAGAACGTCTGGGTATGCCGCTTGAAAAAGTGCGCAAGGTCCTGAAGATTGCCAAAGAGCCTATTTCGCTTGAAACCCCAATCGGGGACGAGGAAGACAGTCATCTCGGTGATTTCATCGAAGATAAAAACGCTGTTATTCCACTTGATTCTGCGATCCAGTCTAACCTGCGCGAAACCACGACCCGTGTTCTCGCCAGCTTGACCCCGCGTGAAGAGCGTGTGCTGCGCATGCGTTTTGGTATCGGTATGAACACCGACCATACGTTGGAAGAAGTAGGGCAGCAGTTCTCGGTAACACGTGAACGTATTCGTCAGATCGAAGCGAAAGCACTGCGTAAGCTCAAGCATCCAAGTCGTTCGCGCAAACTGCGTAGTTTCTTGGATACCTGATAAAGGCGTAAAGATATTACTGGGACCTGATGATGGCTGGAAATCCACTTCGGGGATCAGATGAAAAGTTAGAGGCGTTCTGGAAAAATTGTTGGGATTATATCCCGGCAGAAGACCGGAACGCCTCTTTTTCATCATGGTTCTTTGGTGATAGCCCTGAGTTGGCAGATGATCTGTTAGCCTTGGTTCTCGAGGGAAAGAAAACGGCAACTTGTGGGGCGCTGTTCGATTACGAGTACGATAACGAAGACCCACCCGAGCAGGGGAGTTATCACATCCTGACAGATTTTGCAGGAATGCCTCGTTGTTTGATTCAAATGACGTCTGTTTCTCTGGCTGCTTTCTGTGATGTTTCAGAGGAATTTGCGTTGGCAGAAGGTGAGGGAACCTTTGCAGAATGGCGGCGTGCACATCAGGAATTTTTCACTCGCCGTGCAGAGGCAACAGGAAACAGCTTCAACAAAGATACCCTATTGGTGCTGGAACGTTTCAAGTTGATCTATCCGGTAAAATAACGACTATAGTCGTTTCATTTGATACTTGTTTTGCACAAAGTTCTCCGTCATGTAACTAAGCCCATGTAACTAAATTATAGAACAGCGTTACAGAAGTACACGGCAAAGCCTGTATTCAAACGGGATGAAAAGCCAGTAATAACGGGGCCAACATTAGAGAGGTAAAGATGGATATCACACTTTTGGGGACGGGCTGTCCGGCGGTACATACGGAACGCTATGGAGCAGGACAATTGATCCGCCATACCAGTGCCGATGGAACCACCGAAATCCTGATCGACTGCGGTTCCGGTGTGACGCAACGTCTTGTCGGCACAGGATCGTCCGGGGCCAAGCTGGATGCTATTTTGCTCACGCACCTGCACTCTGATCATGTGATTGATATCTATCAGGTGATTGTTTCTGCCTGGCATCAGGGGCGGACAACACCACAACGGATCTATGGCCCCACGGGAACGCGCAAGTTTGTTGAGGGTCTGATGGCAGTCTGGAAAGAAGAACTGGACTTGCGCATTAAGCACGAAAAACGCCCATCAACGGCGGCGCTGGAGTTGGATATTACCGAAATCAAAGCGGGCGAACGCCTCCAGTTCGGGGAAGTCACCGTTGATGTCGTCGCTGTGGATCATCAACCGATCGACCCCGCTTTTGGCTTTGTCTTTGCTGCACCGAAAGAAAGTGGAAAGGGTAAAGGCGCAACCAAGATCGCATTGTCTGGCGATACCACCTATTGCCCGGCTCTGATCAAGGCGGCTAAAGGCGTTGATCTCTTGGTACATGAAGTCTTTGTGCATCGGGAAATGCATGTGGTTGAGGGCGTACGTTCCGCCGAGACCATCGCAGCCGTTGCGGGTTATCATACCTTGTCAGACGAAGTCGGGAAGGTGGCAAGCGAAGCTGGCGTTGGCTGTCTTCTTTTAACCCATATCGTCCCGCCAAACAGCAACCGCGATGAACTCCTTGCCGAAGTCCAGAAGTCATTCGGCGGCCCCGTTTTAGTTGGCGAAGACCTGATGCGAGTTGATCCCGTTAGCAAATCTGTCTCCTATGGTGCCGCACGACTTTCCTACGCCTGATACGCGGCGTGTACCATTTTGTTTATGTGTGTCTATGATGCAAAGCGTGATATCCATCACCTGTCATTAGGCTCAATATTGGGCGGTAGATTAATCAAGTCGAAAATTTTTATAGTTCTGTTACAGAATCGAACATTTAACACTTGAAGATTCCGAGCGCCTGAGCAACATTAGGCGCTCAAGTGGGCCTGTAGTTCAGTTGGTTAGAACCCTCCGCTCATAACGGAGATGTCGCAGGTTCAAGTCCTGCCGGGCCCACCAAATATTTTTTTATTATGCTAAAGGTATTATTAAGGAGATCCGCTCCTCTAATACGAATAACCTCACTGTTTATTAGTAACTATTGAGTTTAAAAAAAGACCAATTAAAATTATCCCTAAGATTGATTCAAGAGAGATTAAAAGGCGCGAAGTATCTGTTACTGGGACAATATCACCATACCCTAATGTCGTAATTGTAACAGTGCTTAAGTAAAGCATTCGCATGAATCTGTTATGATTAGATATTTTTCCCGTTAAAGCATTGTGGTATTGCTCCGTTAATTTTACGATTTCGTTGCTTTCACTTTTGCTGAGCATTATGAAGCATCGATTGTCTTCAAAGGATAGTGTTCGAAAGCTAGCTCTTAGAATATTGCACTTGTTTTCTGTTGTGTTTATTTCATTGAAAATATTGTTATTTTGTTTCTGTTTCATGATAAATAGGGGTGAAAATTCTATGAAATGTAATTTCCTACGCTCACCAAAAATAATATCGGCATTTATTTGAAATAGTGTTTGATGCCATCTACGATCATTACACTGTGTTAACAAATTAATATTTGCCCATATGCCACTGATACGCTGCGTTTCTGTCGTTTGTAAAATGGGGGATACGGAATGAATACGTTGAATGATAGAATTATGATTCGAATCATTATCTTTAATATTGCAATTAGTTAATAAGTAGAAATCTCTTTTTATTCTTCTTTCTAAAACTTCTTTAAAGAACATTTTAAATTGATTCTCATGGTAATGGATAATCCCTTCTTGTTTGATTGTAGATTGATAGAATTCATTAGGAAGCATTGTATAAAATAGCGCAAATAGTGGAATTAAAAGAAGGTAAATGATTCCATATTTCCATTTCGAAAAATGATGCTGATTAAGGTTTCGCATTAATTTTTACACGTGTTTCAGTTAGGAGTTTTTAGAGAAGCGATTTTAAATTTTCCGCGCCACAATAAACGCAGAGTGGCTCTTTTTCGGCTCCCACGACTGGATGATGTCAAAGCCTGCGTTGGTGATGCTTTTTTCCAGATGTTTGGCGGAGAAGAATTTTACCAGTGGCATAAAGCCGAACAGTCTGCCGATGGGCACGACTAGTTGCAGGAGTTTCATAATACCAGTCAGGCAAACGGTGCTGCTGATAAAATAACCGCCGGGTTTGAGCATTTGATGGATGTTGGCGATGGTGACTTCTTTGTCGTCGAGCAGGTGAAGCACGCTGTGGGTCATGATGATGTCATAGGATTGGTCGGCGGCAGTGAAAGTATCAATGGCTGCCTGATCAAAGGTGACGTTTGTGATGTTCTCTTTCTCGGCCTTGTCCTGTGCAATCTCGAGCATCTTTTGCGAAATATCAACGGCGCGGATATGTTTTACAAAAGGTGCGTGAATAATAGCCGTTGAGCCTGTGCCACAGCCAAGCTCCAGAACGTCCATGTCAGGTGTGAAATAGCTTTGTGTGATTTCCAGCTTCTTTTCATAAGCGGCTTGATTGGAAATAGTAGATTTTGAATAGCGATCTGCATTCTTGTCCCAAAATTTCGCAGAGGGTGAATTTGTCCTTGTTGATGCCATCGGCGGAGATTTTTGTGCTGTCATATTTTTTCCTCTGTACGTTCTTTTGCTCTGATACTTTGTTACTGTGGCCTTTGTAATCAGGCCTGTCTGATATTCCGAAGCGCGATATTTTCGGTATGATTTACTGAACCTCACCCTTGATCGCGATCGTTCGTACTGTGACTTCATTTTAAAATCGAGTCAAATATATTTGACTTGATGAATGATTTGTTTAACATTGTGTCGTAAATATAAGACATGTTTTGTGGTGGTACTTAAAAGAGATGACGGGAAGATGATAGCGATGTCACAACAGGAAAGAAGAGTAGGTGTTTCCCTTATAACCACATTGATTATGTTTGGGATATTTGGCTTTTATATGCTTGGCTTCTATCAGGACGGGGCGATGGACGGGCCGGATGGTTATCGCTTGATTGGGAAGAGTTTCTTTATTCTTGTGGGCGGCGGTATTGTTGTCAGCATTGTGGTCCATATCCTCTTTACCATTATTCATTCGATCATCACCAAGGACTATGAGCCGATGATGAATGATGAACGGGACAAGTTGTTTGACCTCAAATCCATGCAGATCATTTTGTTGGTTTTCAGTTTTGGTTTTATGGTGTCTATGGGGGTGTTGGCGCTGGACGTTCTTGCGCCTGCTCTGGTTTTCCTGTTGATTATTTTTTTCATGTTTATTGCCAATGTCATTGGTGATGTGGTCAAGCTGTTCCTCTATCGCGGTGGCATTTGATATGGTCAAAAGGGAAATGATTAAAGGGCAGATTACCAATAACATCCGCAGATTACGTTTTGACCACGATGAAATGACGCAAAAGCAGTTGGCTGAAAAAACCGGGGTCTCTCGACAGACCATCGTGGCGATTGAAAAAGCAAAATACTCTCCGTCGCTAGAGCTGGCGTTTCAAATTGCCCATGTGTTCGGGTGCTCGCTGGGCGATGTTTTTTCGTATGAGATCAATGAGTGAAGGATCTCTGGTATGTAATTTCAGGAGTGGTTGGGAAGAGATCGGAAAGAGTTGACTTTTTTTTGGTGTCGAAAAAAAAACGGCCCGCCTTTTCAAGCGAGCCGTAAGAGCAGGGTAATGTAAACTACTGTTCGTTACTGTTCTCGGCCTAAAAACCTTCCAGAACAATTTTTCCCTTCACATTACCCGCTTCGATCAAGGCATGGCTTTTTCGGATGTTCTCGGCGTTAATGGGGGAGAGGATATCGGATACTGTTGTCCGGATATGCCCGGCATCAATCTCTTTGGCGACGTGGCTCAGGAGCATGTGTTGCTCGATCATATCAGGTGTATTATGCATGGCACGGGCGAACATAAACTCCCAATGTAGGCTGGCAGCCTTCATTTTCATGCCCGCCATGGGCATTGGCTGATCCGTGTCATCAATGGTGACAATACCACCTTGGGGGCGGATGAGCTCGACGGCTGTTTCCCAATGGCGCATGTCATTAAAGATGGCAATGTGATCTACATGTTCCATACCAAGAGCGCGAACCTGTTGAACCATATCTTCACGGTGATTGACGACGTGATCGGCCCCAAGTTCTGTAACCCACGAAGAGGTTTCCGGGCGAGAGGCTGTTGCGATCACCTTTAGGCCTGCGCGTTTGGCAAGCTGGATACCGATAGAGCCAACACCGCCCCCGGCACCAATGATGAGAATGCTCTCATCTTTGTTTGCGCCGTTGGGATCAATAGACAGACGATCAAAGAACGCTTCGTAGGCTGTGATTGTGGTTAGGGGCAGGGCGGCAGCTTGGGCATGAGACAGAGATTTAGGTTTGTGCCCGACAATACGTTCATCAACCAGCTGAAATTCAGCATTGGTGCCTGACCTGGTGATATCTCCGGCGTAGTAAACCTCGTCACCGACCTTGAACAATGTAACGTCTTCGCCAACGGCTTCAACGACACCACTGGCGTCATAGCCAATGACACGCGGGGTTTCTTCGATGATGTCCTTGGGAGCGCGGACTTTGGTATCAACCGGATTAACGGCGACAGCCTTGACTGCAACAAGGATATCCTTGCCCGTTGGTGTTGGTTTTTCAAGCTCCGTATCAAAGAATGAATTGGGATCTTCAATGGGGAGGTACTGGGTTAAAGCAACAGCTTTCATTTTGCGTTTCCTTTGTAAGTTAGGTGTTCTTGATCGTACTGTGGGGTACGGCAGTATTGAGATTCAGGTTGGTATCAAATGCTGAATGAAATTCGACAGTGACAAAAACCAGTGGCGTGTCTCCGCTATTCGTCAGATCGTGCACAAACCCGGTTTCGGCGGTGAGGTCTGGAAAATACTGGGTATCTCCGGCTTTGTAAGTAATGGCAACTTCCCGGCCATCATCAAAACGGGATAAGCCTTTGCCATCGGTCAAAACCGTCCAGAAGTAAGGGCGATCGTGGCGATGTGGCGCAATGGTGATCCCAGGATCTAACTGTAGATGCCAAACTGTCATATCATCGTTGGTGAGAACGCGTTCGGTACCGATGTTACCATTTTGCCAACCCGCCAGAGTTTCTTCTGGGGATAAGGTCATGATGCCTCTTTCCAAGCGGGGTAATCGCTATAGCCTTTTTCTGTGCCGCCAAAGAGCGTGCCGCCGTCAAAGTCGGCAAGCGGCAAGTTGTTGGCAAAACGATGCGGCAAATCCGGGTTGGCAATAAAAGGACGTCCATAGGCGATGATATCTGCCAATCCATCAGAAATAATCTGTTCACCTCGCTCTTTGGTATATTTTCCAGCAACGATAATCTTACCAGAATAGAGCGCGCGCAGTTGGTGGCGGAACCGATCTGGTACTTGTGGGGCATCGTCCCAATCTGCTTCGGATAGATGGATATAGGTTAGGCCGATACGATTCAGTTCTTGTGCAGATTTCAGAATGACATCAATAATTTCGTCGTCAGCCATATTGCGTTGGGTGATGTAGGGGGACAAGCGGATGCCTGTACGGTCTGCACCTATTTCATCCGCAATAGCTTCGGCGACTTCAACCAGAAAGCGAATGCGATTTTCCTGTGAACCACCATATTCATCGGTACGTTGGTTTGATGAGCGGCGTAGGAACTGGTCAATCAAATAGCCATTGGCACCGTGAATTTCAACACCGTCAAAACCTGCAGAAATTGCATTGGCTGCGGCTTGTCGGAAGTCGTTAACGATGGCGGCGATTTCGTGTTTTTCCAGTGCACGGGGGGTCGGGCAATCAACCATGTTTCCCTCGCCAGTGGCCGGGTCAACAACCCAGACCTGAGCATCCGGAGACAAGGCCGAAGGGGCGACTGGCTTACCGTCGTCATGAAAGCTTTCGTGGCTCATACGCCCGACGTGCCATAGCTGCAGGAATATACGTCCATCTTTTTTGTGAACGGCATTGGTCACAAGTTTCCAGCCATCTATATGGTCATCGGAGAAAATACCGGGGGTGAAGGAATACCCCTGGCCCTGTTGAGAAATCTGGGTCGCTTCACTGATAATCAATCCCGCGGATGCTCTTTGGGCGTAATATTCCGCCATGCGTGCGTTGGGGATGTTGCCGGGTTGTGTCGTCCGGGCACGGGTCATTGGCGACATGGCAATTCGGTTTGGCAGAATTGCCGGGCCAAGGGAGAGTGGCTGGAACAGAGGGCTGGTCATGGCGTGTTTCCTTGTGTGTTATCTGGGTGTGTTATCTGGTTGTTTCGCTGGGTATGTTATCTAGGTTCGTTGTCAATAAAGTCGTGGGCAGAAGCTGCGAACACTGCTTCCAGAAGAGGACCGCAAGGCGTACGAAAGAAAAGCCGTCGTTCTTCAATTTCTGGAAGGTCCATGCAGGTATAGCGAATAGCTTGTGCGTCGAGTTTTTCTCGAAAACCGTAGTAATTGTGTAATCGAAATGCGACATGATCAAAGGCCTCGGCAGCACAATCGATACCGTGACCATGGGACCCGATCAGATGGACGATTGGGCGATTATCTGAATAGAGCCAGTGACCAGGAATGCGTTTAATGGTCTGGGGACGCTCGCGTTCTTCCAACTCAAAGACACTGAGAAAGAAGTCACGTGTGACCGCAAGATTCCGGGTGCGTATGGTTACATGATCAAGTTGCATAAGGGGCTTTTCCTTTCGTGATTATCAAATAGCACTTGCTATGACGTCTGATAATTGCGCAAAATTCGAAATGATATTTTGGAAATTCCGAATAATGCAAAGGCCCCGACATTATGGATCTGGATAATCTGACGCTGTTTTTGCGTATTGTGGAAAAGGGCGGAATGGCGGCTGCCGGGCGTGAACTTGGGTTGTCTCCGGCAAGTGTTTCAGAACGCCTTGCTGCGCTGGAAGCTTACTATGGGGCAAGCCTTTTAACACGGACGACACGCTCGATCAGTTTGACGGATGAGGGGCGTGAACTTGTGTCGGGTGCCCGGCGTATTTTGGCCGAAGCTGACGAGGTTCAATCCCGCATCAAGCTTGGCGTGGAAAAGATTTCGGGAACCATCCATATCAGTGCCCCAATTGATCTGGGGTATAACCGGATTGTTCCTTTGCTGGACAGCTTTATGGAACAGCATCCTGAAATCAGCATCAACCTGACCCTGACGGATGGATATGTTGATCTTGTGGGGCAAGGGCTTGATTTCGCGATACGCCTTGGGGTTTTAGCTGACAGTTCACTCCGTATCAAAAAGCTGGGGGCTAACAGACGCGTGGTGTGTGCGTCGCCTGATTATCTTGATAGGAATGGTACCCCCGGCCATCCGGAAGATTTGATCCACCACAATTGCATCTTGATGAGGTTTGGCAATCAGGTTGATCATGCGTGGCGCTTTGCTGTTGAGGGGCGTGAAAAGAAGTATTTTGTCCGTGGTAATCGTACGGTGAATGATGGGCATCTGGTCAGAATCTGGTGCCGTGCCGGACACGGCCTTGCGTTGAAATCTATCTGGGATATTCAAGATGATCTCAAATCAGGGGCTTTGATACCTGTTTTGGAAGATTTTGCCGCGGTGCCTGCTGCGCTTCAGATTGTTTATCCTGATGGATCAATTCAGCCTCGCCGTGTTCGTCTTTTGATTGATCATCTTGCACATTGGTTCGAGCATAATCAGGTAACATTACCAAATACGGACTAGCCCAGATCAATAAACATTTTGGGAAGCATTCTGTCTTGCACCTCGGATGGTACTTCTCCTACGCGTTTGGCGCCCATGGCTTTGTAAAAACCTTCGGCATAGATATCTGTAATTGCAGTAAGGTTCGGCCAGCCAAGTTTTATGGCCTCTGTCAAAAGAAGGTCAAAAGCCTGTTTGCCATAACCTTTCCCGATATTTTCTAGTAACAGCCAGAAATTATCAATCATCGGCACCTCTTTCCATAACAGACTGCCCATACCAATAACTTCCTCGTCTTGCTTGATAAGGAATGTGTGGGATTCTTTCAGGTATTCTTCTGTGAACTCTTCTTCGAAAAAGATCTTACATTTATCTAAGAAATCCTGAGGGTAGTCCCAATGACTTTTTGACCTCAGAGCAATCAAGGGCAAAAGTGGGAGGTCTTCGCGGCAGGCAGGAACAAGTTTCATCAGACTTAATCTTCAAAGATACGGATATGAAAGGGCGCAAGTTCTTTTAGGTATTCGTTCAGGTTAACCAAGCCAACACAAGGCGTGGCACCTGATGGGACACTTTCACCACGAATAATCTTTTTCGCAAGGATAATGGCCGGAATTGTTGGAATTTGTGGGCCGTCGCCGTCCAGCCCGATAATGAACCATTTTTTTGTCAACGCCTGACCGTTGTTATCCTTACCTTTGAGGATGATGTGCATACCACCGTCACTGGTGCCAAAGATGTTGAGCCAGTTACTGAGCTTGAGCAAAGAGGCTGCATGTTTTTCAAGTTCCAACGGTAAGCCCCAGCGGATAAGCCACGAAAGACCCCAGAGGCCGAGGTGGATCAAGCTCAGTTCCATACCTGCTGAAAATTGCACGGACTTGATGTTATAATGTGATGGCAAAAGATCGAGATCAGGAATGTCGCAGTTCGCCATCCAGCGTTTACCGAGCATGGGGAACTCTTGGCGATAAATACCCTGCCAACCGTAGCGGGGAGTTGATGTCCCTTGCGCAGGAGAGAGTTTTTTGCCCAGATAACTGAGTATACCTTGTGTCGTGGCCAGACCGCGTTCGGCACTTTGTCCGGGGGAAATACCATAGATCATTTGGTCTATTTCAGAAAAATGGATTTTGTATTTTTCCAATACAGCAGACGAAAGCCCGGGGACGGTTGATGCACCTGAAATAACTGGAATACCAGCTGCATTGGCTTTGTCGTTTAAGGCTTTAATGCCCACAACAAAATCCCGCCCATCAGCAAGATCAATGTAGGGAACAGACGCGTCGATACAGGTTTCAGCAACATCGTAGTTACTGTTCTGGAAGGGGCCACAGGTATTGATAACAACAGTTGGGTTAAGGCGATTCAATTCAGCGGCTAGATCCTTATTTATGTCAAAGCATGCTGTTTGCGTTAATTTTGATGGAAGCTGACTTGCAAAGTCATTGGCTTTTTCTGCATTTCTGCCCGCGATAATAACCGGGATGTTGTCTCGGGTTAGGGCCGAGGCAATGCGCTTGCCAAAATTACCATACCCACCAAGGATAAGAACTGTCCGCTCAGTTTTGGGAGGTACTTTTACTTGGGGCATTCGACTTCCGTGATTTTAAAATTACCAGCATAGCCAAAGGTTGGCCCGAAGAGGGCATGCTTGGCATGGGTCCACATAGAGAAAGTGTCATCAGAAAGCGGGGTTTCTTCGGCATAACCATTGCCCATTATCCATGAGAACGGCAGGGGAAGTAATTTCCCAAAGATCTGCCAGACATAGCCTTTGTGGCGCAGGATAACCTTTTTGCCATCCCACTCATACGCGAGTTTCCAACCTATGCCAAAGCGCATGAATTCTACCAAAATGTTATTTTCAATCTGCTCCATACGAGAGCGAAAAGTAATATCGCCATGGTCTGGAAAGTGAAAGGTACGATCAAAATAAAAGGGTGTATTAGATGTCGAAGAACTGCCTTTATGATCACTTCTAAAAACAACGGTGACGGGGATATTTTTGCCAGAGTAGGCGAGAAGCATGCCGCTGATCCGTGCCATAAGGCTAACCATCGGTGATATTCTTATATCCAGCCTTCCTTTGACCACAACACGATCATGACTATTTGATCGTACAGCGTAATGTTTTTTCATCACAGGCGGAAGATCGTCCCAATCTTTGCCGAAGACAGATTTAAATATAGGATCACCGGCAGGCACATCTTACTCCGAACTATGGTGCTGGAAAGGGAATTGGAAGGTAAACTACTTTAGGCTGAATTTTATTTGCAGGACAAGTCAAAAACGAACTAATATTTCAAATGCTTATGCGCATTGATGTTGAGAGTTGTGGCGAGATAAGGTCAATAAACTAATGGATTATGAACTCCTGAAATGGATACATATCTTAAGCTCGACAATTCTCTTTGGTACAGGGATTGGCAGTGCATTTTATATGTTTATGGCTAACCGTAGCAAAAATTTATCGGCGATGTATTTTGCTGTGCGTCATGTGGTTATCGCCGATTGGCTGTTTACAACGCCTTCTGTGATTATACAGCTTCTTTCGGGAATTGGGCTTCTTGTTACCACGGGCTATGATTTAAGTGATACTTGGGTTTTATGGGGGCTAGTTCTTTATTTGTGCGCGAGTTTTTGCTGGCTTGCGGTTGTATATATCCAAATTCGCATGCGTAATTTGATCAAGCTAGGATTGGATGCGAACACAGATGTATCTGCGAAATATTGGATATTTGACCGCTGGTGGATTTTTCTGGGGTCTTTGGCATTCCCTATGATTGTAATTGTTTTCTATTTGATGGTTTTCAAACCAGATTAAACAAGGATGTGCTATACTTCTGAAGATAAGGGGCTGCTTTTCATTCGAAGGAAAGGAATTAAGTGTCAAACACACCGTACTTAGATAAGAGCTTAAGTATAGAAGCACCTCACTTAATTAAGTTATTTGATTACTGGAAATCGTTGCCAAGGATTAAAGAGCTACCTGCCCGAACTGATGTGGATCCGTTGGCGATTCCATCATTGTTGCCATATTGCGAATTGATTGATGTTCATAGAAATCCTCTTGATTTTGAATATCGGCTTGTCGGAACCTTGATCGATGAAATCACTATGGGGAGCTATACAGGTAAGCGTATCAGTGAAATTCCTACTCAAAATCCGCCGAGCCGAATGTTTTCCTTATACGAGCGGGTGGTCCAAGAAAGAAAACCGGTTCGGACGATTTTGCCTTATGTCGGTGATTTACCTGGTATCAAGGATGTTGAAAGTCTTGTTCTGCCTTTGTCTCGCGATGGAGATGAGGTGGATATGTTGCTTGGTGGAATTGCCCTTAGGACGTCAGATGAAGACGATTTTGGTTAAATTTTAACGGTCCTTTTTCTTTGAAATATAAAGCCCCAAAGAAACAGAAAAATATCGTCATTTGACCTACGTCAAAGCCTGAATATCTCATTTGTTCTATTGTCTGCCTGTAGATGATAGCAACAAGGGAGTGGGAATGTCACAGCACACACCGCATGAACTCGCAGAGGAATTTCCAGAGCTTAAAGACCGCATTCACACCAAGAAGCAGTCTGATGCGCATTTTGCGAAACTTGCTGAGGATTATCACCAAATTAACAAGATGATCCATCGGCACGAAAGTGAGGTTGAGACGTTAAGTGATGATCACATTCATGAGATCAAAAAGGAACGTTTGGCGCTTAAGGATACGATCTACTCGCTATTAGCTGTTTAATTTACTTGTTAAATTCCCCAAGACAAACTTTGGCTGCCTTTTGTAGGCAGCCCTTTTTTTATGTGGGGTAAATACGTTATTTATGGTTCAGACCAAAGCCGTAACAAGTTGGCGTGAGTTTTGGTCAGGAGGTCAAACTCTCTGCTTTTCCCGTTTTGCTCAAAAAGGGTCCGTCGGGTTTGGTCGATATCGTAGATTATTTCGCGTTGGTCTGCAGATCTGACCAGACTTTGCACCCAGCTGACGGCAACTTGTCTGACGCCTTTGGTGACGGGGGCAACCCTGTGTAATGTGGTCGAAGGGTACACGACGGCTGAACCCGCAGGCAGTTTGAACTTTTGTTCACCGACAGAGCTGTCCATCACCAGCTCTCCGCCTTCGTAGCTATTTGGATCATTCAGGAAAACTGTAAAAGATATATCAGTGCGAAATCCCCTGTCAGAACCCATAATTGCATCGTCAACATGGTTGCCATATTCCATGCCAGGCTCATAACGGCTGAAGAGAAGAGGGCGCATTCGCCGTAGAAGTGTTGCCCGGGCAAAAGTGGCATTACGCTGTAGTGCATTGTTTAGAATGGCTGTTGCCTGTTTTGCGGTGGTATCTCGTCCGGTAAGCTGTGTATTGTTTTTGACAAGTTTTGCATGCCATCCAGCCGTAAGCTTTCCGTCCTTGAATTGTCCTCGATCAAGAAGCTCGTTTATTCTCGTGAGTCCGGATTGATCTAAAATACCTGGGATAGTCAGCAACATTTTTATCATTTATTCCTGAAGAGACGAATAGGGTCTGCTGAAGAATAACATT